>JBEKJV010000067.1:0-9450 GCA_050011055.1 Nitrososphaerales archaeon | reverse complement strand
GGGAAAAAGCTCCCTCTCCCTTCGCTTGAATCAAAGCACGATTGTTTCGGACGGTCGACTCGATGATCTCGGAGAGCCGACCAGCGTCGATGGAAGCGAGCCCAAGCTTCTTGACCGCCTCACTCACACTCTTCGACTCGCCCCTGCCGATTGACCTGAGGACCTCGGGAGCCGCCTCCTTGGCAACCGTCCCCGAGTCTATCGCTCGAAGGACCTCTGCGATAGTGTCCTGATCGAGAGCACCATCGGGGATGCCTTCTCTCGTCAGCCGCACGGGGAGGTCTACAAGCATTGAAGCCACCAAGGAGGGTTCAAGCTTGAGCTGGGACGCGAGCCCTTCGAAGACGCCAAGGAATTCGGAATCGAGTAGCTTGACGGCGAGGTCTTCGCTCAGCGAATACCTCCTTTCGTATCTGCTGACCGTCTCCTCCCAGCTTTCCGGGACCAGCTTCATCAGGGCGCTCAGGCGGTCAGCCCTGATCACCACATCAGGGACGTCGGTCTCCGGGTACATCCTTTGAGCGCCAGGCCTGGGCCTCATGAACCTCGACTGACCTTCCTCCGTGGCGGACCGAGTCTCTGCCGGAACGCCATCAGTGGCCTGCTTCAACCTCTGGATTACAAATGGGGCCGCCCTCGCGACCTTCGATGCCGGGCCGGCCAGAAGGACGAGTGCTGCATCCTTCCCTGCTCCACATTCCCTGCGGAGATCCTCCTCGTCATCGTGCGAAAGCCCCTGCTTCGTGAACTCGTCTGAATGGATTATCCCTCCCAAGCCGTTGACTCTTGCTACCTCCGCCACCTCCTTCCCCAACCTGATGCCCGGTGATGGTTCCCACCCCATCAATCCATGCAGGCCGCTTGCGCTGATGCAGACGACCTTGCCCCCGTCTCTGAGTTTGTCTTGGATGACCCTCGACCCGGTGTTCACCAGCACTTGGCTAACATCGTGCTCGCGGCATTCTATGGTCCTCACGCCTCTCTCTTTCAACTTGGCAGATACCTCCACCAGCCCGAGCTGCCTCGCGACCTCGTATGCGACGACCTTGGGCAACAGGTTGAGCCTCTGGACTCCCTTCACCTCGACGACCCTGCCGCCCTTCACGGACACGTTCAGGTCCTGCCTGATCGTCCCCAGACCCCTGGCCACCCGGCCCGTCGACCTGAGCATCCTACCGAGGTGGAGCGCCACCGTGCCCACCGCGTCCGGGCTTCCCTCGATAGGGTCGAGGGCCACCTCGACCAGCGGGACAGCGAGCCTGTCCAGCGCGAACCGCCTCGACTTCTCGTCTTCCCCGATAATCCTCGCGGCATCCTCCTCTATCGTCACGGACTGGACGCCAATCCTTGCTCCCTCCACTTCGACGTACCCACCTAGCGCTATGACCGCCGTTCTTTGGAAACCGGTCGTGTTCGAGCCGTCTATCACGATTTTGCGCATGACGTGCACCTCGTCGACGACGTTGGAGTGAAGGATTCCTGCGATCATTAGGACCGTGTCCAGGGCCTTGTTGTTGAGTTGGTGAGGAGGCTCTTCGTCGGCCTCCACTAGGCACGATGATTCAGGGTTCCAGAGGTAGACGTTTGGTCTTCCCTTCGTGAACTCGAAGACAGCGGCGGGGTCAACCTTACCGGTCTCGCTCTGGGCCGGCCTCAGTCTCCTTTCGAATGAAAGAGGCAATTCCTCCGACTTCAGTATCGGGCACTCGCAGAAGAGCTTGCGCGCAGACGCCAGCTGCTGGTGAATCTCAAGCCCTACCTTTGCGCCGGCTGCCTTCGGGTCAGTCTGCAAGCGGTTCACACCAGAAACCTGCGCGCGTTCATCTCGCCCACCAGGTTCTCGAGCATCTTCGCCTTAGCTTCCGCTATCGTGGCGGAGTTGCCGAGCACCCACATCGCCTTCACGAGGGCAGTCTCGGCCAGCATGTCCTCAAGAGGCAGGACCCCAACCCGCGCAAGGTCCCTCCCCGTATCGTAGACGTCGAGGTCGACTCTGCCGTTGATACACTGAGAGGTCATGCAGACGAGCCCGCCCTTCTTTGCAAAGGCTTTGACAGCGGCGATGTCCTTCGATCCCACGTGGCCGAGCCCAGTGCCTTCGATTATCAGACAGCGGACTCCCATCCTTCCTATCGCCGAGATTAGGTCGCTGGGCATGGATGGATAGAACTTCAGAAGTACCACATTCCCGTCAAAGCGGGTGGCAGGCTTGAAGCGAGTTGTGTCTCCTCGCTTTGGGAGGTCGGACGCGACCTGCTCTATCCCCGAGGGGCGCCAGACCGCTGCGAGGGGCACGCCCACGGACAGGAAAGCGTCCCGCCTGCTAGTGTGGTTCTTCCTGACCCTAGTGCCCCTGTGCAGGGCGATGTCATCGTCGCTTTCGTCCAGGTGCATCGCCACGTAGACACCTGAAAACGCAGCGTTCGCAGCCACGGAGACTCCTCCAATCAGGTTCTGGGTGGCGTCTGAGGAGGGCCTGTCCGAAGAGCGCTGCGCGCCCACGAGGATGACCGGGATCGGCACCCCCTGAAGAGCGAAACTGAGGGCTGCCGCAGTGTATCCGAGCGTGTCAGTCCCGTGGGTCACGACTACCCCGCTGTAGCCTTCGGTGACCGCCCTCTTGACGCGGATGGCCAGCTTCGACCAGCGGGCCGGTCCGATGTTCTCGCTGAAGACGTTGAAGAGGATTTCAGGCTGAATCTCTGCGATATCTGACAACTCAGGGATTAGGGCGTGGAGTTCGCCCGCGGAGATCGCAGGGCGGACCGCACCCGTCCTGTAGTCGACCCTGCTTGCAATTGTGCCTCCCGTCCCGAGGATCAAGACCCGCGGGAGACCGACCCTGGGCTTTGGGCGCGCTGGAGCTTCAAAGGCCGGCTTCTCTCCCTTTGTCTTGACCGACGCGCCCCTGAGTACTTCAATTTCAAGACCACGTGACCGTCGTCGGCATGCTGGTAGCGTGGGACCAACGTCCCGGTTACCGTGCCCCACTCCGTCTTCGCTTCGAGGACATCTCCGATGCTGGCCTTCGCCCTGGTGAGGAATTCGAGAGCCTTACCCCTGTAGCCGGCCAGCTCTGGCATGCGGTCAGTCCTGAGGCTCTGCGGTCTTAAACGATTGCCCCTCCGCACAGAAAGGGTTAACTCCCGAAGCTGGGCGAACCGTCGCCAGTCATCCAGCGTGAGTCATTCATGATATCAGGGACACAAGCCTCGGTCAAGGTCTCGGACCTGACTCAGCGTCAGCCGCGGCGAGATCTTCGGAGTCCTGGGGCCAAACGGGGCCGGGAAGACGACCATAATCAGGATCCTGTCCACCCTCCTGCTTCCCACCGGGGGCTCGGCCTCCGTGATGGGGTTCGACGTCGAACACGAGCCCGAGAAAGTCAGACACGTGATCAACATGGCGAGCGGGGCTGACAAGGCCGGCTATGATTTCATCAGCGCGAAGCGGAACCTCTGGTTCTTCTCTCAGCTCTACGGCATCCAGCCCCAAATCGCCGAGAAGAGGATAGGAGATCTTTCCGAGAGACTGGGGCTGACGAAGTACCTCGACAGGAAGTTCTACGCCCTCTCCACGGGCTACAGGCAGAGGGCCACGATAGCGAGGGCCTTCATCAACGACCCCAGGGTCGTCTTCCTCGACGAGCCCACGATCGGGCTGGACGTGATGACAGCCCGCAGCATCAGGGACTTCCTGAAGGATGAAGTCCGCCAGCACGACAGGACGATAATGCTCGCCACGCACAACATGGCCGAAGTCGAAGCGATCTGTGACAGGGTCGCGATAATCGACAAGGGGAAGATAATCGCCGAAGGCTCTCCTAAGGAGCTGAAGAGGACGCTGGGCGTCCCGGCGCTGGTGATGGAGGTCACTCCGCCCGAGAAGAGCTTCGACTTGCTTGCCCAAGTGGAGGGAGTGAAGGGATTCACGTCGGCTTCGGACGAGGAAAGGGGACTCTCGACCATCCAAGTAGTCGTCGAAGATGACGGGACGGCCCGGAGGGCCGAGGAGGCCATGGCGCAGTCGGGCCACAAGGTCATCGCTTCGTGGCGGAAGGAGACGACGCTGGAGGAGGTCTTCGTGGCCATGGTAGGGCGCGGATTCAAGGAGAGGGAGGAGCAGGATGGAGACTAGGCCCTGGCTCAGGACCATGAAGGCAAGGGCCCTGGTGCGGCTCTGGAGCATCTTTGGAGAGCGGCTCTGGATCGTAGTGAACATGGGCTTCCCGATCCTTTCATCCCTTGCGCTCTCGCTCCTCTACTACAGCATCGGAGCGACCGGCTACATCGGCTTCGCAATCCTCGGCGGCGTGATGGTGGCGTTCTGGGGCAACGTTCTCTGGTCGATGGCGAGCCAGTTCAACTGGGACAAACAGGAGGGCCTCTTTGAGATCTATCTCACTTCGCCCGCCTCACTGTCCGCGATTCTGATAGGCATGTCTTTCGGAGGGATAATCGGGACCGCCCCGTCCGCAGCCATGGTCATCGGGATTGGATGGGTTCTATTCCACCCGGTTGTGGCGGCCTCGTGGGGAGCAGTCTTGCTGACATTCTTGCTCACGCTCGTATCTCTCTATGCGATGGGGATGACCCTCTCCTCGCTGTATCTCACCTACGGTCGGGAGGCGGAGTCGATGAACAACGTACTCCAAGAGCCCGTGTCGATGGTCTCGGGTCTCTACTTCCCGGCAATAGGCGGGGCCTCGCCTTTTCCCTTCGCTATACAGGCGGTCGCGTCGCTAATCCCGCTCACAATCGGCATGGATGCCCTAAGAAAGTCGCTCTTCAGGGGCATGGATGTCGGGTCCATCTGGCCGAGCCTCGTCACCTTGGCTGTGATGGCGGTCATCTTCCTTGTCATTTCCAACTTCGCGCTGAAGGCCCTAGAGAACAGAGGCAGGAGGGACGGCACAATCGCTGTGAGAATCAGATGATCAGCTTCAGGTCGCTTTTCGCCTCGGCCTGGATGGGCATCCAGCACGACCTCGCCTGGACATACCCGCCCGTATCTCTCGCGCTGCAAGTGGTCGCCCCCTTCGCCTCGGCGATGACCGTCTCGATGATCTACTGGTTTGGCTCCTCGAACAGCGGTCCGGGGGTCTTGTTCAATCCGACTCAGTTGGCCTATGTGCTCGTCGGGTCGACCCTATACGCCCACGTGGCTGCCTATGCCTGGGTCCCCACCGTCGCGATAGCCGAGGGCAAGAATCTCTCGGTCTTCCAGCACATCTACCTCACCGCGCGGTCGACTGCTCTTTACGTGGCCGGGAGGGCTTTGTCATCCTTCGCGATCTCGGTCACGACCTCTATCGCCGCCCTGGCGGCCGCTTACTACGTGCTGGGCTCATTCCTAAGCACGACGGTCCCGCTCATCGTGACCCCAGTGACCGCGCTGATGCTTGGGGTCGCGTTGGTCGCGGACATCCCTGCCGCCCTGGGCCTGGGCTACCTCCTCGGCGCCTACTCGCTCTATGCTAGCAAGTTCGAATGGTCCCTTCCCGGGTACGTCGCAGGACTCCTGATGGTCTTCTCCGGGGCGCTCTTCCCGCCCTCGATCCTTCCATATCCAGTGTCGGTTGGGGCGACGTACCTCCCGTTCACCCAGTTCATAGCCGCCGCGAGGGTCGCCATCGTCCCCGGCGTCTCCGGGAACTATCTCTACTCGCTTTCGCTGTGCGTCCTGGGCGGGGCGATTTTCCTCGTCGTCGGCCTTGCGGTCTACTTCGCGGCCGAAAAGAAGGCTCGCAAAGATGGGGTCATCGACAGGAGAATGGCCTGACGCCGAGTGCGGACCAAGGTCAACCCAGTCTCTTCGCCATGTAAGGCCCCAGCCTCTCGTAGCCAAGCTTTCTGTAGTAGTTCCTCGTCCCCACCGCGCTGGTCACCAGGACCCTCTTCGCGTCAAACTCCTCGCCCGAGAGTCTCTCGGCCGATTCCATCAGGGAGGCACCGAGCCCCCTGTGCTGCCACGCACTCTCGCTCCTCCCTCCCAACTCGACCTGGCGCCCGTAGACCCTGAGCTCGCGGACGACGGCCGAACTCGCCATCTCCGATCGGTGGGCGCCCTCGGACGGAACGCGGAGCCGCACGAAGCCCGCGATCTTGCCGCTCCTTTCGTATTCGAAGGAGCCGAAGACCTCGAGCCCGCCCGAGGCGGAGTATCTCTCCTCACGGTACGCGAGGGCATCCTCCTCGGCCATCGCGGACGGCTCGCTCAGGGCCACCTCCCTGCACCTAATGCAGCTGCACTTCCAGCCCTTCTCTTCGGCCCTGGCCAGGACCAGCTCCCTCAGGTTCCCGTTCTTCACCCCTCCAGATATCTCTCCTGCGGGAATCTCCCGCTGAATCCTCATTATCCTATGCCACCTTGGCACGAACCGCTTCATGTCGCTCAGGAGTTCCACGACTGTCCTGAGGTCGTAGGGCCTGTAGAGCCCAGCCTCGAACTGCTTCGCAAGGGCCGTCCCTGGAATGACGAGAGTCGGATAGAGTTTCATCATATCGGGGCGGAGGTCGTCCCGCTCGAAGAGCATTCGGAGGTCTTCGAGGTCTTCCTCAGGGGTCGCCCCCGGGAGTCCGGGCATCATATGGGCTGCCACCTTGAGGCCGGCGTCCCTCGCGACCCTGAATGCGTTCAGCGTGTCCTCTACAGTGTGCCCCCTGTTGCTCCTTGAGAGGGTCGCGTTTCTGAGGCTCTGGACCCCTATCTCTAGCCTCGTTATCCCGAAGCTCAACATGAGATCGATGTCTTGCGGTCTGCACCAGTCAGGTTTCGTTTCGAGGGTCAGGCCCACGCACCGGCTCTGGGTAGATTCGTTGGCCGCTTGCGCCTCCTCGAGGGTCCCCGAAGCGGAGCCGTTTAGGCCATCGTAGACCCCCTTCACGAAGGAAGTCTGATAGTCGGCGGGAAGGGCGATGAATGTGCCGCCTTCGATAACCGTCTCGACCTTATCGGTCTTGTGCCCGTTCCCCTCGTAGTTGGAAAGGCTCCTGCGGACCTGAGGGAGTGGGTCGAATCCCACGGCGAGCGCGGTCCTCATCCCCGGGCTGTCGGGGAGGTAGCTCTGAGGCGTTCCTGACTTGGGCCCGCCTGGACAAAAAACGCATGTGCCATGAGGGCACGAATAAGGCGCGGAGAAGGCCGTGATGACCACTATACCTGAAGCGCTCCTCCTGGGGTGGACCCGGAGCATCTCCTCGAAGGCACCCCTCGTGCCCGGTTCCAGGGCGGCGATAACTTCAGAGTTGGAGATGTACCTGTCCAGAGAGTATTGCATGGACGCCCGCTTCTTCAGCTTCTCGAGGGCCGTCCTCGAAGCGACCCCGCCGTTCCTGACTTGCTCGGCCAGGTAGGCGGCCGCCTCCCGTGTCCTCTCCGGCTCTTGAGCGGTCACCGGCGCATCCAGTTCTGGCCTGGCTTGCGCCTGAGGGTAAAGCGTTTGTCGTAGGTCCGTTTGTTCCTTACCTTCGGGATCTTGCTAGGCTTTGGCTTCCCTTCTAGTTTCGGAGTCTGGGATCTGACCTTTCCGGCCTTAGTGACTGGAGGCAGTCAGCCTTGAGCTGACCTGCTGACTCCCGTGGGTCGGCATCTTCTTGTTTCAATCCTCCTTAGGAAGGCTTGCTCCTCACGGTAGATTAATCTTTGGCTTGCAATCAGACGCGTGGGCCAAAACCCCTGAGTTGTGCATAGGTCGACGGAACATGAACTAACAGTCTTGATCCCATAAGACTAGCCAGTCGACTCTGGCGTTGGACTTCGGCTCGATGTAAAACGCTTTAATGTCCTGAGACTCGGGGAGAGTTGAGATATCTGGCAACAGCAAGACCGGGAGAGGAGAATGCCGTTGGAGGAGGGAAAGGTCCTGCGGGTGACGAGAGGCCTTCCCTCGAGACGATAAGAGAGAGATCGATTGCGGCTGCCGAAGAGGCGATCAGGAAATCCGGTTCTCGCCCAGACTTGCACCTCGTCCAGGCAATCCAGGCGCTGGACGACATGGACAAGTTCCTCAATGTCACCTCGACGAGGGCCGCAGAGTGGTACGGGCTGCACTTTCCGGAGCTGACCCCGATGGTTCAGGACAATGTCGCTCTGTGCCGGATCATCGTCGCCGCAGGGAGGAGAGATGGGTTCACACCCGAGCTGCTCCAGGGGAGGGGGTTCACCGAGAAGAAGGTCGAAGCGATCCTCACGGCTCGGGACAGGTCGAAGGGAGGGGAAATCACTGACGGGGACCTGGCCAGGGTGAAGGCGCTGTCGTCCCTCTCTGTCGAACTCAGCGGAGAACGAAACAAGCTCAACGAATACGTGGAGGGTGCCATGAAGAGAATTGCCCCCAACGTCTGCGAGGTGGCTGGCGCCACGATTGGGGCGAGGCTGATGGCGAAGGCGGGAGGGCTCGACAGGCTCGCGATGCTGCCGGCGAGCACCATCCAGATCCTTGGGGCCGAGAAGGCTCTCTTCCGGGCGCTCAGGACGGGCGCGAGGCCGCCCAAGCATGGAATCCTATTTCAGCACGAGGCCGTCCACGCGGCGCCGAAATGGCAGAGGGGAAAGATAGCGAGGACGATCGCGAACAAGATCGCAATAGCGGCCAGGGTCGACTACTACAGGGGCTCGGAGGAGGCCTCGATCAAGGTGAGTCTCGACAAGCGTCTCGCGAGCATCAGAGAGAAGTACAAGGAGCCCCCGCCGAGGCAGCCGGAGTGGCGCGACCGTTCCCGCGACAGTCCCCAAAGGCGGGAGAGATTCCCTAGACGCCAGAAGTCCAGTCGGCGATGAGCCCGGTCAGGAGGGAAGACAGGAATGGCAGGACCTTCCTGCTGACGCCGAACCTCGCAAAGGGATACAGGGTCTACAACGAGGAGCTCATCAGCAGGGGCGGGGTCGAGTACAGGACCTGGGACCCGTTCAGGAGCAAGCTCGCGGCAGCGATGCTCAAGGGCCTCCCCGACGACATAATTGGGGAGGGAGACAGGGTCCTGTATCTGGGGACGTCGACGGGGACGACGCCCTCACACGTGTCTGACATCGTCGGAGAGAAGGGGCTGCTGATTGGCGTCGAGTTCTCTCCCCGCGTAGCCAGGGAGTTCGTAGAGAACGTCGCTAGACAGCGGAAGAACGTGATCCCTTTTGTCGCCGACGCCAGGGACCCCTCGAAGTACAACATTTCGAAGGTAGACCTGGTCTACTGTGACATCGCACAACCGGACCAGACCGAGATCGCGATGGAGAACTGCAGGGCGATGCTGAAGCCTGGGGGGAGGCTCCTACTCGTGGTGAAGGCGAGGAGTATCGATGTCCTGAAGGACCCCGAGAGAGTCTTCCAGGAGGAGAGAGAGAGGCTTGAGGGGGCGGGCTTTCGCGTAGAGTTGATAATCGAGCTCAGTCCCTTTGAAAAGGACCACGCCCTGATAGTCGCGACCCGCTAGCTAGAAGGGGGCGAGAAGG
>JBEKJV010000066.1:0-4802 GCA_050011055.1 Nitrososphaerales archaeon | reverse complement strand
TTGGATTGCAGGTTGCAGCAGTGGCATTGGGCTTGTTGTTACAAACATCGGCCCAGACAAGCAAAGTGTTTGTTTTTGGGTCTACGAGTATAGGGCCGGCGTAGAAACCAGGGACCGCAAAAGTACTGCTCAATTCATGTGTATTGGCGTCTAAGACAGTTATCAAATTCGAAGGCGCGCCCGAGAGATAAATCGTGCTGGAGTTAGTGTCGAACGTGACGAAACTCGGCGGGTAGGCGTAACCGTTTATCGCAACATTCCAGCTCTCCGCATTGAATACCGTTGGAGGCGTCTGGATGCTGGTGGCAGGGGCACTTGTTGCCGTGTAAGTCAACGTACTAGTGGCGGTCGTAGTTAGAAACGAGGTATACGTGGATTGCCGGGTCGTTGTCACTGTCTGACTCCTCCCAGCGATGTAACCCGCTACACTGCTGACTAGAATTGCTATGACTACAGTCGTGGCAACCAGAGAGCTCTTCATCCCAATAGTAGAGTGAGTGGCAGGGGCCTTTAACTCTAGTTACCAGAACCGACGATCTCTCCAGGCCAACTTGGCAATGAATGCGGGTTTTGTGGTGCATGGAGAACCTCAATGCATCCGTCTTACTTGATAGAACCAAGGTTGTGGACATCTCGCCGCAACCATAGCCGAGCTATTGAAAACAAGCTCAGAATGAGCCCAGCTTAGCCGGAATAGCCTAGTCCGAGCCATTCAAAGGCGTGCCGTCGTTCGCCGCGGCTAGGTCTTGCTCTTTCTATGCGGCTTCTGTGCTGTCACTTTCTTGCGGTCTTCATCGACCTTGTGGACGTCTAGCCAGATTCCCTCGAAGGCCTTGACGAAGGCGAAGTGCCACTTGCCCGAATGAATTGGTCCAATGGTGACTGGATGGCCTGCTTCTTCGAGCTTCTTGAGTGTCCCCTCGAAGTCTTCCACGCGAATGCCAAGGTGGTCCAATTGATCTCCCTCAACGAACTTCGTGTAGTGAGGCGAGTCAGGGGCGTACCAGTTCAGCTCGAGGTAGCTGTCTTGTCCTTCATATCCAAGATTGGCGAAGACTCCCTTGTTCCACTTCGCGTTTATTCTGGAGCGCAGTTTCATTCCAAGTACCTTGGTGAAGAAGCCAATGGCCTTGTCCATGTCGTTCACTCGGATTCCTGTGTATCCGATTCTCATGTGCAAGAGTCACCAAGTATGTTAGTTAAACCTCTGGCCAAGAGGCCCATTCGGGGATACTAGGCAAATTGCATAATAATCTAGCCGGGCTATCGTCCAAACCAATTACTTAAGAGACCAACTGTCTATCAAACAGTGGTAGGCCTTTGAGCAAGAGTCTTGTTTGGATTGACTCAGTGGCAATGGGCGTCGTCCTCGTTATACTCGGTTTCTCCGTTTGCCTTGTGGCAATCGGAGCTGAGTCTTCCTTCAACTTTGGTGCCTTCCTCTTGGGAATCTTGCTTGCAGGGGTAGGCATCGCGCTAGTCAGGAACGGTCTCAGACACCGACCACACGATGCCGGGGTGGTCGCTCCTCGGTCTATTTCTTCCCAAAATATGTGCCGAGCGGTTCCCAGTAGTACGAGCGCCAGCCTTCGGCGTAGTCAAGCCTCTGTTCAGCTGGGACCTTGGAGTGCACCATTCTAAGCTCGGTGCCGCCGGCCTTCTTGGCTAGGGCTATCTCCAGCCTCGAAGGAGGATAACCTTTCGGCCATGCAGTCGTCGTCCACTCCTGCACAATCTTCTTCCCGGGTTCAAGGTCAAGATTCTTCCCAAAGATGTACCCGTCCCAGGCCGTGAACTTCCCGCCCACCTCTGTGCTGATGCTGGCTGGCGACCCGGTGACCTTCGCGTGTTTCTTGGAGTTCATTAGCACGTCGTAGACCTCCTCGGGGGAGGCATTCACAATGACCGTCTGCTTGATAGTCGAGAACTTTTGTGCCATCTCACGAAGTCACTTCGCTATATGTCGGGAACCGGTTCCAGTTAAATCTAGCTGGCAAAGAGAAGACGCCACATTTAATCACCGGGTTAAGTGTCCGCTTCCAGGCAGGAAGAGAAAGCGCACGCGTCCTGTGGGATGCGAGTTGGAATGCTTAAGAGAATCTCTGCGTTCATCAGAGGAGGAGGAGATCTAGTTGTCAGGACTCTTAGAAGGCCTTAACCAATACGGCCCAGAGCTTCTCCTCATACTGAGACTCTGCGTCGGGGCGGGGCTAGCACTCCATGGGTACCCGAAGGCAAAGGGAGGACGAGTCCAAGCTGGACAGTGGATGAAAGGCATGGGAATTCCACCCATCACGGCTGACCTGGTCACGGCCCTAGAATTCATCGGAGGTATCTTCCTCATCCTCGGGTTGCTGACGCCTCTTGTCGGTCTCTTCTTCGTCCTGCAGTTTGGCGCAATCATCTGGATGAAGAAGTCTAAGATGCACGCGAGCTTCATCAGCATGGAGCAGGGCAAGCCGACGTATGAGATTGACCTGGTCTACCTGTTGCTGGCAATGGTCTTCCTGGTCCTCGGAGCCGGACCCTACTCATTGGACAGACTTCTGGGACTGTAGCTCGGCTAGGATTCGCTACTAGGATGGGGTTGGAACCAAAACCCAAAACCGTGTCACTGGGTTCGAGTCTGGTCGGACTCGCCAGCAAATGGGTTCGAGTCTTAACGACGGTCAGATTTGAGCCTAACTATCAGGGTTCAAACTCTAGCCGAAACGCCTTGAACCAACCGTTTTGATGGGGTTGGCCGGATTTGAACCAACACTTTTGGTGGTGTTGGACTACCTCTAGGGTGAACCATTCGTATTCACTGCCCCGCCATTGCGGCAGGTTCCTGAGAACGTCTCCTCGTCACTTCCCTGATGCTTTGACCCAACCACAGGCCAGAAACGGATATGACTCTCTATGTGCCTGTAGACGAAGAGGTCATGTTGACCCACGTCGTAATTGTAGTAGGGTAGCATTGAACCGGTGGAATACAGCCTGAAAACTCTCCGGTCGTGGTAGCGTAAGTTGTGCCACCATTATTCAACGTCGTTCTAACAACTGTGGTGATTGTGGTCATACGCTGACCCGAATGATTTGGAGAAGACATGTAGAACCATATGATGGCAACACTGCCGACCAGAAGAGCTACAACCACTAGCGAAATAACAATTGATTTCCTCATGTGGGCACTCCCGTGCCCTACATTGCGTGGCCGGTTGGATATACGCCTACTCTAGAGAACGGCCTAGCGATTTTGGTGGGGTTGGACACAAACTAGAACTCTTACCCACCACGTTACTGTTATTACAACTGAGTTCCAACCAACGGTGGTGTTGTAGACCAATGACCTTCATAGCGAAAGATGGAACCCCTGTGATATTACGCGCACTCCAAAGGACTGATCTTGACGGACTTCTGAAGTTTGTGAACACCATCGTCAAGGAGAAGAAAACGAATCCAAGACTGGGAATAATTGCTTTCGACAAGAGATTCAGAAAGTCAGATGAGAAGAAATATCTCAACAAAATCCTGCTTGGAGTCAGGAAGAATGAAACGGTCAGCGTTGCGGCGCTTGTGGGTAACAGAATCGTTGGTCATTGTGAAATATCAAGACGGAAATCGGCTGAAGAGAGGCACGCAGGATACTTCGGCATTGTGATTCTTGACGGATACCGTGAAAAAGGCATTGGCCAGATGATGGTCAAGACGGCGCTAGAAGAGGCATCTCGCATTGGAGTGTGGCTGGTGGAACTCCATGTCTTCGCTTTCAACCCGATGGCTATTCACGTCTATGAGAAGTGTGGCTTCAGAAGAGCCGGGGTTGTGCCGAAGAAGTTCTTGCGCGATGGCAAGTTCGCAGACGAAATCTTGATGTATCGAGATGGAAGAGTCCTATCTGGCTAAGGGATTCTCTTCTTTGACAAGAAGAGGAAGTGGGCTAAACCCTGACCAGCGATTTTGACGGTGTTGGGCTAAAGCCAAGGGTCACTTGGTGGTTTCTGTCCCGTCTCCTTGGTGGTCATGAGGCTGTCCCATCTTTGGTGGTGGGCGATTTTCGGGAAAGCATTAGGACATACAGAAGTCCGACTGCTGAGGCGGCAAGCAAACCAAGCCCCAACTCGAATAGGGGCAGGACGAGGAGTTGGACATAATAGAAACAACCAATCGCTCCACATGTATAGATTGGCATTTGGTTGTCAACAGCCCAAAGCACGCCGTATGCGACAAGGGCAATACCACAGACCAATAGGATTTCAGAAGCAACGCCAACCATGAATACCGAGACTTCTCGTTTCAACCCCTTTGCTCAATTGCTTTGGCTGGATTTACGCCTACTCCCTAGAACGGTCTAGCGATTTTGGCGGGGTTACGCGTCGGGACATGGTTATCAGAAGGTGTCTCTAAGGGGAGGCCATGAGGACATTAGGTGGGCGTTCCGCGCTTTCGATTAGCCTTAGCATCGGGGGCGCCATCCTCATCTTTGTTGCGTGGGAAGTGTTCACTGCGGGCGCGGCCGCCACGAATGTCGTCGAGACTGTGAACAGAGGTTTGGTTCCAGCCGACATTCTTTGGATAATCTCGATAGCGTGTTTTGCTGCGGCAATCCTCATCTACGGAACGACCCCCGACCCATCATTGGACGAACTGTCCGACAACTAAGCGGGGTTCTGTCCAATGTTCGGGTGATTCCGAAGCCCGTCCAACCGTGGGTGATGGACTCTGAAGTCTTCTGCACCTTCTCATGCCTCAGAGGGTAACCTCATGGGGTGTAAAGTTCTACTCTTGAGAACGGCCTAGCGATTTTGATGGTGTTGGAC
>JBEKJV010000065.1:0-3964 GCA_050011055.1 Nitrososphaerales archaeon | reverse complement strand
AAGGTGCACGCCTGCGGCTGCCTCCGGCAGAAAGCTGAAGGCCGTGGGTTCGAATCCCACCGGGCCCGCTATCCATTCGTCCGCGTATGCGAACCAGGTAGAGCGCGGCTCCAACCATTGCGACCAGGGCCCCGACGCCCAACCCTGCAAAGAAGACTTCTACAGATCGCGGCGCACCCGCAACCGAGGTTGAATTAGCTGCCTCGCTCACACTCAGTTGGAATCTGCCGGAACTCCCCTTATTGTTGAGGTCGCCTAGGAAGGTTGCGGTGATCTGGACAGGTGAGCCTGAGATAGGTAGGCTAGGCTGCCAACTGACTGTGCACGCATTTCCCGATATAGTGCAGGAACTAGCGCCAGTCGAGACAAAAGATCCTACCCCCGTGCTGTCCCAAATCACTTGGCCGCTTGGTGATGCGCCGACAATCACCGCCGAGCACGCAGTGGACTCGCCGATGGCTACAGATGACGACGAGCATATCACGTAGGTTTGAGAGGCCCGCTTCAATCCATCGGCTACCGAGATAGTACCCTTGTGGGATGGGTCCAGCGTATCGTTGTTCGCCGTGTAGACCAAGTTGGTCAATGGATTGACAGCGACGGCCAACGGATTGGCAGCGACCTCCAACGGTTGCCCAACCGTCACATTTGCCACCACCACGTTTGACGCGCCATCTATCATGGAGAGACTGTCGTTGTCGTAGCTGACCACGTAGACTGCATTGGTGATTTCGTCGACCGCGATTGCGTCGGGACTGGCTCCCACTGTTGTCACAGTGGCGACCAAGCTACGATTCGAGCCGTTTATCACCGAAACAGTCCAATCATCGAAGTTGGTTACGTATATCATTCTACTGGATGAATCAACGGCAATCCCCGCCGGGTCCCCTCCTACGGGAATAGTTGCAATAACCTTGTTCATCGACCCATTGATCACAGATACTGTGTCCTCAAAGGAGTTCGCCACATAGACTAGACTGTTAGAGGAATCGACAGCGAGGGCGTCTGGGCTAGCTCCTACGGCTACGCCTTCTATGACCACGTTGGTCGACCCGTTGATTACGGACACGGTGTTGTCGTCCTGATTGGCCACGTAGATGATATTCTTCGCTGTGTCTATCGCCAGAGCATCAGGAGAGTTTCCCACAGAAACGTTTCTCACCACAATGTTGGTCAGTTCGTCTATCACTGACACGTTGTTGTCGGCAAGGTCTGCTACATACACTGTCCCAGTTGAAGGATTCACAGCAATCGCGTCTGGTTCGTCCCCTACGGCCACGCTTTTCATGATCGCGTTAGTCGACCCGTTGATTACGGACACGGTGTTGTCATAGGCATTGGCGACATAGACAAGGTTTCGAGATGGGTCGACGCACACCGCATCCGGGGAGTGGCCCACGTGGATGGTCACCGTCGAGCTCGGAGCCGCATGGACAACGGTGATGTTCGACCCCAGTACGAGAATCGAGGATATGATCAGCAGTAGCGAGACAGATACCGCACCGTATCTCTTCGCCCTAATCGATTTCACGACTCCTACAAAGTCGCGCAGCCAACCCTAATTAAAGTTGGGGAATCTTGCCGTCGCTACGCCGCTGCAGGTCTTGACGTGTCTGCAGAACGGTCTGGGTCTTCTTCGCGTCGTGCATACTTTTGACAGAGTGGTCATATCTTCGGTTCTGCTTCTTGACCTATCTCCCCACCATCAGTTGCTCGACGGCCTCCTGGAGAAGCACCTCCGGGAGTGTCTCATGCAAAGAAGTCTAATGCCTATCGTGACCTGCCTCACGAGGGAGCGCACAGGGCGCACGGGCGAGGGAACGCCACTATTCACGGTCAGGCAAATCAAGTACAGTTTTAAACCCGTCTGACCCATGGGCAGACCCCCAATGCACCTCCGTAGAGGCAATAATGTAGTGGTGAATGTCCTCCTTATCGCCCTCATCATAGCAGGAGCGGGTCTGGTTTACTATGTGATACAGGTGAATTCCGCGACGCCCGCAACGATAACTCCCCATCTGAGCCAAATCGGAGCTGGTCAGACTGCCGCGATTACCGTCTCATGGCTTGGGAATGGGGGAGGTGTCCCCTACACGGTGTACCTCTACCAAGGTACTTCGAGCAGCTCCTGCGGGACCTCAAACACACTTGCGGCCGCCAAAACGGGGTTGCCAACGCCTGGTTACACCTTCAACGTCAATCCCCAAACGACTAGCTATTATTGCGGAACCGTTGCAGGAGCGAAGGGATCGAGCGCCGTGTCGGCGATTGCGGTCGTGACGGTCAACCCTGCCCTCGCAGCGCCGACGCTTGTCCTCTCTCCCGCCGCCATCGACCCCGGACAGAGCGTGACGATTACTGCCACTGTGAAGTGGGCGAGTAGCATTGCCCCCTACACGGCAACACTCTATACAGGTTCAAACAGCACTTGCTCCTTCGATACTACAAAGGCCTCGGTGCTTTCTGGCTCCAACCCGTTGTCAAGCTTGACTGGGACGTCTGCAACCTTCTCAGTGAAGGACCCCGTTACTACTGTCTACTACTGCGCCACAGTTACGGATGGCGCGACGGTTCCCCACACGATGACCTCGCTCCCCACAACGTTCACTATCAACCTCGCCCTGTCTGCGGAGATCAGTCCGGATTATCCCATAGTCGACAGCGGTCAATCCGCCACCCTGACCGCAGTCCCTGCTCACGGCTCCTCTCCCTATTCCTACCAATGGTACAACGGATCAACCTGCAGTTCCGGCGCCCAGCTGACGGGTAAGACCTCATCAACTCTATCGACGGGTCCTCTGACTTCGACCCCGATGTACTCGGTTCGCGTCACGGATAGCAGCATTGGAAATCCACCGGCGAGCGTGTGCGCTAGCGTGATAGGAGCGGTTAGCCCCCCCTTCACTGGGACTAGTGTTGTCTTCTCTTCCCCCAGCGTCGTCCTCGATGCGGGGCAATCAAGAGTCATAGTCTTGACATGGAACCTAGTAGGCACTCTGCCGTACACTGGCCAGCTCTATTCGAGTCCGACTTCCGATTGTCAGAAGCTAATAGCCGTAGGCTCTCCACATGTGACTTCCAAGGCATTCGTCAACTTTACAATCTCGCCGACCTCGACAACTTACTACTGCGTCGTGGTTACGGATGGCGCTATCGTTCCTGAGAGCGCCTCTCCTTCTGCCGGACTCCTCGTAACCGTCAATCCGGCCCTCATTCCTACGTTTTCCCTTTCACCCTTGGTCATCGACGCTGGTCAGACTGCAACCCTTACCGCAAGGGTGGCCTGGACTGGCGGCACGTCCCCCTACTCTGTCACGCTGTTCAGCGGCACAAACCCCAACTGCGCTTCCGACACGACCCCCGTCGCCGTTCTTTCGGGCACGAATCCTCGGACGGGCATCACAGGAAAGTCGGCGAACTTCACCTTCACAGCTCCGACTGCGTCCACCGAATACTGCGCAAGCATCACTGACAAGGCGACCACGCCTGTGACCTTGCTTGTGCCTGTCCCTCCGAAGCTCAACACTCCGGCGCCCGCGGTTCAGTTCACGGTCAACCCGGCACTCACCGCTTCGATTTCCCCAGCTCTCCCCATAATCGACAACGGCTCTTCAATAACTCTCAGGGTGAACGCCACAGGTGGTCTTCCGAACTACTTCTACCAGTGGTACACGGGACTTGCATGCACGCCAGGCAATGAGATCTCTCACCAGACGGCTCTGTCCTATTCGACGGGCGCGATCGGATTCACGAGTTCATTCTCTGTCCGCGTGACTGACAGCAGTCCTGGGACACCGGCGGCGCAGCATTGCGCCAGCGTCACTGTGAGTGTCAATCCCGCTCTGGACCCGAGCCTCGCGCTCTCCCTCTCAGCAATCGACACCGGCCAGACATCGACTGTCACCGCGACAGTAACTTGGACTGGCGGCACCTCCCCCTACTCCGTCACTCTCAACAGCGGCAC
>JBEKJV010000064.1:0-3310 GCA_050011055.1 Nitrososphaerales archaeon | reverse complement strand
ACGAAGGGAATTTGGAACGAAGACAGGAACGAGCCGCTCTCGTCCGTCACCGCGGTACCAAGGCTCGCACCTCCCAGGTAGACCAGGACTGTTGAATATGGAAGGTACGACCTGCCCTCCACCTGGACGGCAGTCCCTGGAGCTCCGGAGCCGGGTGTGGCCCTGATCCCTTCCAGGGTGGTGAAGACACTCATGATACTGGAGGGGGAAGTGGTGAAGGTGAATTGGGTGTCGTTGGGCTCGGGTGTGAGGTAGCTGCTGACGTCGAGGATCCAATCTCCCCCTTTACCTGCCGTCACAGTCCCGATGCTTGCGCCATCCATCATGACGTTGACCTGCTGGTTCGCGGAGAAATAGCCTCCCGCCACTTCAACTGAGATGAATCCCGCGGTACCCTCGGGGGGGCAGACTGCGAGAGTTCTGCCCTGCGGCACCCCTGTGCTGAACGCACCAAAGGCAAGTCTTCCTGATTTGATGCTTCCGTTGCTAGCTGTCACCTGGACTTGGATGTTGTAGACACAAGGAGTTCGGTAGACATGGGTCGGAGCTGGATCGGTGCTGTTGGATCCGTCACCGAACTGCCAGAAGTAGGTCGACCCGGCTGCGCTGTTGTTGACAGATATCTGCGCTGTAATTGGAAAGTAAGTCCGAAAGTTGAAGGTGTTCAAATCACCGCTTCTGGAGACACTGAGCTTGATATTCGCCGTCGTTGCGTTTGTAGCGGGCACGAACAACGTGGCGCCCAGGATTGCACACGCCACGATGATTCCGGCCAAGGATCCAGATTGCTTTAGATGAGACAGCATTCAGAGAGAGGAGCGAAGTGATTCTTTTAACGGTTTCTAAAAAAGAGGAACCAGCGTTGTCCCGTAGGGCAACGCTAGAAGACTACGTTGACTACCGTCGCGTTCCCTTGGAAGTCAGAAGATAGGACTACAGAGCTGTTGAAACCTAGGTTGACTGAGTACATTGTGGTGCCGACTGGGCCAAGACTTGACTCAGTGACATTGCTGTTGGCGCCGCCTGTGATGGCGAACACCTGCGTACCGTTGTACGGGTTGCCAACCAAGTTGCCTTGGGTGATGAGGAAGGTAGAATTGTCTCCGCTCACCATGCTGAATGTGCTGTTGCCGCCACCACTGGAAATGATGAACGAGTTGTTCAACATTCCGGTTAGGACGGCTTGAGTTGTATCGTTGCCAGCGAGGATGGTGAAGGTGTCATTTCCGCCAGTGCCGACGAAGTTGTACAGGGATGTTCCGTTTCCGAAGTAGATAGCAGATGAGTTCCCGAAGAACACCGCGTTGGGGGCGTTGTTTACGGCGTTAACACTCTTGCCGTAGCCGGTGCTCGTGTAGCTGAAATGGGGGCCACCAGCGATTGTGGCGATGGGCACTGAAGTTAGGATTGCTCCTAGAAGGGCTGTGAAGAGGTAGACTCTTTTTCTCGACGCTTGAAGGTACTTCAAGACCTTTGAGTACGAGGTGCCAGAGTACTTATCCTTTTTCATTCCACTTTTGGCGCATGAACTAGGCACAATGAAATGCAATATTTGCAGGAGCTTGGTGGGGCGATCAGGCTTCGCAATCATTGAGGTTACGACAGCCATAGGCCTGATGTCCCAGGCCTCTTGGAGATGTCTAGCACGTCCAATACGGGAATATTCCGCTCTTGAGGTGGTCTATTGTGCCGTCACGGCCATGTGGAGGAATCGCTGACAGAATGAGGGTCAGTACTCTAAGTCCCTCATGCGTGGACCGCTCTTCTGATTAGACCCGAGAAGAGCGCATCTTGAGGCTCCTCCTCGCAGCTGGCGTACCTAGGTTGCATTGCCAAGCTCTCTTGCCTGTGTTGCCATGGCCAAGGCAAGGCGCCGACAAGCGATTAGTGACTATCAGGTAAGCCTCCTCTGCCCCGTGATGGGACGGCAGGGACCTTTTCCCGTCCAGATTGGACCGAGCCAAGGATTCCAACGCTTTTATACTAAAGTCCGTTCAGGTGAAGCCGATGAGGCTTCATTCGTCTACGAGGACATCAAATGGACTGCTGGGTCGGCTCGCAGTAGTTTCGATGCTGGCGATCATGGTCGGATTCTCTCTGATTGCGGCTCCAGCGGCAAGGGCTCTGAATTTCAATTTCAGCGTTACTACTTTCAACGTTGGTGGCTCTCCGGACGGAGTCGCCTTCAACCCCCAGACTGGGCTGGTTTACGTCGCCAACTATGACGATAACACTGTGAGTGTCATCAACGGTTCGACCAACGCCGTCCTCACCACCTTTGTAGTGGGAAACGGTCCCAGCGCAATTGCGATTAATCCGTCCTCTCACAGGGCATTCGTGACGGACAAAGACAACAACAGTGTAGCTGTCATCAACACCTTGACCAACCAAGTGATGCAGAACATCACAGTAGGCGGCTATCCTGTTGCGGTCGCGATCAACCCCAACAATGGGATGGTCTATGTGGTCAACAATTTCGACAACTCGGTGTCAGTCATAAACGGTTCCACCAACAAGGTTATCGCCAACATAACAACTGTAGGCATCTCCCCGGTTGCGGTGGCGGTCAACAACGACACGGGGAAGATCTATGTGGCCAACAGCCAGGATAACACGGTGTCAATGATAGATGGTACGACCAATACGGTGATTGCCAACATTTCAGTGGGCAACTCTCCGAGTGCAGTGTCGTTCAACCACCTGACGGGCGAGGTGTACGTTGCTAACGGAGGTGACAACAACCTGGTGGTCATAACCGGTACCACAGCCGGCAGGCACATATTGGTGGGCGGTAATCCAGTCGCGGTGGTGACCAATCCGTCTACAGGCGTGACGTACGTAGCGGATGCAAACGACAACAATGTCTCAGTCATCGACCCTACGAGTTACAGAGTGGTCTATGTGACCAACAACTTCGAGGACTCGGTTTCGGTGATTTCACCTGTGACGACAACAAGCTCGAGCTCGAGTTCGAGCTCCAGCAGCAGTTCCAGCACATCCTCGAGTTCGAGCAGCTCATCGTCTGGAATTCCTGAATTCCCAACTCAGCTGGGCCTTGCCGCAGTCGTCACCGGATTGATCGTCGTGACATACGTCTTCGCCAGGAACGCCACTCTCCGTCGACGGTAGACTTCGAGGCGCCTCTGATGGGGGCGCCATCTGTATCCTGTATGGCTAGATTCAGCTTCAGAGTCTGCACGAGTGGACCGGTTACACTCTCTTCCTCGGGTTCTACCTGGCAGTTCCAGTAGTCTACTCCAGGATGGGGGCCCGAAGCCCGCCGTGCTTCATATGGGAATGAGGCACTCCG
>JBEKJV010000063.1:0-5113 GCA_050011055.1 Nitrososphaerales archaeon | reverse complement strand
CCGCGGTCGCGGAGCAGCGCATGAAGGAGAAGTTCCCCGAAATACCCTCCACACTGCCCTCTGCGGAAGCTGGGACGGAGACCAGCACGTATTAGAGACGGGAACCACGGGTTCCCGGACTCTTTTTCTTTTATTTTCCAAGAGAGAGATTCTCAACGCTCGTCCGGAGGTCACTGTCTCCGCGTCGCTGGGCGCAGATTCCTGCGACTAATTGGCCCGAGTGGTTCAACAACCACAACTTTTCACTTGTTAGTATTGATGTTATTGACTAAGCCTGTGATTATAGACGCGCGCCTTTTGAGCCGCTTAGTTGTCTGCACGCGACCCTCTGAAGTTTATTGGACTCAGGAAGGAGGACAACGTCAAGCCCAAGATCGCTTCCACGATCAAGGAGATCGAGCTCCACCGGAGGGAGCTGGAGAACCTGAGGATCAGGCTCGACCAGAGGAGGAAGTCCCTCTTCGAGACGACTGTCAAGGCAATGATGACGAAGGACAGGTCAAAGGCTGCAGTTTATGCCAACGAGTGGGCCGAGCTTAGAAAGGTAGGGAAGGTCGTCTACGCCAGTGAGCTGGCCCTTACGCAGATTGTCCTCAGACTTGAAAGCATAGTCGACGTTGGTGAAGTCATGTCCCACCTGGGAACAGCGTTCAAGGTCCTTCGCAAGGTCAACAAGACCGTCCAAGGCCTGGTGCCTTCACTCGACCAGGCTTCAGACGAGATCAACACCGCGCTTACGGAGACTATGTCCGAGATGGGCAATGTCTCTCCCTCAATCTCGCTCAACATCCAGACCGAGAGTGGAGAGGAGCTGGTCGAGCAGGCGAGGAAGCTCGCCGAGGAAAGAGCCGAAGAGATGAAGCGGACTATGGTGATCTCTCCGCGCCAGATCCAACAGAACGGCGAAGAACTGGAAAGGAGGGTCCCGCTGCTGGCAACTGGCGAGGAAGAGGACGAGGAGACGATGGCTCTGGGAACACTCTACCGGAATCCACGGGGCGAGGAGGCCGAGGAACAGGTACTTCAATACGCGGCGATCCACAATGGAAGCGTCGACATCACAGACGCATCGACGATATTGAAGATGCCATCCGACGACCTCGAGCAGGCGATGCTGAAGCTCCTGGCTGAAGGAAAAGTCAAGATCAACCAGCAGGAGGGTGACGCCAAATGAGCGTGGTGGCGGCGAAGGAACTAGAGGACGACGCTAAGAAGTACGCCTCAGAAGCAATCAGGCTCGACTCCCAAGGTGCCCACGGCATGGCAATACAGATGTACCAGAAGGCAATCTCCACCCTCATCAAGCTGGTTCACCTCTACCCTGACTATAGGCTGAACAGGCAGTACACGGAGCGTGCCATGGCGTACCAGGAACGCGTGAGGGCGATACAAGCTGCACACGGTCTCCTGCCTCGCGACGAGGAGCAGGATGCCGATCTCTCTCCGCAGGGGGGAAGCTCCCCTCAGACCAACGCGGCCAGTGGGTCGAAGGGACCGCAGGTCGTCCAGCAGCTGAAGGCCTCGTTCAGCGAGCTTGTCATCACCGAGAAGCCTGACGTTAAGTGGGATGACGTAGTTGGCCTCGAGGATTGCAAGCAGGCCATTCGCGAGTCAATCGTGTTCCCGTTCCTCAGACCAGACCTCTTCAAGCTCGGCTGGCCTAGGGGGATCCTCCTCTATGGTCCTCCAGGTTGCGGCAAGACGATGATTGCGGCCGCGACTGCAGCCGAGATCGACGGTTGCTTCATCTCTGTAGACGCAGCGTCGATAATGAGCAAGTGGCTGGGCGAGGGTGAGAAGAACGTGGCCAAGCTCTTTACAAACGCTCGCAAGATGCTCTCTGACAATAAACCCGTGATCATCTTCGTTGACGAGATCGACTCCCTTCTGGGGACAAGGGGTCAGGAAGTCGGGGGTGAGGTCAGGGTTCGCGACCAGTTCCTAAGGGAGACGGACGGCCTGAACGACAAAGGGAAGAACCTCCATCTCTACGTCATCGGCGCGACGAACAAACCATGGACACTGGATCCTCCGTTCCTGCGCCGCTTCTCGAAGAGAATCTTCGTCCCGCTCCCCGACAATGAGGCAAGGATGGCACAGTTCAGGATGTACACTGCTCCGCTGACCCTCTCAGAGGACGTCGGGCTGGAGTTGCTCGCAAAGCTGAGCGATGGCTACTCAGGGAGCGACATCAAGGACATATGCCAGAGCGTCCAGCTCAGGGTCGTCAGAGAACTCTTCCAGAGCGGAAAGGCCCTTGACAAGGAGACTGCGCACCAGGCGCCCTTCAGTCTCGAACGAGATGGTCAGCGCCTACACACAGTGGAGCGAGAAGTTCAAGGCGCTCTAACCTATTAGATGTATTAAGGATACACCGACTAATCGCTCGACGCGCGCTGGCGAGCAGGCGGAATGGTCATCGAAGGGGATGGAGATAGGATGCACGATAGAGAGGCGAAATGGGGCCTCCGGGACTGTCCCCGGGTTTCGAACATGAGAGAGGTGGGAACCCTGCGGCGTTGAGATCCCAAAGGGCTAGGCGTTGTTTCATAGGCGCGCTGAGGATTACCGCAGCTCCAACCGACAGCCTGCGATGCCGGGAAGGAATCGCAACGAGCGAAGCCTAGCATCAGCGCTAGGTTTCGCCCTGTGCAACTCGCCAAGCTTCAATGGTGTAGAATGCCCTCTGGCGGAATGAGAAAAACGGAGGAAGGGGAAGGCCCCACTCTTTAGGAGGCTTTGACCGATTTTCGTGGATTTCTGGATCGCGCGCGAGCACTGAAGAGAGCCAGCGCCAAAAACGCCAGGGCGACAATCGCTGCTGATGGGATGGCGAACTCAGGCACACCTGTTGGAGTGGAGCTTAGCTTCAGTGTGATAGTTGTGTCCGTGTCCAAGTTCACACTTACGGACGCCGATGTGTAGCCGGTCTTGGAGGCGGTTACGTCGTACGTTCCTGCTTGAACGCCGTTGAAGGTCACGTTGCCACCGGCGTTAGTCAAGCCATTCAAGGTCGTTGGCCCGACCGCCGATACCGCTGCCCCCGAGATAGGATTACCAATGTTGTCGACTACGTGCACTCCGAGCGAATAGGTGACGCGGACGGGGATGGGCTCGAGAATCAGTGTGCCCCAAGCCGTACCCAGGTTGTTAGACACGTCGCCGTTCTCGGCCCACGCAACCCAGTTGTTCCAATGTCCGTCTGACGATTGGTTGCCCACAAGCGCGTCCGCATACTGATTAGTTCCATTGTACCAATCAATCTTGGCTGTGCCTGTGTAGTTCTGAATGAAGGTTGTCGGCGTCGGTGTTGTCGTCCTCATTGCCTTCATTACGGCATACATATCGTACAAGGCGCCTATGTTGTAGTTGAAACCGCATCCCCAGACGGGAGAGCACCCGTTCGGATTATTACCGGGGGTCCCGGTAAGCCAATCCTTGTACAGGTATCCCTCGGCTGCCAGTACACTCGAATTGGTGTTGGATGCTCCGACGTATGTCAGCTCCAGTATTCCTGCTGCCGACTCGGCGGGGCTGACTATGTAGGCCGGAGTATAGCCTGGAAGGTAGTCAAATGCTCCATAGTAGGGATTTGTAGCGGGGTTCCCGGTAAGATCCTGGTCTGACTTGATCCACTTCTGCAGCTCGGTTTTAACCCAGGTGGGTGCATTAACTCCCCAGAGTTGAGCAGCCAGCAAACCCATGACTGGCCACTGGGACACTGAATTGTCGGAACTCCCATATTGCGGGTAGTATCTCCACCCACCTTCGTATACACCATTGCCCGCAACGCTGTTTTGAGCCCAGGCTATCCAGTCGACAATGTCCTGTGCGACGTGCTTGTAGGTTAGACCCAGGACGCCTGACGGGCCCGTCGTAGTGACATTTGTTGGTGCGTTTGAAGCCACAATGGCCGCGAGTACCATCGGCGTCTCGTAGACAGATTGACCGTCTCCATACCAGCCGATTCCGTAGCCATCCCCACTGACATCTGGGCTACCCGCCGAGTTGCTACCAGATATCGTTGCCACAGAGGCCTGTGAGAAAAGCCAATTCAAGCCGTCCTGGACCGTAGTGTGGTATGGGGATGAGGTGTTCCAGCCGTAGAAACCTTCATTTTCAAAGGCCAAAACTGCCATTGCCGTTGAGGTTACCGGAGCGCCGGACCAGCTTCCGTCTGGATTCTGATTGCTTGCTAGGTACGATAGTCCTTTTGCGATTGCATTGCTAATGTCTGTCCGGGAGGCACTTTCTGTGGCAGGAATTCCCACGGTCGAAAGCAGCATCCCAGCGATGATAAAGACTGCAATCCACGTATGTTTTCTTCCTAACATCAGGAAGGTCTGCTTCAGTCTCGCTATTTACAGGATTCGAAGGCCAAACCCATCCCCATGAATCTCGACTTCACCCAAATGGGTATGGGAGTCCCTAACGTATTAGATGTATTAAAGACACGCCGACTAATCGCACGTTTAGGCTGTGTTCACTCAAAAAGGGCACGTGCGCTAGACGATGTAAGGTGCATTGCCTCTTGCAACCCTGGGGGAACCTTGAATGTCACTGTCACTATCGACTTTCCACTACGCGAACGTGGTTCCGCGTGAAAATATCTGGTCACTATCTCCCTAAGGCTGGCTTCAGTCATACAGCTCCAGTTTGGACCGAAGTCGTGTTTCACTACGACTTGACATGTGTCGCCTTCATAGTTCAGCGTCAGGTGTACGAGCTCATTTCCCTCGAATCTCCTTACGAGCGTCTTGAGAATAGCATCAGGGCCCACGTTGTGGTACCAACTGACAGCTAAATGCTCTATCCAGTTGGGTACGTCCTCCTTTCCGATTCGCGACAGGTCTTCGGAATCCATGTTTGCAACCATCGCTCTGAGAAGGTCCCTGTGAATTGAGCTGAATCCCGCCTCGGTCGCAGGGAGCTGCCATTCCAAGTACTGGCGCAGTATTTGATTGGCTAGTGCATTCGTAGAGATGCCCACTCTCCTGGACTCGTTCTTCAGCGACCTCGCTAGGGATTGGGATATCCTGAAAGTGCGTAGCTCGCTCTTCTGCTTTTCTTCTTTGGATTCTTGGCTCAACTTCGACCCGCCTAGAAGTGTGAA
>JBEKJV010000062.1:0-2511 GCA_050011055.1 Nitrososphaerales archaeon | reverse complement strand
GCTCGCGATGCCTCCCGTGGAGAGGGCGATGGCCCACGCCGCCCTGGCCGTGGCAGAAGGGGACTTCTGCCTGCCAGCTTAGGCTTAAATGGGCGGATTCGATCGTACCATGAGAAGTCTTCTTGACTAAGATTAGGGTGAAGCTAGGTCTTGCCGAGGCTGAGGTTGAGGCCGACCCTGAACATCTCCGCGAAGCGATTGAGCTGATACCGGAGGTAGCTGCCAAGTTGCCCGGGGCGGGAGCGCGTGGAGTCCAGGACATGAAGGTCATACGGGCCGAGCAGACAGACGAACCGACGGTAGTCCCCGGTCCCAGCCAACTTCCTGTAATCACCCTGGGGAAGGGCGATTCCCTCGCCGATGCAATCTTGAAGTTCTTCGCGGATCCGTGGGGGAGGGAACGACGGAAGCTCTCAGACGTAAGGGAGGCCCTGCAGTCGTATGGGATGAACTATCCGAAGCAGTCGGTCGCTGTCGCTCTGCTCAGGCTCGCGAAGGCGACCAAGATTAGACGCTTCAAGGCCGAGGACGGAGAATTCGTCTACACCACGTCGGCAATGCCCATGACGACTGGCCTCCCGCCCAGGCGCGAAGAAGGTCTCGACGAGGCTGCTTCCCAGAACCTAATTTAACCAGTCCCGAATCATGTGCGCGGCGGAGTCAAGAAGCAAGGTGTCCTCAGAACGAGAGCTTTCGATATCAGTGAGCTACGGCGACGCCAAAGTCGAATTCTCTGGGTCGCCTGAAGTGGTTATGCGCTCGCTGCACGAGTTCGTCTCCAAGGTCATCCCCAACATGGATCTCGCACGCACTATCACGGTAAACTATTCTTTGAACGACCTCATACAGATGTTCAAGGACCAGGTTAGAATCACCCCTGAAGGGCCCAGAGTTTGGACCCAGGACAGAAAGCTTAGTGACAGGGACGTGATCCTCCTTCAGCTCGTCGCCGCCAGGATTGCCAGCCTAAGCGGCAAGAGCGCCTCTGACGCCATGAGTGTCGGTGAGATCGAGACGGCGACTGGGCTCTATCCGAAGACAATAAGCTCCAGACTCAGCGAGTTGACCAAGTCCGCCCATGTGGAAAGGGTCGATTCCCAGGGAGGCGGCAAGTACAGGATTGCAACCGTGGGCATCAATAGACTGGGCGAACAGCTCTCAAAGAAACTGAAGCCACAGAGAGAGGGCTCGGTCTAGCCCTGGCGCCTGCACGCAGAAGGCGGAGGAATGCCGTGCAGACGTGTCCTTGTGACCGAGATTTCAGCCGGACGTAGTTGTGGTCACGCCTAGGAGGGTTTCTAGAGGGATGTAGTATGTGGCGCCATATAGTTGCGAGCTATCAGCACCACCTACGCAATACATGTAACCCGATGAACTGACGCAGTCCGTCAAAACACTCTGAGGGTAGTTGCCTGCCTTTGTCCATGCTCCTATTCCTCCAGACGATACCTTGGCATAGTAGACAGTGTTGAGGTACGAGCTCGATCCCACTCCTCCTACGCAGTAGACGTAACTTGACGAGACAGCACAGGACTGGCCGATTGCAACAACCGGATAGGCCATTGTCTGGGTCCATGCCCCGACACCTGAAGATGAGAGAGGAGCATAATAATCTGTGCTTACGGCGTTGCGGCCGCTGTCGGCGCCACCTACACAGTAGATGTAGCTGTTGGCCGCGAAACAGCTGGGCAGGTAAACATTTGCTGGATAGGCAGTCGAGCTGTTCCACGAGCTGATTCCCGAAGCGGAGAGGTGAGCAAAGTAGACGGAACTGCTCCGATAGTTGCTGGCGTTGAGGCCCGTTGGCTCTACGTATCCTCCCACACAGTAGATGTACCCCGAAGACACAACGCAGGACTGACCGTCTACAGGAATTGGGTATGCAGTCGTAGAGTTCCACTTGCCGACCACGCCACTGTTAAGAGGAGCATAGTAACTCGATGCAACATCATCGCCGATATCATCGCGGGATCCTCCGACGCAGTAAACGAAGCCAGAAGAAGCCACGCATGCCTGACCGTAGATTGGCAGCGGGTACAGAGTGGAGTCGGGCGTCCAGCTTGTGATATTGCTTGAAGAGGAGGAGATGGCTGAGGAGGTGTACACAGCGTCGTGTGGACCATAAGCAGTATCCTGCCCCCCGATGCAATAGACGTATGCCGTGCTGTTGACACATTGCTGTGCCCACACTCCAGCTGTGTCAGCTACCTGGAGGGGATAGTTCGCGGCCGACTTCCACAGTGAACTATTTGCGGGACCGAACAGTGTTGCAAGTGCGGAGAGAGCGATTATCCCGACTATGACTACCACGAGGACTATCAGAACGATTCTCGAAGTCTTCATCTAACTGCTCGTCTCATTTGGTTCACGCTAGGCCTCTCCACTCCCGTTAAAAGGCTGCCTTTACGGTCCATGACCACTCGATGCGGCGGAGAGACTTGAGTATTCAGTCCAACAGCGCCTTCTCTTCCCACCCTATGTGCACACGCCCAAGCGGTCAGGACCCGGTTC
>JBEKJV010000061.1:0-2563 GCA_050011055.1 Nitrososphaerales archaeon | reverse complement strand
AAAGCGAAAGCTTCTTAGTTGTCAGATGAAAGGCGTTATCGCCAACCAGGCAGAATCGACATGCCAATCGCTGACGCGACTAAGAAGCAGATAGCACAGAAGAGACGTCTTTTTCTTCAAGTCTGTCTCCGGTGCGGTGCCAGGAACCCCCTCGACGCGGACCGGTGCAGAAAATGCAAGTCATCTGACCTCAGGCTCAAGAACAGGTCAGTCGGACTCAAGAAGTAAGACAAATATCGGTTCGTTGAGCCGCCTGGAACTAGGGCCCGTGGTCTAGCCTGGATAGGACGTCAGGTCGAATCCCGTCAGGCTCTCACACGGCGAATCGAGTGCTCCGCAGGGCACTCACGCCAGAATCCCCGGTTCAAATCCGGGCGGGCCCACCAAGAATAAGCCCAGAACGGGTTCTGCTCGTCTAGAATAGTTAGATTCTTGCTATCCATGCTGCCAGGTCAGACCGTAGGAATATGTCGCCCCGACCGTCGCCGCCGTCAGCACGCTTGGAGCGTCAACGTCGGCGACTATTACGATCCAGGCAGGCCCGAATGATTGAGCGAACTCCCTGAGTCTGCGTGAAGCAACTACGGACGGTCGCCTTCTCACCTCTATAATAGACCACAGACTTTAAGCCTTCGAGAAGTCGGCTCTGACTGTGGTCAGTGTTGCCTGATTATCTGCCTCTTGTGACTGCGATCGTATCTTTTGTCTTCTTCTTCGCGGTGGTCCACCAGTACGTACGCCGGCGGAAGACTCACCAGCTGCTCTGGTCGGTGGCGTTGCTGTTCTATTCTGCGTCGGCATTTATTGAATTCCTTATGAACAGCAACGTATTCGGCGCTAGCCCGTCCCTTTTCAGAGTCTACTATGTCCTGGCCGCCCCCTTGGTGGGCCTCTTGGGCGCGGGGGTTGTGTGGCTTCTGGCGAGGAGGACCTTTGCTAAACTCTTCCTGGGGTTCGTCGTGGTGTTCTCCATCGCCCTGGCGGTGGCTGGGTTCTCTGCTCCCATCGACGCGCAGTCCCTCGCCAGCAGCTTCAGCGGGCCTCTGGCAAATGGGTTCATGACGGCATCGACAGCCCTCCCCATGTCCGTAAGGGTCTACGCCATCGTCTTGAACGCCGTCGGCGGCCTCGCCCTGATTGGAGGGGCCCTCCTCAGCTTCGCGTGGGACAGGAGCAGGAAGTACAACCTATTCATCGTCATCGGCGGCATACTTCCAATGCTGGGCGGCTCCATGCTGGGGTTCCTCAACTATCCCGATGCCTTCTTCGAGTTCGAGTTGGGCGGAGCAGTGTTCTTATTCTTGGGGTTCATGTTGAGCACTAGATACATGGCCGGACGAGAGGTGGAGAAAGGTGACGCGCGCGTGGATCGTGCTGAAGCCCCGGCGACCACGCACTCTGAACACTTCTTGCAATGCTCAAGTTAAGAAAAAGCCCTCTCGGGAAGCCTTTCGAATCCTAGAACAACGCATCCATGACGAACCTGCTGCTGTCGAGGATCTTCCCGTCGTTCCCTATTCGCGATTCCCGCGTGATTTTGCCGTCGCGGACTGCACAAACACGGTTGCATTCCGAAACGACGATGGGGTCGTGCGTCACCAGAACGAAGGTTGCATGTTCTTCCTTTCGTATTGACTTCATCACTTCCATAAGCTTCTTCGCCGATTTCGAGTCCAGATCCCCCGTTGGCTCGTCGGCGAGGACCACTGATGGGTGGTTTGCCAAGGCGCGGGCGACTGCGACTCGCTGCTGTTCGCCTCCGCTCAACTCGTCGGGCATATGATCGGCTCTCGCATCCAGCCCCACGGCCTTCAGGAGGTCCGACGCGCGCTGCTTCTGTTCCGCGGCTGGCACCTTCGCAAAGGCCATCGGGAGTTCGACGTTCTCGACAGCAGTCAATGTCGGGATCAGATTGTAGAATTGGAACACAAATCCAACCTTGCGCAGTCTGTATTCAGTCAATTCCGCGTCACTGAGCTTGTCCAATTGGACTCCGTCCACATTGACGGTCCCCTTGGAGGGCCTGTCCAGCCCGCCTATCAGGTTGAGTAGCGTCGTCTTCCCGGACCCAGAGGGTCCTATTATTCCCAGGATCTCGCCTTTGCCGACCGTCAGGTTCACTCCGTTGAGGGCAGGCACAGGGAACTTGCCGCGTTTGTACTGCCTCTCTAGCTCAACGGTCCTCACCAAGGCTTCAGACATGCCGAAGCGCCTCCACTGGGTCCATTCTCGATGCACGTAGCGAGGGATAGACCCCCGCTATGATTCCGACCAGACTCCCAAGAGCGAGACTCAGCGCAAGATTGTATGGTGTCAGCGTTGGCGTAAGTACACTCCTGATGCCACCTCCCGGGCCTCCAAGCCCGCTCGACGACGCCGAGCCGGTGAGGAATGGGAGTGCGAGTGACACAACGACTCCAATGACGACCCCGACAATCGCGCCAATCAGTCCGATCAGGAATGCCTCGCTCAGGAACATCTTCATGACTTGTCCCTTCGTCGCACCAATGGCACGGAGGGTCCCGACCTCACGGGTCCTTTCACTGATCGACATCATCATGGT
>JBEKJV010000060.1:0-2587 GCA_050011055.1 Nitrososphaerales archaeon | reverse complement strand
GGAACCATACTGGTCCTCTCTCTAATCATAGCCTACTATTCGCTAAGGGAGTATAAGGATAAGGAACCTGTGAAGATCAGGTTCTTCGATTGAAGACATGATTTGCGGCAAACCGTCGTTGGTGTGTGTGAACTACAACTCTAATCCGACCCCTGGCACACGACGGCTACTCCTCGTCCGAGACCAAGCTAGAGGTCTCAATTCAGGCAGTTCTGAACTCGTCACGGACTTGCACCCGAAGGGCTAAATTCCCACTTCCCGCACATGAGCGCGTCAGTAGCGCGGTCTTGCGCTCAAGGTTTGTACCTATTTTCGGTCTAAATCCCCCCCGGGGCAGACTTTTCACATGAGACAGGCCAAAAACCGAAAAACCCGCAGGGCATTGAACCGAAAAGTCGGGGATTTGGACCCAAGGCATGATGCTGCGACCTGCCCGGACTAACAAGGCCTAGCTAGGTCGTACGACATCGCCTTCATACTCGTTCCACCCCATAACGGCTTTATCGTGCGACTCCATGCTTGACCGAAAGGAACCCTTGTCCCAGAGCGAGCGGAGACTCGCGGCAATAATGTTCACGGACATGGTGGGCTATACCGCTCTTGGCCAGAAGGATGAATCCCTGTCGTTGGCAGTCGTCGAAGCACAGCAGAGGCTCCTGAGGCCGGTGCTGGCGAGGCACAGGGGCCGAGAGGTCAAGACGATGGGCGACGCGTTTCTGGTAGAGTTCGCGAGTGCCATCGAGGCGGTGAGGTGCGCCTACGACATCCAGAGGTCTGTGAGAGAGTTCAACCTGGCCCTGTCGAGCGAGAAGAGGATGCACATCAGGGTCGGGATCCACCTTGGAGAAGTGGTCGAGAAAGAGGGGGATATCTACGGCGACGCCGTCAACGTCGCGTCCAGGATACAGCCCCTGGCAGAGGACGGCGGTGTCTGTCTCACCCAGCAGGTGTACGACCAGGTGCACAACAAGCTCGAGTTTCCTCTCACGAGCATCGGCAGCAAGACGTTGAAGAACGTCAGCGCGCCGATAGAGGTCTACAAGATGGTGATGCCCTGGGATGAAGAGAAGGTCATTCCGGCGACGCGGCTCGACAGAAGAAGAATCGCAATCCTGCCTTTCACGAACATAAGCTCAGACCCCGCAGACGAGTACTTCGCTGACGGGATGACTGAGGAACTGATCTCGACGATGTCGAGAATCCGCGGTCTGAAAGTCATCGCAAGAACGTCGGTCATGGGTTACAAAGAAGGACACAAGAAAGTCAATGAGGTGGCAAAGGAGCTGAACGTCGGCACGGTGCTCGAGGGCAGCGTCAGGAAGGCAGGAAACAGGATACGCATTACTGTGCAACTGATAGATTCTGAAACGAGCGAGCACACGTGGGCAGAAAGCTACGACAGGGAATTGATTGATGTATTCGCCGTCCAGACCGACATCTCGACAACCGTGGCTGAAGCGTTAAAGGTTCAGCTCTTGTCCGAGGAGAGAGCTGTGATGGAGAAGAGGCCAACGACGGACCCGGAAGCGTACACTCTCTATCTCAAGGGCCGGTATTCCTGGAACGAGAGAACCCAACAAGGAATCAACAAAGCGGTGGAGTACTTCGAGCAAGCAGCGAGAGTCGACCCCACATTCGCACTTGCGTATTCTGGGTTGGCGGACTGCTACAACGCACTCGCGGGCTTCGATTGGATGGCGCCTGACCTTGCTTATCCCCTCGCCAAACGCTTTTCGATGAAGGCGCTAGAAATCGACGAAAGCTTGGCCGAAGCGCACGCATCTCTTGCCGTGACGCTGAAGAACCAACTCTGGGACTTCGGTTCCGCGGAGAGGGAACTCAGGCGTGCCATCGAATTGAGACCCAGCTACGCCCTGGCCTACCACTGGCTTGCCGGGCTGCTGGGCATGTTCGGAAAGGTCGGAGAAGCGCTCTCGTGGGAAAGGAGAGGCATTGAAATCGACCCCTATTCCCCAACCATCAGCACGGGATTGGCCAACTGGTTGGCTGTTTCTGGTAAGACCGACGAAGCAATGAAGCAATACGGACGAATAGCCAAGCTTGACCCGGGCTACATCCCTGCTCGCATCTGGAAGTCCGAAGTTCATGCGGTCCTGTCTGAGTATGACGCAGCCGTCGAGGAGGCAACGAAGGCGGTCGAAATCGAGAAGACTCCACCCACTGAGCTGAACCTCGCATGGGCGTATGCCACTGCTGGAAGGAAGGACGAGGCCCAAGGTGTTCTCGACCGCGTGATGGGCAGGGCAACGAAGGAGCAGGTCTGCCCAGTCGCTATCGGGACGGTCGAGTTTGCAATGGGCAGAACGGAAGAGGGATTCAAGTGGCTAGAGAAGGCCTTGAAGGAAGGAGACGATTGCCTCCAGGACCTCGTGAGTGACCCTTGGTTCAAGCAATTTCGCTCAGATCAGAGGTGGAAGGAAATCTACGCAAGAATGGGCCTGCCCCAAAGCTCATAGTTGCTCTTGCTCAAGCAGAATGGAGGGACTTGTCAGTTCAGGTAGGCGTCCCAACAGGTGGGGCATTGGACCATCTAGTCGAAATCCCCCCCGGGGCAGATTCCAGCTTC
>JBEKJV010000059.1:0-2716 GCA_050011055.1 Nitrososphaerales archaeon | reverse complement strand
CCCCACCCCTGTCTTCTGTTCGCAAGTCCGGCCAATGTGTACATCGCGATGTCAAGGTCTGGGCAGACGTAAAGGCCGTGCACCCAGATGTTGTCGCCGACGTTTGCCACCACGGTCATGTCCACTCCCAGCCCCGATAGCCCTCGCAGCAGCTTTGCCGAGCCCGTTCCGCCGGCCAGCGCGACTATCCTCAACCCTTCACCTGAAGAGGTCCCTCTCCCTGTGCATAATCAGAGGCTTGACCCCGCCCTCTCCCCTGACATACGTCACGCCACGGACTACGGCCATGGGAACCCTGTCGAGCTTACCCATCGCGAGCTCAGCCGCGCTAGCGACCTCATCCACTACCGCGGGCTCGGTCACCCTCAGGGCATAACCGAATCTGTCGACCTTACCCCTGAACGAAACCAGGGGGTCTATGCCTGAACACCCTATAGCCACGTCGGTCTGACCTAACCTCCAAGGCCGACCGAAGGTGTCAGTCACTACGACGGCTAGACGCGTCCCAGTCCGGTCCTCGAGGGTCTTCCTGAGTCTCCGCGCACTCAGGTCCGAGTCTGCTGGAAGCAGGCTCGCGTACCCCTTCCCCACGTTGGACTGATCGACACCCGAGTTCGCGCACACGAAACCGTGCCTCGTTTCCGTAATTACGACGCCATGCCCCGACCTTACCACCCTGACCGATTCTCTCAGGACAAGCTCCATGAGCCTAGGGTCCTTTCCTTCCGTCTTTGCAAGGCTCTCAGCGCGCCTCCCAGGGACTATATCGCTCAATTTGACCACTTGTCCTTCGGCCTTGGATACGATCTTCTGCTTGACCACTACGATGTCTCCGTCCTTCAGCCGGATTCCGGAACGCCTGAGCGCCCCAATCACCAATCCTGCCACGTCCGACCCCTTGTCAACTTCAGGCAGACCCCTGAGAGGGAAGACTTCGACCTTTCCCAAATCGCTCCGCCCGACCAAGCCACACCCGCGCGATAAATGCTACTCCAGCTGTGACCAGTTCGGAAAACTAGAATTTAATACGTGGAGGAGACCTGCATAGTCAGAATGCCGACCACGGAGGATGTGATTAAGGTCCTTTCATTTGTCAAGGACCCAGAGCTTGGCAGAGACCTAGTGTCCCTGCGGATGATCAAGGATGTTGTAATAGAGGGTGGGAAGGTCACTTTCACGCTCAACCTCACAACGCCGGCCTGTCCGCTTAGGACACGGCTTGAGGGCGCCGCAAGGGAAGCAGTAAGGAGCATCCCCGGCGTAACTGAGGTGCAGATGAAGACCGGATCGGTCGTCTTCGCGACGAGAGACGCTTCGCAGTCAGAGATGCTCAAGGGAGTCAAGAACATAATAGCGGTAGCGAGCGGGAAGGGTGGGGTCGGGAAGTCGACGGTCGCCGTGAACCTGGCCGTCGCGCTCGCAGCCTCGGGGGCAAGAGTCGGGATACTGGATGCTGACGTGTACGGGCCCAACATACCACACATGATGGGCGTGAACCAGGGCGCGGAAGTCAGGGGCGAGCTGATAACTCCGCCTGTGGCCCACGGAGTCAAGGTGGCCTCGCTGGGCTTCTTCTACAAGGATGTAACACCCGTCATCTGGAGAGGGCCCCTCGTCGCCGGAGCTGTCAAGCAACTGCTGACTCAGGTGGACTGGGGAGAACTCGATTATCTTGTCTGTGACCTTCCGCCCGGCACCGGTGACGCATCCCTAACGCTGGCTCAGACCGTCCCGCTGAGCGGCGTTGTGATAGTGACCACGCCCCAGGAGGCGGCTCTGAACATAGCGGCCAAGGCACTGGCGATGTTCAGGAGGCTCGACGTCCCCATCCTCGGAGTCGTCGAGAACATGAGCTACTTCATCTGTCCGCACTGCGGCGAACGATCTGACATCTTCTCCAGTGGAGGCGGAAGAAGGGTCGCCTCAGAGCAGAACGTCGACTTCCTCGGGGAGATCCCACTGGTCGTGGCCGTCAGAGAGCAGTCCGACGCTGGAGTCCCGATTACGCTAGCGAAGCCCGAGTCGCCAGAGGCCGGCATCTTCAAGGATGTCGCTTTCAGGGTCGCAGGGCTGGTCAGCATCGTGGCCTTCTCGAAGATGAAGAAATGACAGGCAAAGAGGACCGCCTTCTCACTGACAAGGAACGAAGAGAGAAGGCCCGCAGAAGACGGCGCGGTCCCTACAGGAAGTCCTTCAGACTGAACGTGGGTCACTAGTCGTGTTGAACACGTGGCTTGTCAGTGGGCATGGGATGAACAGGGAGGTAGCCTGAGTCTGAAGATGACGAGGCGCGACTGGGGGAAGATCGGCGCCGAGGTCATCCTGGTCATACTTGTCCTATCGGCGTTAGTGGTTCTGTTAAGGTAGACCCTGACATGTGATTGGCGGTTTGTCTAATCCTGGTCAGAAGTAGCATGGCGTGGAGTTGGTAAGAGAACGGTGCGAGTTGCCGTCGACCCAATGCACGATACTGTAGAAGTCGTACTCCGCGTCCTGATATCATCGGATAGCGGAAGTCGTCGGCTCTATCGCATGGTCAGCGAACGGCTACTGCGTCGATCTCAACCCTCGCGCCCTTCGGGAGCGCTTGGACCTGGACAGTGGTCCGGGCAGGAAAGGGTGCCGAGAAGTGCTTTGAGTACTCCTCATTCATCTGCGGGAATTCGGCGAGGTCGACCATGAAGACGTTCGTTTTCACGACGCTCTTCATGCTGAG
>JBEKJV010000058.1:0-2761 GCA_050011055.1 Nitrososphaerales archaeon | reverse complement strand
GGGTTCACGACCTTCAGAGCCTCGACCACGAACCGCTCTGGACTCTTGCCGCTGACCAGGACGGCAGTGTTGGGCTGCAGCGTCCTCATTTCGTCCAGGACCTCAAGTATCAGGTACGAGAGTTCGTTGATGGCGTCGGAGCCGTCGGCCTTCAACCCTCCGACGTTGATCTTCGAGAAGTCGTTGTAGGTGAAGCTCTCCTCCAGCGTCACTCCGACCTTCGGGACTGCTGGCTGGTTGTTGAACTTGAGCCAGAAGGCCTCCAGAAGCTCCTTTCCCATCTCCCGTGTCATCCTCCCCTCGTCCACGTCTTTCCTGTAGAGACCGTAGAGATGCTGGTCCAAGCGTCCAGGAGTGAAGGAGTCCCACGGGTTCGTCTCATAGGTCACGCCGACATGGACGAACCAGTAGTGCTGAAGGCCCTCCCAGAAGGTCCGCGGCGCGTGAGCCGGGACTCTTCGGCAGATCTCAGCCATCAGCAGCAGCTCCCTCTTCCTCTGTTGGTCCTCCTCCCCATTCGCCATCTCCTCGAGTCTCACGGCGTACCTGCCCGCATATTCCATGACGGCATCAGTCGAGATGTCCATCGCCTTCAGTTCCTCCAGTCTGGCGCTGTAGTCTGGGTCGGCCCGATCCAGTTTCGTTATCTCATCGCGAATCTGTTTCCTGAGGTCTAGGATGCCTAACTCGAAAATCCTCTTTCCTCCGGCCGTGTGTCCTGGCGCTCTCTGCTCCATGAACTCTGTGAAGATGCCCGCTTCGTAGGCGTCTCTCCACTCCTTGGACAGCTGGGCGAACATCATTTCCCTCATCGACTTCTCCCTCCAGAACGGTATGACCTTGCTCTCGTACAACTCCTTCGTCTTCTCGTCCACCCTGTATGGCATGTTGCTTCTCGAGTTGAGGACATTCAGATCAGCCATCGTGTGGGTGGATATCTCAGGGTAGGTCGGGACTTCGTTCGGTCCCGTTCCTCTCAGCCCCACTATTAGCTGCCCGTCCTCCACGGGGATGCTCACCTTCTCCAGCAGATACTTGAAGCCTAGAGCGCGCTGGACCGGCACTGACTTCCCCTTGGGCTCCTCGCTTTCGTAGAACGCTGTGATGAGCGCCGCCCTCTCGCCCGAAACCCTGACTTGCGCGCCCACACTTTCCTGTCTGAGCCTTGTGATTCTTTCGTTGAGAGGTCTTATCGTTCCTCTCCTTCTGGCCATCTCCTGGCGAATTTCCTCCATCGCTCCATTGTCGCCAGGCTTTAGCAGATTCTCACCACTGAACAGCAATGAGATTCGCGCCTTTCATCGTAAAAAGCCTTTGCACCGAATGAAATTGCTTAATCGACATTGGACCCACTTGGGTGCGGACTCCACCGAATCTGTGGCTCTTCATTCTGCCTCATGGGACTTCCACCCAATCATCATGTGGAAAGTGTGTGGTCGTCGGGGGGGTTTGAACTTCGCCAAGTTCAAGTCTCATTGCTGACGAAGTCGCCTCGGCATGCGACTGACTCAGGTGTGGGGGGACGAGACAAACGATCTTGGGTCAGAAGACTAGTCCTGGGCGCGAGTCCCACCGGGCCCGATCCGAAGCACGGCGGATAACGTGGGGCATTGGACCGTCTGGTCGAAAGCCCCCCGGGGCAGACCTTTCACATGAGACAGGCCAAAAACGGGAAAGTCAGAGTGGCATTGACCTGAAGAGTTGGGGATTTGAACCCGAGGCGTGATGCTGCAACCTACCTGAACCGAGGAGGCCCGGTCAGAGCGGACGACTCTGCCATTCCCTATCGTGCCACCTCACAACGGCTTTATCATGCGACTCTACTCTCGACTGAGGACGCGTGCGCGCCGGGAAATGGAAAGACCAAGTCTGGGCAATCCGTTAGACAGGGTGACAGGGAAATGGTGGTTCTATCTCGTCATACTCCTTCTCTTCTTCATCGTCCCCTCGTACACCCAGAAAGGGGCCAGCTACCAAGATTCGCAGAACGTCATCAAGGAGGTGATGACGAACCCCTTGATCTACGGATTCACGCCTCTCTTATGGGTCTCCAAAGCTGTCTTCGTGTTGCTCGTTCTCCTCATCGTCTTCCAGGGCAAGAGAATGTCAAGAGCCTTCGCTACTATCACAGCCGTCTTCTGCGTAGGAATAGCAATATTCCAGAACACAGCTCAGACCAGCACTTACGGGCTCACCATACTCAGCGGCAATGTTCTCCTGATGCTCTTGGTCGCAGCCTCCTGGATTGGTGAGGCCCTCAACCCCAAGAGCGACTTCGCCCCGGTCCGAGTACCGCTATGGAAGTGGTGGGTGCTGCCCATGGCTGCCTTGGCCTTCTGGTTCCCTGTCGATGCGAGCGGCTCGTCGCCCCAATTCACTTTGGCAAACTTGGCCTCGAATGGATCCATGCTGACCTACTGTATGGTGACGCCTGTTGTGCTCGCAATCCTCACCATCTTCTACCCTCGCGTGAACCGTCCAATGATGCGGGTGACCAGCTACGTCGGCATCATGTTCGGGGCGACTAATGAAGTGGAGTGGTTTGTCTTGCATCCCTCCATGTGGTGGATGGGTATCATGCACATTCCATTGATTACGATATCACTGTACGCTTTCGCATTGACCTTCAGGGACGCGTACCAGGCGAAGGAAGTGCCACTGCTGGCGGTGCACCCTGTGGGCCGACTGTCTTCAAGCATCTCAGTCGATGGACTACAGCATCTGCAATCAGCGTAAGCGCGCGCTCGCTAACGTGCATGCC
>JBEKJV010000057.1:0-3178 GCA_050011055.1 Nitrososphaerales archaeon | reverse complement strand
ATTCAATCCCCAGTATAGCCCTCAGACTCTACCCTGCGCTCTGTCTGGCGAACCTCTGACCATTCATGCCCACAATGCTTGCATCTGTATCTGTATTGAAATTTCTCAACGTCGACCACGAACGGCTTACCCTCTTCGAGCACTGCCGTCAGCGGTGGAGAGCGTCTAGCCCCGTAGGGAGGAGCGACCTGAAGGTGGTTCTCCTTGTCGGCAAAGCTCTTCGAACCAACGGATTTCTTGCCTACGAGCCTGATTTCGAATCTTCTACTGCACGATGGGCAGTGACGAAAGAAATTCTGGTCTACAGACACATTTCTGGGTATTCGACTGCCTCACTTAAGGGCTATGGCTCAGCGTGAGCCCGCGCCAGTATCTTCATTCAGGACCACTTGAGCGGGCCGTTCAACCCCTGTGCAACGCGGCGGTCATGCAGTGGGCTCCCCCAAATCCGCCGGTCAAGTTCGTAAGAGCTATCGGGAGCGCATCGATCCCGAACTGGTAGATCTCCTTCTTGTTCGGGAAGAACCTCGCCTCGTCCTTCAGGGTGCCGTAGTCCTTCTTCGCCTGGGCGAAGAGCGGCCCGTATCTCGTAGGGTTTCGCTTCGCCTGGGACTCCAGCCCGTCGAGGACCTTCTTCACTATGCGGTCCACCTCCACGGCGAGAATGGTACCGTCTCTCACGCACAGAAAGTTGGAGGCGTATGAGAGCTGTTCCAGGGTGGTCAAGCCGATTATCCTGAAGCCCTTGGCGGTGATATAGTCATGGAGGGTGGTCGTCGCGCCCTTGTCTTTGGTGTAGCGCCCCCTTCCTTCTCGATGGTACACGTCCACCCTGGCCGCCTTCAGCAAGAGCTCAGAGCCTACAACGACGCCGCTGCTCGCCACGTTAAAGTAGGTGTCAAGGTGCATGTCTACCATCGGGTCCCTTTCGTTTCCTGGGATGAGGGGATGACTCGGTTGATGGACCACCCCGACCTCGTCGAAGCCCAGACCGTGGCCCAAGATCTGCGCTATCCCGTGAGCATTGGTCCTGTCCCCCGTTCCGACCAGAGCGAAGCCCTTCATCGGAATGAAGTCGCCGCCTTCGAACGTGCCAGGTTCCTGAGTTTCATGGACCACGGGCTCCCCGAGGCTATCCCAGAGGAACCTGGTTATCCTCGGTTCTTTCCGCCGCTGCGGCTTTGACATTCTGGAGAGAAATATCCCCTTGTCGGTGACCGCCTGCTGGTCCCGCATGAAGTAGAGATTCGCGAGCGGGGTCCTCTCCGTGACGTTGACGTGGATGGCCCTCGCACCCTTCCCCTCTTCGAGGTCCAGCTTGGGTTGGAGAAGTAGGACGTTGAAATAGTGTCCGGCATCTAGGATGTCGGTATTCTCGACGAGCTCCCTGCGGGCATGACTGACATCCTTCCTGTTCCCGACGAACTCCATGTCGTCGAGTGCGGCCTTTACGAGCTGCGCCCTGACCTCGGGCTTATGGTCGGCCAGCTCGAGTATCTTGTCCTTGAGCCGGATTACCTCTATCTTGAACTCGTGCTTGAGAGTGTATTCCAGTCGTTCGTGCTCGCTCCTCGCCTCGTAGCGGCTGAACGCGCGCTCATACAGAGAGGCGTAGGGTGCCAGCAAGCCGAACCACATCTCCATTCCGGGCCTGTGCATGGCCACAAGGTGCAGCCTGTCCCATTCTGCCCTAATCTTGGCAGTCATGATTTCACGACGAACTCAAGGGTCGCCGCCGCTCCGTAGAGTTTGTTCTCGCCCTGCTGCCACACGACCGACTGCCTTCCCTCAATCACCTCGTCGGTGATTTCCAGGCCACGGTGCGCCGGAAGACAGTGCATTACGACTGCGCCTTTCGCTGCGTGTTTCAGGAGATTCGAGTTGATCTGGAAGCCTTTGAATGCGCGCATCTTGCGGTCTCTCTCTTTCTCTTCCCCCATGCTCACCCACACGTCGGTGTAGAGTACGTCAGCCCCTTTCGCAGCACTCTTCGGATCGTGGACTAGCGATACCGAGGCGCCTGATTTCGTTGCGTTCGCCTGCGCGAGTCGGAGGGTGTCCGGGTTCGGGGCGTATCCAGCTGGGCATGCGACAACCATGTCCATCCCTACCATCGAGGCACCCAGCAGGAGGGAGTTGCACACGTTGTCACCGTCCCCTATGAAAGCGAGTTTGAGGCCCTTGAGTTTCCCCTTTACCTCCTTGATCGTAAGTAGGTCCGAGATAATCTGCGTGGGATGCTCGGTGTCGCTCAGTCCGTTAATGATGGAGATTCCGGAGAACTCGGCAAGCTGCCTCAGAGTGTCTTGTGAGTACACCCTGCCTACGATGATGTCGAGGTATCTTCCGAGTATGCGGGCGGTGTCCTTGACAGGCTCTCCTCGGCTCAGCTGCAACTCGTTCGAAGCAAGATACAGGGAATGACCCCCGAGCCTGAGAGTTGCGACCTCGAAGCTGGTTCTCGTCCTGGTTGACGGCTTCTCGAAGAGAACCCCGACCACCTTTCCCCTCAGAGAATCGAGCTCGGTTCCCTGCTTGATTTCTTTCTTCAGACGGGCGGCGCGATTCAGCACAGAGTCAAGCTCGGCGGATGAAAGGTCGCCCAGCGAAAGGACGCTTCTCATGTCTTTGATTCGACTACCTTCCCCAGGTTGGCCCTATAAGCCCACAGGAAGACCAACGCAGAGAACACAACGATGACCACTATGTCGTACGGCATTGGCACGTATCCGAGCGGGCCCGGGATGGACAGAACGCCGGAGGTGATGAAGCTCGTGTCCCCGACGAATGATATCACTGTGAGCCCGACCACGTAGACCCAGAACCATGCCTGCCTGCGCCATTCCATCTTCTTGTTCCTGGTGACCATGTATAGGGGGAAACCGATGAGCGTCAGGATCACTCCTATCAGCGTCAGCGGCCAGGTGGCCCAGTAGATCAGCACACTCGAGAGCACGAACCCCAGGAACGCGACGACCATCCCCGCCGGGAGCCTAAAGTGGTCGGCGACCCCCAGCTTCGGGGTTTTCCTCAGGATGGCGAGCGAGACCGCAGCTGCTGCGTATGGAATCAGGGTCGTGATGGATGCTAACAGGATCACGCTTGGGAAGTACGGGAAGAGAACCTGGATTATCCCGGTCAGGACCGATGCGAAGATGATCGAAATGACGGGGGTACC
>JBEKJV010000056.1:0-3452 GCA_050011055.1 Nitrososphaerales archaeon | reverse complement strand
GCATTCCTAGCAACAGTCCGAAGTGAAACGTCGCGCTCGTAACGTATCGGGGGACTGAAGGGTCTCCGAATTGGATCCCCATGTCTACTGGGGGTTAATTGGAACTCCCACAAAAAGCTTCTCCGCGCTGACTATGATGAGCTCCGCTTCGTCATCGGGTGATCAGGGCGTCTGGGGTGGTGTTGAAAGGGCCCCGCTTGAAGGTGAAAACCTCCTTCATCTGGATCTTCGCGAGCGTATGCACAATTAGGTGCATCATTCGTGAGTCCTCTCCGAATTACTTAAAGCCCATCGATGTCGAAAACGCACGGATGACGATAATCGGAATCGAAAGGCCGGTCTGCTCATTTTGATCTTCGATCTTGCGATATTCCTCACCGCCATAGGAATAACAACTCTCGAACTTGCGGAGGCCGCGGCAGTTGGTCTGGCCTTGTTTGCAGATTCAGGCAAGTACTCCGCATTTCTGTACGTCTCGTTGGGCACAATCGCTGTCCTGGTACCTACTTTTCTCATTGGAAGCGCAATTGCGCTTCTGCCAGAAGTGTACATCAGACTGGTTGGCGGCGTGCTGTTGCTCTATTTTGGAATGAGGCTGGTGAAAAGCGCGCGAAGATCTGTGTTGATGGGTCGAACCACAGGCTTCAAGCAAGAAGAGTTCGTGAGAGGCATATTGTACACGGGCTTCTCGGTGGGAGCAGTGGAGGCTTTTGAGGCTGCGATTGTCCTCGTTGGTTTGCTACCCAACAACTTTGCGTCAACCACCCTGGGCTTAGCTGGAGGGGTAGTAATCGTGGTTGTCTCCACTTACACACTTCGTAACCACGTGAGGAAGATCAAGCAAGCTAACATGAAAGTTGTAGTATCCGCCCTGCTACTGTCCTTCGCAGTGTTCTGGTTTGGAGAGGCGGTTCTAGTGTTAAGTGATCTCGTGTTGATTCCTCTCTTTGTGGCCTTTGTCCTGGTAGTACACCAGATCGCAAATCGAGGCTCTAGCGTCTCGCCACCTCTCCGACAATAGGCTGAGGCGATCAAACCAAGAGCTCGGCGGCGCAATCGGGCTGCGGGATGCTGAGACCACAGATGTGAATGGATAGCGACAGCTGTGACTCATGTACTGGATGGAGTCGCTCGAAGGAACAAGCATGTCCCACCAGGCCCGCTGTCAATATGCGACGGGTCCTCCTTGTTTGTGGAAAGCGCTTATTACGCCCGGACTACCATTCTATTTCGTGCCCATATGTCCGAAATGCGGTAAACTGATCAGTGATAAGAAATACGCTAGACACCTGAAGCGGTGCGGGACGACCCACAAGCATCCCCCGCGACCGTTGGTGGAGCACGGTGCCAGTGCGGATGTATATTGGGGAAGACATTGATTGGCTTCTTCGAAAGGTGCACGTCAATGAAGGTCGACAGGGGCGCCATTCTCTGAGAAATGTTGGTGGAATAAAGACACCTGCCAAAAGAACTGGTCACCAGACCGGAACGGAAGCCTCACGGTGGATGATGGCCCGGATTGAAATCATTCCTCATTCGGCACCCTTAGGGGAAGGATTGATTTGCACGGCTTCAGCAGGTTGGAGCATGGTTGAGCCTGACCAAGAATGAGAAGCTTCCTCGACGAGCTGGACAGGACAGGCGACCTGCTACACATAAAACGCGAGGTCTCCGCCAAACACGAAATCGCGGCCGTCGCGCAGAAGCTGGACGGAAAGCCCATCGTCTTTGACAAGATCAAGGAGTCTGAGAGGTACAGGGTTGCGTTAGGCGTTTGTGGCACCAGAAGCAACCTGGCCAGGGCTCTAGGCATCAGCACGAATCAGTTGCTCGAGAGAGTTCTCGACGCTGTGGAGAATCCAACTCCCTTCCAGACCACGGCGAAGGCACCGTGTCAAGAAATCGTAGAGAATGCAGTCGACTTGCGCAAGATTCCCATATTGACTCATTGCGAGCGCGATGGAGGACCCTACGTCACGGCTGGAATAATCGTCGCGAAGGACGAGGAATTCGGTTACAACGCCAGCTACCACAGGTTGATGCTGGTAGGGAAGGACAGCGTGGTCGCGAGGATTCTGCCGCGGCACCTGGACGAATTCATTAGGAGAGGCAGCCGCGAGGTCGGTATATCTATCGGTAATCATCCCGCCTTTCTGTTTGCCGCTGCCGTTTCATGCGAGATAGGGAAGAGCGAGTTGGCGATAGCGAACAAACTGAAGGAAACGAGATATGTCAAGTGCGCAACGAATGGTAGCCTAGTGCCCGCAGACTGTGAGCTTGTGCTCGAGGGAACCGTAACCGACGAACTCGTTGACGAAGGGCCCTTCCCTGACATCACTGGATCCTACGACATAGTCAGAAAACAGAGGGTCATCAAGATCAACCGCGTGGCACACAGGACGGAACCGATCTACCAGGCCATTCTGCCCGGTGGGGCAGAGCACAGAATACTGATGGGCATGCCACGGGAAGCCACCATATTCCGCGAAGTCAACAAGGTGTGCAAGTGCATCGACGTGCGCTTGACACCAGGCGGTTCCTCCTGGCTGCATGCAGCCATCAAGATAAAGAAGGAAAGCAGGGATGACGCGAGAAACGCCCTGGAAGCAGCATTCAAGGGCCATCCGAGCTTGAAACACGTCATTGTTGTGGACGAGGACATTGACATGGGCGACCCGAACGCGGTCGAGTGGGCGCTTGCCACAAGAGCACAGCTGGATCAGGACTTGATGTTGAAGCCGAACGAATTCGGCTCCTCCCTCGACCCCTCGGCAGACCAGGTCACGAGGAAGACCTGCAAGGCAGGCGTGGATGCGACTGTGCCGCTAGGGGTTCCTAGAGACGCCTTCGACAAGGCCAGGATTCCCCACGAAGATGAGATCAAGCTGGAAGACTACCTGAGCTGACCAGAGGATGAAGCTCACAAAGACCGAGGAGAGCATGCTCTCGGGAAAGGAGGGTCACGCCACCAAGAAGGGTATGGAGATCTTGGTCGCCCTGGGAGAGATCTATGGTGCCGAGAAGCTGGTCAGGGTCTCTAGCGTCCAAGTGTCGGGCGTCTCCTACAAGAACCTCGGAGACGCTGGAATCGAATTCCTGAGGGAGCTGGCCGAAGATGGAAAGGCCAGAGTGAAGTCCACTCTCAATCCGGCGGGTATGGACTTAGTCAACTGGAGGGCTCAGGGGATTGGAGAGGATTTTGCGCGCAAGCAGTTGGAGGTCATAGACGCATATGCGAAACTCGGCTTGGAGACCACTTGTACCTGCACGCCGTATCTGGCAGGCAACGAGCCACGTTTTGCGGAACACATCGCCTGGAGCGAGAGCTCCGCCGTTGTCTACGCCAACTCCGTCCTCGGGGCAAGGACGAATCGTGAGGGAGGACCAAGCGCCCTTGCTGCAAGCCTCACCGGCAGGACCCCTCTGTACGGCTATCACTTGGACGAGAACAG
>JBEKJV010000055.1:0-3509 GCA_050011055.1 Nitrososphaerales archaeon | reverse complement strand
GTGCGGGGGGTGGGATTCGAACCCACGAACCCCTGAGGGACGAGGTCCTGAGCCTCGCGCCGTTGACCAGGCTGGGCGACCCCCGCGGTGTCTCGTCGAGACAATACTTTGGGTTAATAATCTTGATAGACCTGTATCACATGAACAGCTGTTCTATCTGCGATAGTATTTTCCTGGTCTCTGTTGTCAGGCGCGTTCATCGGATTGCGACGGAATCGGCCCGATATTATTTCTTTTGTTTCTTTGACATTGTCGGAGTATGGTTAAATCGCAAATCCTCACGGAGCATGGATCGAATTGGCTTCTCGAATCGCGCTCGTTTCTATCATTCTAATGGTAATTAGCGTGGGGCTTGTGATTTATGGCGTTACGCTCAATACTTCTTTCATTTGTTCAGCTTGTTATGCTGGGGGAGACTGTCCGACCATCCCTTGTCATCCACCGTTTGACCCTACATCAATTATCGTGCTTGGGGGCGTGATTTTCGTCATTTCTCTTACTATGTTGACTCTGTCGTCAAGTGGGCTACGCACCGCCAGGGGGACAGCTTCAGCGCTCGGGCGCTGGGTGAGGGTGTTAACTGTCGGATCATGAATCAGTAGAATGGGTTTGTCAGTTCTTGTTCCTGTCAGGTGGGTGAGTTTCGCGGATTGGCCTTGAAACGGAGGGTGACGACCGACTCCCCAACACTAATCCGCGGCTCAACTTGAAACGACTTCCTCACAAACTCCTGGAGACCGTTTTTCAATAGGATGCTCCACTTGGGGCCAAAATCATGGTGGAACACGACCACATACATACCCTCTTCTCGCGTCGTCTTTGTTCGGTTGTTGGGATTGAATTTGGCCCGCATATTCTGAAAATTCAGTATCCCATCTGGAGATGAGTCCCCAGACCAGAACTCCGCCATCTCCTTCCACAGGGGGGGTATGACCTCTCGCCCTATTCGAGCGAGTTCCTCGTCGTCCAACCCTTCAAGCATTCTCTTGAGGAGCGGCTTGGGAATCGCAGCGATTCCGAACTCGCGTGCTTTCTTGTGCCAGTCAAAGTGCTGGCTAAGAATTGAGTTGATGTCTGCGTTGACGGTCGTACCTTCCTCGGTGGCTTCCTTCTCAAGAGAGCGCACCAAAGATTCTGGGAGTCTGACGGTCTTCAGACGGGTCTTGCGCTCGCCCATGTCGGCTTTTGACAGAAGAATGGCCTCTGATGGAAAATGCCGTCCCATCCTGATTTATGCTTTCTTCGCCGCATTTTGGATTATCATCAGCCACTTGTTCTTCCTTGCGACCTTGATTCCCACCGCTTACGGCGTCTCATCTTGGATGACGCGGACGGGAAGCATCAGCATGCCGTTCGGCGCTCGTCTTGGTTTTCCAATTATCCGAAAGGTTACTTCTTCAGGAGGAAGTGGGCGTTCTTGGAGGTCTTCAGGGTAGACCTCTCTCAGGTGGTCTTGGACTTTCTCGTAAGCTGTGATGAAGTCTCGACCCTTGGCTGAGAGGGTTCTGAAGTACGAGAAGTCTGCTGGTTCGATGGACGCGTGTTCTCTCCAATACTTCTTGGTTCTCTTCTTGATAATCGAATCCCTCGTCTCAACACTTTCGGCCGTCTCCCTCTTACCCAAATTCACTCACGCAGTCTCCCGCATTAAATTCCGGAGGAACTTCCTGCCCTCATCACAATGGCTAGGCTTCACTATCTGTACGAACAAGAGGGGAGCGGCAAAGAGCGTTTCATCTATTACTGTTCCAGCTGCAACTGCGTCCTGCGGGTTAGGCGAAACCTCGGACCGACGGGCGAGACCATCGATTCACTGAACGGCCGTTGTATCGGATGTGGGTGCGAACTCGAGGGCAACATCGAGTGCAGGCTGGCCCCGGTGCCCGACGACTGGTCGGACATCTATCTGACAGACACTGTCGCTGTCCAAAGGAAGGGTTCGTCATTCTGTTCGGCCTCGTCGTTTCCGCACTTCTCTCTAGGCTTCCCACGCTTGGACTCGCTACTGAGGCCTTTCTCTCCCCAGCGCCTGATCGTGCTCAATGGCAGTGTGGCATCCGTAGTAACCGAGCTCATGGCATTCAGGGCCCAGCTCCCACTGGAGACAGGCGGCCTAGATTCGACCGTATTTTTCATCGATGGGGGGAACCAATCAGATCCGTACCTTTTCTCCTCGTTCGCAAGGCAGCACGGCCTCGAGCCGACGGTCGCAATGAGAAGAGTGGCCACCTGCCGCGTCTTCACGATCCATCAGCTCGCCAACCTCATCTCGGAGCACCTAGTCAGGGCCGCAGAAGACTACGCGGCCAAGCTGGTCGTCATCTCAGACCTGCTCGGCACTTTCAACGAGCCGGAGCTGGAAGAGAGGGAGGCGAGGAGGCTCCTAAGCGCCGTCGAGGACGGAATCAAACGGACGAAGAAGAACTCACTCGTTCTTGCGACCCTGACCTCGCCCAACAAGTACGACGACATGATCATGGCATGGGCCGACACCGCGGTCTCCCTATCGTCGTCCAGAGGCAGGGTGCGAGCAGAGCTCGTCAAACATCCTACTAAGTCTCCGACAACCTCCATTTTCATGTTGAACCAACTCCTGAGACCTTCCAAGGTCGGGGTGGCTCGTTAATGGGGAGGACGATTCCATCGTTCAGGATAGCCGCGGCCCAGGAGATGGCAGAATGGAGGGCGTTCAGGAGGGCCCTCCCGAAGCGGGACAAGGTCGCCTTCGACGATATGCTCAGCTCGGCCAGGCTCTATACGTCAGCCTCATCGGCGGCCGTCAGGGCCTCCCGGTTCGAGGGAATGGCCATGGCCTTGGTCTTCCACCATTACAGGATGATGGCACGCGCGCTGGGGACAATCTCGGAAATCAAGCGGAAGGAGGACGACAGATGACCCTCTCCGACGCCGAAATCATCGAGGAGTTGGACAGCTGGGGGCGCTTCGCAGATGCCCTGAGGGCCGAAGATAGAGAATTGTTCAAGGAGATGCTGAGGCTCTGCTACGAATACTTCCCGGCAATGCAGGCGAGGGAGTCGCCCTTCCCGAGCGAGGCACTCTTCATGAGCCTCCTGTTGATGCAACACAAGACCATCGTGTGGCTGGCGGGCGATGTGGAGAAGATGAAGGCCGAGAGGGATGCGAGGCTGGATACTTGACCTCTATCCGGGGAACCCCGGGGAAATGGTCGTCTGGTTCAAACGTGAAGACGGTCAAGCCGTAAGGCTGGTAGACCACTGGTCCCCATCGATATTCATCGCGACCAGTAGCATGGCAGACCTCAGGGATCCACTGAAGATAGTGGGCGCCGACTTCGCCTGGACCAAGCCTACCCAGAAGTTCGAGAAGGTCACTGACACAGAGAGGTCAGATGTCATAGAAGCCAAGGTCAGAGACGCTAGGAAGACCCAGCAGGTGGCCGGAAGAATAGAGCAACTCGGCCCATTTGGTGCCTACAGGCTCTATAACGCTGACGTCCCGCCCAACCATAGCTACCTGTACGAGCACGA
>JBEKJV010000054.1:0-3830 GCA_050011055.1 Nitrososphaerales archaeon | reverse complement strand
GTACCCGGCAGGAGGTCAGTGTACGTGAAGGGATAGAACCCTATGTTACCAAGATACGACTCGTTGTCGTAGGGGTCGAAGATGGTCGTCGTGTTGCTCACAGGGGTCCCAGTCGTCTGGGTCGTGCTGTTGAACACATTGATACTCTCAGTGTACCAGACCTCACCTCGCGAGGCGTTGACCTCGAGTATGTCGACAGTAAACTGATTGTCGATTGTGGTAGTGTAGTTCCCGTTAGGGGTCTTGTAGGTGGTCAGTATCTGATATGAGAAGACAACTGAGACCCCTGCCGATATCCCCATCGTCCTTGCGACCGCGACTCCAGGCGCCAGCGTCAGGAGCAGAATAGCGAAGGCGACGCCTGCTGTTCTACTGAACCTCAAGCTTCCCCGCCGGTCCGTCCAGACCCTTGGCGAATGACTCGTGCGCTTCCTTTGCAAAATGGCAAGCAACGAGACGCCCAGGGGCGACTTCCTCGAGGAGAGGCTGAGTCTCGGAGCAGATGGCTTGAGCAAATAAACACCTAGGGTGGAAACGACATCCTGGGGGAGGGGTGATGTTGGTGGGTATTTCCCCTCTCGCCAGCACCTTGATTTTTGGAGCCTCGGGGTCGGGAACTGGAATTGCCGCGGCCAGTGCGTGGGTGTATGGATGGTAGGGCGCCGAAACAACCTCTTGGGCAGGTCCACTCTCTACTATCTGACCCAGATACATTATCGCGAGCTCATCGACCATGTCCTTGCACAGCGCCAGGTCGTGGGTGACCATCAGAATCGAAATCTTCTTCTTCTCCCGCACCGCCAGAAGGACGTTGAGGACTTCGGCGCGAATCGAGACATCAAGCATCGACACGGGCTCGTCGGCGAGTATCAGGTCCGGGCCGAGCACAAGGGCTCTTGCTATCGCAACTCTCTGGCGTTGCCCTCCTGAGAGTTCGTGCGGGTACCTGTAGAGATAATCCTCGGGCGGGATTAGCTGGACGTCGTTGAGCGCCTTTGCCACCATCTCGACCGCCTCCTCCCTGGACCTCGTTAACCTGTTCACGAAGAGACCCTCGGCCACAATGTCAAAGATTGTCATCCTGGGGTTGACGGACTCGTAGGGGTCCTGGAATACGACCTGTATCTTGGTCCTGTACTTTTTCAGTTCGCCCCTTTTCATGAGGGCGAGGTCCTTCCCAGCGTAGATGACCGAGCCTGAAGTGGGCCGGGTAAGCATCAGGGCAGTTCTAAGTATCGTCGTCTTCCCTGACCCGCTCTCTCCTGCTAAACCGAATATCTGTCCCTTCTTTACGGAGAATGTCACGTCGTCGACGGCGTGCACCTTGCCAGCCGATGATCCTCTCATCGACTCGGCGAATGTCCTCCTGACATTGAAGAGCTTCGTCATATGCTTGATTTCGAGGACGGTGTCTCCATCTTCACTCATTGTTTTGCGCCTCCCTGGGTCTGAATCTCCTGCCAGAAGTGGCAGGCCACCGAGTGGCCTTTCGTGGCCTCCAGGAGCTCAGGTTCTTTCTCTCTGCAGATCGCCTTCGCATACTGACATCTGGGGTTGAATCTGCATCCCTGAGGGGGGTCGATGAGATTGGGCGGAGCGCCTGGGATTGCTACCAGTGCCCTCTTGGGTTTCCTTATGTCCGCGAATGCGCCGACAAGGCCAAGTGTGTACGGATGAAGGGGAGATCCGTAGACGTCCTTGCTAGAACCGAACTCCACGAACTTTCCGCCGTACATGATGGCCGTCCTGTCGCTCATCTGAGCGACCAAGGCCAGGTCGTGGCTGATTAGCAATATGGATGTCCCGAACTCGTCCTTTATGCTGAGCAGGAGCTTGACTATCCCGGCTTGGACGATTACATCTAGCGCGGTCGTAGGTTCGTCCGCTATCAGTATCTCAGGCGAAAGGGCAAGAGACATCGCGATCATGGCTCTCTGTTTCATGCCACCGCTGAACTCGTGAGGGTAGTGCCTGCCCCTCGACGGGTCCACTCCCACGAGCCTTAGAAGCTCGTCCGTCTTGGTCCGTGCTTCTGACTTCGAGGCAGCGCCGTGTACAGTCATCGACTCGGCGATCTGGTCGCCTACTCTGAAGACAGGGTTGAGGGCGTTCATCGCCCCTTGCGGAACCATCGCAATCTTGGTCCATCTGACTTTCCGCCTGACTTCCGCGTCGGACATTGGAACCAGATCCGTTCCATCGAGCATGACCTTGCCCTCCAGGATCTTTGCATTCGTGGGTAGCAGTTTCAAGAGGGTGATGGCAAGGCTCGACTTCCCGCACCCGCTCTCTCCGACGATACCGAGGACCTCGCGCTGTTCCATCTGGAATGTCAGTCCGTCGACCGCCTTGACATCTCCCGCGGCGGTGGAGTAATACATCCGGAGCCCCTCGACACTGAGTATTGGCGCCAAGGGTTACCTCGCACGCAACCTCGGGTTGAAGATCGAATCTAGCGCGAAGCCGACGAGCACAAATGCTAGCGAGAGCGCAGCAATCGCTATCCCCGGTGGCAGGAACCACCACCAGACGTACCCAGCGGAGGAGTTGGCGGTTGCGTCGGGAAGCGCGTTGGTCAGCATGGCTCCCCATGTAATCACGTCAATTGGATGAAGCGAGACTGCTAGGTAGTCCAGGGCAGCCTCTAGGAGGATGAATCCCGAGACATTAAGCGCTACCTGGGAGTAGACGAGCCCCATTACGTTGGGCAGGATGTGCTTTCTGATTATGTGCGGTGTTCCTCCTCCCAAAGCTCGCGAGGCTTCTACGTATTGCCTCTCCTTTACGGACAGTACTTGGCTCCTGATTATCTTCGCAATGGAGGGCCAGGAGAGAATGACGAAGACCGCTATTATCCACCAGTAGAGGTTCGCGTAGAGTGCATCGTTCTGGCTGATTATCAGTACGAGTATGATCAAGAGAGGCAGGAACGGAAGCACAAGGAAGAAGTCCGTCACTCTGCTGATGATTTCATCCGACAGGCCACCAAGGTATCCGGCAGCGAGCCCCGCAAGGGCGCCCATCGCCACAGCCCCCACTCCAGACAGTATCCCTATCATGAGCGATATCTGAGACCCCCAGACGAGTTGAGACCACACGTCTCTCCCTTCATTGTCGGTCCCAAGCAAGCCGTACGCGTTGCCTTGCTCGTGGAAAGACAAGCTGGCTATGTTCATGGAGATGGAGGGATTATCGCCATTGGGGATCCCCATGACTTGTAGAGTCAGAGTGTACTTCCCAACCTGATTGAAGACGATACTGCTCGGGCTTCCCTTGACGAACGCAGGAAGGCCTGAAAGGGGAAGCAGGGCGTCTGAGATGTTCGACCACTTCCATTGCCCAAACTGATTTGGCAGGATGCGTATCTCCTGACCAAGGATGAAGGTCTGATTCGAGGACAGTGATAGGTTACTCGTGGGAGTCGACACGATGAAATTCAAGTAGATCGCAGAGACGTTCTCGACCTTCAGGGGCTTGATGAGGGCCGCGATAAGGAATTCGTTCGGGGCCTTTGTCGTCCATTGGAATGACTGGGAGAGCGAGAAGAAGGCCTGGCCATATGGAAGGCTTGGGCTCCGGACGCTCTGGTTGACCGGAATAATTGAAGCGTTTACCTGCATGCTGCCAGGGTAGACCGGGCCGCTTTTGAAATGGGGGGCTGCAGTCGAGATGCCTCTGGTCACTGTACCGTTGGTCACGCCTGACAGGGTCCAAACATCAAGGTCCGAGGTGCTTGCGAAGAGGACGGGCCGGATAACGTAGCCTGTCACGGCATAACCGCTGTACTGAGGAAAGATCGTCGCCCAGGCTGGAACGGAGTAGGGGGCACC
>JBEKJV010000053.1:0-10165 GCA_050011055.1 Nitrososphaerales archaeon | reverse complement strand
ATATACACTTCGATGGAAAGTCGATGCCCAACCGTGGACAGATCGCCAAACTGAAGGCAAGAGTGGAGGTCTACGAGACAGAGTATGACGAGGCGCTCGGTTACCTCCGAACCAATGCAGAGACCAAGGGGATGGGGGAACAGGCCCGATGGTTTGCCACCCTCACGAAGTTCCCCGACGTGAGCGACAGGCTAGTGAGGGCTTACCGAGAATATGCTCAAGAGTTAGAGAAGTTGATGCAAGGCAATTCGCGGCCGTGAGCACTGGCTGTTGATTCTGGCTAACACCTTGGGGCGAATTGAACTAATCCCTGCGAATCCTAGCCGGGCTACCCCATGAATCTCCCGGTCTTTGGCTAGATCCTGAAGTCTTCGAATCGGCCTGAGGAGGCTATGCCCTCCGCACGCCGTCTGAGCGAGTTGACTCCTATTCCGTGATAGCGCTGCGCTCCGAAATCGAGTTGCTTGAGCGCCCGTCTCAGAACGCTCAGGGCAGCTTCGTCCTCGCCCTTCTGGTGGTGAACGAACGCCGCACAAACCAATATGATCCCCTGCACGTACTTCTTCTCCTCTCCGCCCTTCAGCCTCCAGGCGTCCTCCAGGACCTCGTGGCACTCCCAGTACCTCTCTGAATTGAAATAGCGGCGGGCCTCGGAGAAGAGCTCCTCTTCGGTCCTGTTCTGGGGCGCGACGTTCAAATCCCTCCAGAACTCCATGCGCCCTAGGGGTTCGACTGCGGCAAGGAAGGTGTCCATGTCTGCCTTCGAGGGTGCGAAGATGTCAAGCTCCAACGCTCCATACGACGTCCACTTCGGATTGCGCGCATCGACACAGACCGACTTCGCCACGGCCTTGATTGAAGAGAGGAATCCATCTCTTAGGCCATCGCGCTGGACAATCCTAATCAGATAACGCATCTTGCGGCACCTGTGTCCGCTTCAAGGCTTTAATTTTGATCAGAAACCGCGAATCCGCCGGGACCAGCCTTCCCTGCAATACGCGTATTAGTCGCGTGAACGCTCTATCCATAGACCGTCGGTGGAACCACCAGGTCCCGAAATGGATCCTCACGAAGAGATCTTCGGGAAGAAGGCCGAGGACTTCAAGTGCTAAGATGATGTCTGTCCCAATTGTAACACTCGCATAGATGAGAGGGGATGGTGTGCATGCGACACAATCGGGGGAGATTAGCCTCCCACATGCCACAAGCATCTTAAATCCAGTCCAATCATCCCAAAGAAGAAACAGATCATGACTGAAAAGAGAATAGCCGAGTTTCAAAGGCGGATGAAGGCAAACGGGATCGATGCCGCAATGATCAAGACGGCCTCCTCCTTCACATATTTCGCCGATGTGATGTGGTTGCGGCCCGGCCTCATCATCCCAGCCGAAGGAGATCCGGTCGCGTTCATTCCTACGAACGAGGTAGAAGCGTTCCGGGAACGTTCCTGCGTTAAGAAGGTGATCCCCTACCGGGGAATCGATGAACTGATGCCCGGCATCACTCGCGCAATCCGAGAAGGTGGGTACCACAAGGTCGGCATGGACATGAGTGTCGAGAGGGATGCGTTCGAGCTCTTCATGCACATCTTCACGAACCTGAACCCCAAGGTCGACGTCGTGGATGTCCACTCTCTGATCATGGAGCTCCGGATGTTCAAGGACGCGTCAGAGATAGAGCGGATTCGAAGGGCCGCCCAGACCACTGACAAGGGAATGAAAGCGGCCATCGAGCGTATCGCACCTGGCGCGAGCGAGCTGGAGATTGCGGCCGAGGCGGTGTACGCCATGATGAAGGAGGGATCAGAGCGCCCTCATGTATACGTCAATACGGGTCCGGTCCCCAGGATTCATGCGGAGCCACGGGCAGGTGTCCGGGTCACAGGAGAGGACGTCGTGACGGTCACCATCGGGGGCGACTCTGAGGACTACTACTGCAACGAGACCAGGACCTACGTGCCTTCCGCAGCATCCAAGGAGAAGCATCGAGCATTCGATTCCCTACGGGTCGTCTACGAATCAATCGCTCCGAAGCTGAGGCCGGGCACAGTCCTGGGATCGGTGGAGCAGGAGATCGGAACTTTTCTGACAGCTCAAGGCTACTCGGCCAATTACGTGAAGGGATTCGCCCACGGGGTCGGACTGCTCGTGGAAGAGGACCCGATCACGACGATCCTAATCCCGCATCGGCGAATGGCGCTTCGGGAGGGCATGGTCATCGCCGCAATGCACGCCCCTCTGGTCATCCCGGGCGCGGGTTCGTTCAAGATCGAAGATACCTTCTTGGTGACGCCGGATGGGCCTGAGCGGCTCACGAAGCATCCGATGATCGTTGCGTAAGTGCCTGTAGGCTTTGTCTGCCGGGCGTTATGGAGTTATACAAAGGGTGCCGAAACTCTAACTGCGGCTGCTCAGCAGCAACCACGGATTATCATTGGAGCGCGACGGGCTGTGCAGGCGAGGTGTCAGGCTCCACAACCACCGCGGTCCCGAAGGCGAGAACTTCAGTCATCGATCCGCCCATCTCCGATGTGTCAAAGCCGACAGAGACGACCGCGTTCGCTCCGAGGTTCTTTGCATGGTCGCTGAGCCGCTGAAGGGCCTGGTGGCGCACCTGTTCGAGAAGGTTCGTGTACACCTTGATCTCCCCGCCACCCCAAGCCCGGAAGTAGGCAAAGATGTTCTGCCCGAGCCCCCGGGACCTTACGATCAATCCAAACGTCGTACCAATGACCCGAGTCACATGATACCCCGATACGAACGGCGTCGTCACGACGATCAGGTCAGTCGGAGGCTTGAACGGATCTGGCGTAGCATCGGACGGCTTCATTCGGTGATTACCGATTCTTCCGACGACCCCCGCTATTTACATCTTCTAAGAGGATTACGGGATTCTCAATGAATCATAGCGCGCGCGGTTCACCGAAATGCTACACATAAGGTACCGAGTCTCTAACTGCGGCTGTGCTCGCGCTGAAGCAAGGGTAGCACTATCTGAAGCTCTTTCTACTCACATCTTGAGCGTCTACATGAATTGTGAAGTCCCGCCAGGGCGCCTACCCAACCGCGTGCCAGGAATCCGCTTTCAGGACCTGTTTGGTGGCGAGTCCCACCGGGCCCGCTGCATCACTAGCGCGCGCTGAAGACTGACTTCATATTGTTAGATTCCAGCTTCAGAACGGATAAAAGAAGCGGGGGATCGGTAGCGTGCACAGAGGTGTTGGGTGACCTTGCCAGGGAGAGGAAAGGGGCTCACGTTCTTCGTTCTACCGGCCATGATGAGTGTTGTCCTGCTTTCTTCATTGGTACTGCCCTGCTTCGCTTCGAGCCAGGCTTCGTTCTCTTCGAGCAGGAACTTCGCGAGCCCACTTCTTGCCAGTCCACTGGACGAAGAAGAATGCAATGCGACCATCCATCCAACAGTCGTGACGATAGATGCTCTGAGTTATCCTTCGACCATCGATTTGAACTCCCCGGCAGGAACGTATGGATATGTGATGCCCTCCGTGAATGCTGACAGTTGCTACGGCGCTGCCGTGGAAATAACTATCTCAATTCCTTCTACTTCTGCGTTCGGAGTGTCATGGAACGCCGCGGACTGCCCTGGTGGCAATGGGTACTGGACTGAGATTATCGGAGGGGTGACTACGTATGTCTATTGGTGCAATGTCGGCGCCATCGAGGCGGGAGACTACAGCACTGCACTAGCGGCACCCTCGACTTGCTTGCCCAAGGGTATGTCGAGGGTGTTCCGCAACCCAACCCCCCATCGGCCTCGATGTTCGTAAACGTCATCTGCCGTAGCACCACCACAACAACCTCCACCACATCCACCACGTCGTCCACCACATCGACTTCCACAGCAGGCACTGCGCCCTGTACAACTATAGACACGAACAAGGACGAATGCACGGGCACCCCGACCGATGGAAGTCTGACTGCGAGCGCGAACATAGTCAGTGTCACCAATGTCAGCATCACTGGCACCTCGGCTACTGGCTCGGTCACGATTGACATCACAGACTACGCAGGCAACGCTTGGAGCTACACCGGCGGTGCGACCGATGGCGCTGCGCAGGTCTGCATAACGCCCTCCCACGGGGCCACCACGATGGACTACTACCTGCCCCCGTCCGGACCCTGGACGCACGCTGCGCCCCTCAGCTTCCCAGGCGACTCGATCTGCGGGGTGATGCCCGTCTCTGCTTTGTCGGGTACCACCATCGCCGTGGGGGTAGCGAGCACCGCCACTGCGCCCTGCGCCTCTACCGCCCCCGACGAGGACGAATGCACCGGCACGCCGGTCGGCGGGAATCTGACTGCAACCTCGACCGACACCGGCGTCAATGTCAGCATTACTGGCACGTCGGCCACCGGCCGTGTCACCATCAACACCACGGACTACGGAGGCACCCCACCATCCAGCGGAGCCGACCTGAGCCTTGGCAGCGGGGCCGGTGCGACCGATGGCGCTGCGCAGGTCTGCATAACGCCCTCCCACGGGGCCACCACGATGGACTACTACCTGCCCCCGTCCGGACCCTGGACGCACGCTGCGCCCCTCAGCTTCCCAGGCGGCTCGATCTGCGGGGTGATGCCCGTCTCTGCTTTGTCGGGTACCCCAGTTGCCGTGGGGACAACGAGCACTACGACTACGAGCAGCTCAACCACCACGAGCACTACCACCACTTCGAGCACCATCACAAGCAGCTCTACCACCGCATCAACTTCCACGACTGCGGTTGCCCCTGGTGTTCCCGAGTTTCCACTTGCCCTAGGAATCGGGGTGGCTTTGGCGCTCGCCCTGCCAGCACTTCTTCTCGTAAAGGCAAGACTGCGAAAACCGTAGTCGTGGCACGCACCCGACCGGCGACCGCAAGTAAGCGCGCGGCCCGGCAGGGTGCGCTTAATTTTCTAAGCGGATCCTGACGTTGGGAAACCCTGTCAATTCGACTGGAGCAGGCCGGTTAGGATTCCAACCCCTTATTTCGAGCTACTCCTGAGGTGCAATCTCGTGCCGGGCCCCACCGGCCCCGCTTAGAACTCTCCACAAGGGCTTTATCATCTTGGGGTTCCGAGCCGGTTCAGGATTTGACCCAGGGCGACCGTCGCCCTGGGGCAGAAGAACGAATCCCTGTCTCTAGCCTTGGTCGATGAACAGAGGAAGCTGATCCGGCCCGTTCTCGGCAGACACAACGGCAGAGAAGTCAAGACGATGGGGGACGCCTTCCTAGTGGAGTTCCCCAACGCTCTCGACGCTGTGCGGTGCGCTTATGACATTCAAAGGGCCGCGAGGGAGTTCAACATCTCCATCCCCGAAGAAAAGAGGATTCACCTCAGGGTGGGCGTCCACCTAGGAGACGTGGTGGAGTCCCAGGGCGACATATCAGGCGACGCGGTCAACGTTGCTTCCAGAATCGAGCCCCTCGCTGAGGACGGGGGGGTGTGCCTTACACGCCAGGTGTACGATCATGTTCAGAACAAGTTTGAGCTTTCTCTCAAGAGCCTCGGGCCTAAGGCCCTGAAGAATGTGAGTACGCCAGTCGAGGTGTACAAGATGGAGATGCCATGGGAACAATCCAATACGGGGGAGGCGCCTACCTTTCCGGCAAACAGGATCGCAATCCTCCCCTTCGCCAGCTTCAGCCTTGACCCCAACGACGGCTTCTTTGCAGACGGGGTGACCGACGAGATCATATCGACGGTATCTGGGATCAGCGGCCTCAGCGTCATCTCAAGGACATCGGTGATGGGCTACAAGGGGACAACCAAGAAGGTCGAAGAGATCGGAAGGGAACTCAAGGTCGGGTCGATATTGGAGGGGAGCTTCAAGAAGGCTGGCAACAAGATACGGGTAACAACCCAGCTGATTGACGTGGCCCGAGACAGGCACCTGTGGGCGCAGAACTACGACAGGGAACTCGACGACGTATTCGCGGTCCAGAGTGACGTAGCAAGGCAGGTGGCAGACGCGTTGCGGGTCAAGATACTCTCCCCTGAAATAGAACGGATCGCGAAGAAGCCCACCGGGAGCACGACCGCCTACACTCTCTACCTAAGGGGAAGATACTTGTGGAACACGAGAAGAATCGAGGACGTCAAGAAGGCAGCAGAGCACTTCGAGCAGGCGGTCAAAGAAGACCCGGGCTTCGCCCTTGGGTATGCCGGTCTGGCGGACTGCTCTCTGATTCTGCATAACAGGGGATTCGACCTGCAAGCGAACCTGGAGAAGGCCAAGACAATGGTTGCCAAGGCCCTTGAACTCGACCCAGAACTAGCTGAAGCGCACGCTACGAGGGGATTGGCGCTAGAGAATGAGCACAATCTCAGGGAGGCAGAGGAGGAGTTCAGAAGGGCAATCGAGCTGAAACCGAACTACGCCTTCGCTCACATGTGGTACCACAGTCTGTTGCTTTCTCAACTGAGGTGGGACGAAGCCCTGCGGCAGATCGAGAAAGCCCTGGAGCTCGACCCGTTGTCACCGGTGATTAACTTCAATCATGGTAACTTCTACTACGCCAGGAGGGAATACGGCAGGGCACTCGAGCTGTTCAAGAGGGTGACTACGCTGGACCCTGGCTACGGCCCTGGACGCTATCAGTTGGTCATCACCTATGGCAAGATGAAGATGTTCGATGCCATGCGGCGCGAGGTGGCCGCATTCTTTGAGCTCCTCACGCGCTTGGGCTTTCCCTTTGTGAGAGCCGTGGCGGACGCAACCATCGCGTTCTTGGAAGCTGACAAGCAGACTCTGAGAAGACTCCTGCCCCAGCTTGAGGGCCTCGTAGGAGAACCCGGGAACACGGCCAGTTTGATTGCCACTTTCTACTTCTACCTCGGCGAGATGGACAAGGGGTTTGAGTGGCTGGAGCGGTCATTCTCCAGGGGAGAGGACATCAGCAGCATCAAATATGACTCGGACTTTGACGGGATTCGAACCGATCCGAGGTACTTCGACCTCCTCAAGAGGCTCGGATTGGATTGACATCTACCGAAGGAGAGCGTCGTCTCGCTGCCATAATGTTCACTGACATCGTTGGCTACACAGCCCTGACGCAGTCGAACGAAGCACAGGCGATGGAGGTTCTTGAAAGGCACAACAGGCTCCTGAGGCCATTCTTCCCCAAGTTCCATGGGAGAGAGGTCAAGACTATCGGCGACTCCTTCTTGGTCGAGTTCGAAAGCGCCCTCGATGCGCTCAAGTGCGCTACTGAGATCCAGTCATACCTGCACGACTACAACGTCTCCTCCAGAGAGGAATGGAAGATCAAGCTGAGGATTGGCATCCACCTCGGCGATGTCATTCACCAGGCAGGCGACGTCTTCGGCGATGCTGTCAACATAGCCTCCAGGATTGAACCGATAGCCGGGCCCGAGGGGGTATGCGTCTCGCAGCAGGTCTACGACCAGGTGCAGAACAAGTTCGAACTCCCACTGGAAAACCTCGGGAGCAAGTCACTGAAGAACGTCAGCGTGCCAGTGGGAGTGTACAGAGTGGTCATGCCTTGGAGCGAAGAGAAGGCGGCTCCACTGACCCAGCTCGACAAGAACAGGATCGCGGTCCTGCCCTTCGCCAACATAAGCCCCGACCCAGCAGACGAGTATCTCGCTGACGGCATGACGGAAGAGCTGATTACTGCGATGTCGCAACTCCGAGGCCTACAGGTCATCGCAAGAACGTCTGTGATGAATTACAAGGGGGAGAAGACGAAGCTCTCCACGATCGGCAACGACCTCAGAGTCGGGACGGTCTTGGAGGGGAGCGTCCGCAAGGCCGGAAACAGGGTACGAGTGACCGCCCAACTCATCGACGTCCCTACCGAATCGCATGTCTGGTCAGACATGTACGACAGGGAGCTTGACGACATCTTTGCAATCCAGAGCGACATAGCGGGGAAGATCGCGCAGGCCTTGAGGGTCAAGCTGGCTTCTGCGGAACCGGTCCGGAAGCGTGCTGAAAGCATCGAAGCCTACACACTCTATCTGAGAGGGCGATTCTACTGGAACAAGAGAGACAAGGAAGGGGTCTTGGGATCAGTGAAGCTGTTCCAGGAAGCGATCAAGATTGACCCCGACTACGCGAGGGCCTACTCTGGGCTGGCCGACGCCTATAATATCGCCGCAGGTAACAACTACATGGATCTGGCTGACGGACTGGCCAGATCGAAGGAGGCGGCGATGAAGGCGTTGGAACTGGATGACAACCTGGCCGAAGCTCATGCTTCGCTGGGGCTCAGCCTGTTAGATGATTTGATGTATGAAGATGCTCTACGAGAGTTCCGAAGGGCCATCGAGTCGAACCCCAGCTATGCCTCAGCTCATCACTGGTACGGTCTATGTCTCCAAGACTTGGGAAGGGCAGAGGAAGCGACGAAAGAGATCGAGACGGCCCATGCCTTAGACCCGCTGTCTCCAGTGATCGCGTTTAATGTGGCAGCCGCACGATTCTATGCTGGAAGGATGGACGAAGCGCTCGCATTAAGTGACAAACTACTTTACCGAGATGAAGACGAATACAAGCTCTATACTGTCGTGCTAGGCGGATGGTTTGGAGAAAGGGAGAAGGCTCTGCCGGTCATCGAAGAGCTCATTCCGAATGCCGGCAAGTCATCACCTGGGGAGGGAGGTATCGCTGCATGCTATGCGGCTCTTGGCGACAGAGATGAGTTCTTCAATTGGATTGACAGGGCCATATCTTCGAAGAGGATTATTCCCGCAGACCTTCGGTATTCTCCCGTCTACGACAAGGTGAGGGACGACCCGCGCTTCCCTGAGATCTTCAGGAAGTTGGGCCTTCCCTACTGAACAGTGCGGAATCCACTTTCAGAACCTGTTTGGGTGCAGGCCCCACCGGGCCCGTTTTGTCTCTTCATCCGCTCCGGCGTGGGGATGCCTGCCTAGAATGAAAAGGTCTCACCAAACCGACTAACTTATCACGTCGAGCGGCTGGTTTGCCGGCATGACCAAGATGGGCAGCTTCGAGGCCGTGGGCTGGGAGGGTGCTGTGCTAGGGCCAAGCTTCTACTTGCCCTTGATTGGTGTTCTGCAATTCCTTGTCTTGCTTTTCCTCTCCGCAGCTGGCCCTTGGTCCCTTTCCGTGTACGAGCAGCTCTCGGTGCCTTCGTTTGTCGTGCTCCTCTGTTCATTTCTCATTCTTGGGATTCTGGGCTGGAGACGGTCGAGGCCAAGTGCCGTGGAGACCTACAAAGTCTCGTTCAAGGACGAGAGGGATGAGGGCAGACAGCTCGAATTGTGCTACGAGAATGCCAAGGGAGTTCGTCGCGAATCGGCAATCGTGAAATCTGTTGCTCCTACACCATTTGGTCTACAGCAAGGGAGGTTTGGCAGAGTAGTACATACACGCCCCGTTCCTTATGCGAGTGCGGCTTTCACTATTCGATTCAAGAACCTGAGAGGCGGGCTGGCCCTAGGCTTCGATTCATTGGAAGAGATGAGTGCAATCTACTCGAAGCTGAAGGGTCCAGGAGACCCCGAACTGAGAGGCCGAGATACTGGCTGGTAGTCCCGCGAAGCATTAGCGTTGGGGCCCTGTGTGGAATGACAAGGCCGGGCAGGACTCACTCGCGTCAGAGCGACACTGTGGACCGATGGAATCCACTCTCCGGACCTGTTTGGGGGCAGGCCCCACCGGACTCGTTAGCGCACGCACTATCTCCTATTCTGTCGGTCAGTTCGCCATCTTGAGTCGATATACTCATACGAAATCATAGTCTCATAGGAGACCGGGACAAGGTGAGGAACATGTACCGTGACAAGGAATAGGTATCATGACCACTTTGATAATTACGACGACAGGCTCGGAGAGCTCAAGGAACGGCTATTAAGGCCAGAAAATAGGCCCAGAAAACAGGGGGAGAAACAGTCCAGTGCACAGTTCTCGAATGGTGAGCAACGCTCCAGTCAGGGTTCTTTCAGTCGCAATATCTCTCGTCTTGATTCTGGTTCTTTTGACGGCCAAGGTTTCGTTGGCGGACAGCGTCACCTCTACCGTGTCTGTGGGCACTAACCCGGAAGGAGTTGCACTCGACCCGACCAACGGGTACCTCTACGTGGCGAACTTCGGTTCAGGCACGGTCTCGGTCATCGACGGCTCGACAAACACCGTGGTCACTAATGTGACTGTGGGCGTCTATCCCATTAAGATC
>JBEKJV010000052.1:0-4191 GCA_050011055.1 Nitrososphaerales archaeon | reverse complement strand
TTAAAAGGCTGCCTTTACGGTCCATGACCACTCGATGCGGCGGAGAGACTTGAGTATTCAGTCCAACAGCGCCTTCTCTTCCCACCCTATGTGCACACGCCCAAGCGGTCAGGACCCGGTTCCCTCTTCGGTCTGGGGGTTCTCGCCGCCTCGATTCCGCTCCGCGAAAGGAAACTTCTGGATGTACCTGTAGTTCCTCATGCTGCCCTCTCTGAATAGCGTGCCCTCCCGCACTAGGTCGGCCAAGGTGTGGGAGACTGCCGTCCGGTCGTAATGATAGCCTCGCCTGCTCATCTCTTCATGCGCCTCGGAGAGTGCCTTCGGGGTCGAGAACCACCCTTCGCGCCACATGGTAACAACTAAGCTCCTACAAGTCTCGAAGTGGCGTCGGTCCTGCTGCGTCTCCTGAGCGTCGACAAGCGCTGGCTCCTTGGATGCCATGCCCGCCAGGACGCTCTCGACCGCTTGCTGGACTCTGTCCTCGGGGGAAGTGATTTCGACTTCCCATGCGCCCCTCTTCAGCTTCACTGTAATCATTTTCGGCTGTGACGACAAGGGGTATCTTGTTGTCCTTGTTGGGCAAGTTGCCCATATATGAATAGTTGGTGTCGCGGGGAGAACATCTCGAAGGTCGGGTAGGTGCACAATTAGATGGTCTGGAAGTCGGTAGTTGTTGTGCATGTTGCTATTGCGCAACATTTAATTAGCTACGAGTTGCACCCCATGTTGCGCAACATGGCCATCGCAACAGATGTCCTTCCCGACGGCCTCGAACCCGACCTTCTTGACTCCCTCGCAGAGGAGTTCAGACAGGGCTTCGCCGAGTTGGCAGAAAGCGCCGACCGGCAGCTCTCCGGAAGAAACTTCGTCTTCAGCCGGTACGGGAGGGAGCTGTATCCGTATTTCGAGGAGGCAGACGCGACCCTGGTCCCTGGGTGCATAATTCCCATCAAAGAAGGGCGACCGGTCGCGTCGGTCGACTCGACGTGCGTGCTCGTCGGAGAGACCTCGGAGGGTGCCCTCTACGCCGCGAGAACTGCGATTGGAATATCGTTCGAGGGAGCCCTCCGGCGCTTCTTCCGGCTCGGTCCCATCCTGGTCTACGCCTCGGGTTCAGGCCTCGTCGGAATAGAATCGAGCCTCTCGTCACCCGAATTCGCTATGCTGTTGGCGGATCACGCAGTGGCTGAAAGAGTGATCAGGAACTGCGTGGAGCGGCGAGTCATTGACACTCTGATGGCCAGCAACGAAGAGGCCGTTGTGATGGCCGACGGTTCGCTCAAGCATCCCATGGGCCAGTTCGCTGGGTCTCTACCGAAGCCCAACAACAAAGGCAGCTGCCTAGTGGGGTTTTCAAAGTCCAGCAACCTGATCCTCTCCGAGAGTGCCGTCAGTGTCCTCTCTAGGTCCGAGGTCGCGGCCTACCACAGCATCGATGACGGCCCGGTAAAGACAGTGCTTGCGAAGTTCACTCCCGATGGCCTGGTCTTCAGACTGGATGTTGCCAAGAGTCAAGAACCAGTGCAGCAGACCCTCGGCAGGATTCTCTGGAACGACGCCTTCGCCTCAGGGTATCCGGACTCTCTCAAGGTCGCGCATCACCTATCGATATTCTCGAAGGCAGACGACCAAGCCCTGAAGGCCTACGTCACAAGGCGCTTCAGGTTGAGGCAACTCCCCACCTTCTCGCTCAGGAGGATTGCCCTCGGCAGCTTCAAAGGAGGAGCCTAACCTCTGAGGATACTAAGAAAGGAGTCTGACGACATACTGGTAATCGCCTCGCCCCGGGAGCCGGCCCGGGTTGGCGACTATCTCGTTGCTGTCGAGGAGAAGCGTAGTCTCGTTCTTCAAGTCTATGACGAGCGGTACCTCGACATCGAGGGGATCGAGGAGGAGATAGCCAGGGAGGAGGTTCTCTCGGCATCCGCCCCCGGGGAGACAGCCGACCCGACCGACCTCACGACCATCTCAACCCTGATTAGGGACATGCGGATCCTGCTATGCAAGGCGAGAGGTACGATCTCCGGCAGCCGGCTGACCCCTAGGGTCGACTGGATGCCCTCCAGGACCAATTCAAGAGTGGCGAGGCTGATGGTCGACGAGTTGTGGGGGACACTGCCTCCGCTCGGGACGAGAAGGATCAAGATAGGGCGCGTCGACTCCGACTCCGAGTTCTCCATCGCTGCTGAGTCGCTCGATGGGAGGATCACGGTCATTACGGGAAGGAAGGAGTCCGGCAAGTCTCACCTCGCCAAGATGCTGTTGAGGGGCCTCCTCGAGCAGGGCGCCTATTCGGTAGTGTTCGACCTGAACGACGAGTACGCATCAATCGGACAGCGGGCGGACGGGACTCGGACTTCTGTCTACGGGAAGGTCAGGGCGTTGAGGCCCGGCCGGGAGCTAAAGTTCTCTTTGGCGACGGTCGGTCTCCGTTCCATAACGAACCTGCTCTCTCACTCTCTGGACATGCCCGGAACCTCGCTGCGTGAGTTCGTGAAGATCTGGGAGCAGCTCGAGAGCCGTAGCGAGCTATCCTTGGCGTCGCTTGAGTCAGCCATCCAGCAGTGGCGGTGCAACGAGTTCGTGCGAGACGCCCTCTTCGCCAGGTACCACACCATAGCGTCGTGCGGCCTCTTCTCGGATTTGCCCCACCAGCAGTTCGATTTGCAGGACTTCTTCGACACGAGCGCTGGAGGGGGTGCGCTGATCGTGACCCTGAGTGGCGTCTCTCCCCTGAACAGGAAGATGGTCGTCGAGCTGATGCTCTCCAGGATAGTGGAGCTCCTGGAGCGCAGGAAGATACCGCCCGTCTTCCTCTTCGCCGAGGAAGCTCACCTCTACCTCAGGGACACGTACTGGGAGGACCTCATCACCAGGATGCGCCACTTCGGGGTCTTCACGGTCTTCGTCACGAATCAGCCCGACGCAATCGACCAGAAAATCTACAGGCAGGTCGACAACATCTTCCTGTACAGCTTCAGCAGCGATTCGGATCTGAGCCTCATCTCGCAGGCCTCCATGGCCGACACGGACACCGTCAAGGCGATAGTCAGGACCCTCCCTCCAAGGATGTGTCTCTTCATAGGTCATGCAGTGAATAATCTTCCAGTGATAGTCAGCGTCGACTCATTCGACTCTCCCGCCAGCGGGACTACGCGCCGGTTCTTCGGAGAGACGATCGAGCTGAGCACATAGCCGATATCAGTTCGACAAGACTGCTCAGATCGTGAAACGCGGACAGTCAGGGGAAGGGGTAGGCAAAGTAGCGTCTCCCCTGGCACTACCAGCATCCTTCTGTAGAGATTGAGGGCCCTCAGATACCCGTACTTGCCTGACAACTCTCTGTAGCTCGTCCTTGAGAAGCCCCGAGACCGGAAAAGTCCATCAGATTCCACATTCCCTTCCTTTATGCTCGCGTAGACTTCTCGCACACCGAGTCCTGAAAAGTATTCGAGCGAATGTTCCAGAAGTCGAGTCGCGACCTTCTTCCTTCTGTATTCCCTGGCCACAGCGATGTAGTAGACGTAGCCCATGGAATCGTTCAGAGTCTTCAGCATGACCAGACCGACCGGATGCTCGTCGGCGACTGCCTCCCTGACCACTTCTACCTTCATCAACATCTTCTTGGAATGGCTCAGATACCAGCCTTCGAAACTTTCAGCAAGCAGATGTTGTATCGACGCCCTGTCCTCGAAGGGGACGTCAACAATTCGACTATTCTCGCTTTGAACTGTCAGAGCCGGAAGACCCTCCTCGCGTTCTCTGAGAAGATCTTCTCCCGGTCTTTCGTATCGATCTCAAGCTTCTCCACAAGGGAGATGGCCGCCGAAGGATGGGTGACCGGATAATCAGTTCCAAAGATTACTTTGTCGGCTCCACCTGCGAAGTACATCGCTTGGCTCAATCTCCGTGCCAACCAGTCGGTGTACTGCTCGATGTACTTGCTCCCGCCTACGATCAGGCCTGAAAGGTCGGCGTAGACGTTCGGATGTTTGTATATCAGTTCGGCGACATCATCAATCCAAGGATTACCAAAGTGACAGGCCACGAGCTTCAGGTCGCCATGTTTGTTTGCGAGAGCGTCAAGGGTCAGCGGGTGAGCATGCATCAGGCTGCCCCTAGCATCGGCCGTGTCCCCCGTGTGGAACATAACAGGAACACCGGCTGATTCGGCGTAGTCATACAGCGGAT
>JBEKJV010000051.1:0-4463 GCA_050011055.1 Nitrososphaerales archaeon | reverse complement strand
TGAGACGCCTCCTCAACAGGCGAAGGAGCCGATGGGGCCGCCCCGAACTTGCCCTTGAACTCATATTTCGCCTGTGGCTCGCCTCCCTCCAACGAGGACATATGGCCTCGTCGACGCTTCGACCGGATATACCACTTTCAGCACAAATCCAGACTCGGATGGAGCAGTGCTATGGAATTGGCGCCCTCTCCATACAGAGTGCTAGCTCACAAGATTGAGGTTAGGCGCTACGCTCACTGCGCCTGGGCAGGCTGACTCACCGGGCACGGCAGTCACTTCTCGGGCGGGTTCCCTGCCCTTATTCCCTTGGACCTTTCGACGTCGTGCAAGATTCCATATAGGAGCTTCTTTGTTTCCTCGTCCGAAGCCCTTCTTCTTCTCTCCTCTACCCACCTCTGAAGACTCTCGACGCTCAACCCCACTCCTCGGGCCGTCTCCTCCAGTCTGCGAGTCGACCGTTCCGTAGAATCGGCCGGCCCTGTCGTCAACGTGCTGTATCTCCCTCTCTTGACTGCCACTTCTCCTTGCTTGGCAAGCTGCTTCAGCTGCCTCTCGGCTTCGCCCTTGGGCAACTTCAGCCTCCTAGCGATCTCACTCGCCCTGAAAGACTTCGAGGGGTTCTTGCTGAGGAACACCATTATCTCCTTGCGCATCTGCGCTTCAGGCCTGCCAGAACGTGGTGAGAGGTTTCTATAAGGATATGGTAAGATGAGCTGTGGGGCGAATCAATTTCGACAGTCCTGGGGATCGTGGAGCAGAAGTCTCGCCCCAAGTGCTTGGGAGGAAACATCCTTCCCTAATCATGCTTGCCGGACTCACTCAACCTGTGCAGTTTCTGAGTGGGGAATCTCAGGCGCAAGCTCCTTCCTCGTGAGCCACACCTCCATTGGGTTCAGGAGGCGCCTCACCTCCTCTTGGTACTGCTTCTTCATCTTCTCGACAAGCAGGAAAGGAGGATACTGTGTATCTCTGTAGCGAGACGTCAAACCTTTCTCGTAGAACGTACCGACTTGCCTTTGGACCTCCTCAATCGTCACATCGCATTCCTTCATCAGCTTTACGAAGTCCGTCTCCGCGGGTTCGAACTGAGAGAACAACTTCCAGAGCTTGATTCCGGTGATGATGGAGTCAGGCGGGACTGCGGCCTGCCTCTTAAGAGACTCGTAGGCCTTCTTGTGCAGCAGGGTCCGATTTCCCTCAATCCCGCCGGGGCCGAAGCTTCTGTAGCCGAATGCTAGGTCAAGAGCCCATCCCACCGCAACTATATCATCTATCAGCCTCAGGATATTCCATCCGAACCCCTCGAACTCAACGCCGAACCACTTCAGGTCCTTTCTGGCCTTCCAGAATTCGATGATCCTTGCGTGGTCATAGGTCATGGGCAGGACAAAGCCTAGGTATCGCTCATCCAAGCCGTCGACGAACTCCTCCCATCTGTCCGAAGCGTTCTGCCAGAGCCGTTTCTCAAGCCATCGTGTTGCTGCGTCGTAGCCCCACTTCACCCTGAAGACGTCCTGACCGTAGACTGTCGCTCTCTCGAAATACAGTTCGGAGGCAGCTACCGTGACCTCGAACGGATAGCTGTTGAGAACGTCCTTCACGAGCACTCCGCCTGCGTCGTCATTAGTGAAGTCCTGAACTGCATGGACATGAACGAGGCACTTCAAAGCTGAGTCTACCCTTGCTTGGTCTAACCCGCGGATCTGCAGTTCAGTGATGAGCCCGTCGATGTCCACATTCCCTTTTTTCCGTCCTCAAATGATAAGGCTTGCCTAGTCGAAGAACTGATTGGAAATACCTACCGGGAGTCGACTTGAGTCAAATAGGTGGCTAATGTATCAGGTTTCCGCTTGGAGACAGTTGCGAGATCGATGACCAAGACGTTGACCTACCGCGTGGTCATCTTCGCACTCTTGGCGGTCATCACCTACTACTACACAGGTAATGCAGGCGAGACAACGGTGATTTCTGTCGTCTTCAACGTAAGCGGGGCGGGAGTCTACTATGTCTTCGAAAGACTGTGGAACGCGATAAGCTGGGGGAAGGACCAAGAGTCGAGAATCCCGCGGCCACAGAAGGGACGCGTGCCCGGACTGGCCGTACCCCGAGATGAAACGCCAGATCCAAGTGCCAAGTAGGTCCCGACGTACTGACCGGATGCCTGCTGCTTCCTTGAGTCTGATTCGTTAGGCAACCCCCCACTACGCCTGATTCACTCCTGAATCATTCGCGAAAGTGCTGAGGATGCGGCAGGCCATCAAAGGGAACAAGGCCCAGAGACTAACTCCTCGTATGTCTTGGAATGACGAACTCTTAGTCTTGATTCATTCACAAAGGCCCTATCTCGGCCGACAAGCAGATCCCTCAGGCTCTCTCAGGGGAGGTCAGAGGCCAGCGAAATCCAGGTCATCAACCCTCTCGGCTACCCCCTCATAGTCCCGTCCCGTCTGGACCCTCATGCACCAAGGACAGAGATCCTCGATTCGGTTCTTGGTAACAAAGTACACGCTGCACCTCCTGCAGTTCTTGCCGAAGGTCATGGTCTCCAGTGCCAGACTCTCGGACCTACCCTTTTCGTCCGTCATGGTCTTCCACCAACCGCCAGAAGGGACATCATCATGGAGGAGTATAGCCGATCGCCGAGCCTCTTCCTCGTTTCAATCGTCCTTTGTAGAGCGCAGGTGAAGCACCGTCCTTCCTGCGCACGCGTAAGAGAACTCCGTTCAGCTTCCGTCAGCCTTAGCCAGAATCGAAGCTGGGTCAAGGTCAGGCCAAAGTACCTCCACTCGTTAGTCCCAGCTCTGACAAGGGTCCAATGGTTTCCATCGTGACCATCACAGTCTTCCCCCTCGAGCGAAGACCTAATCGCTGTCATCCCGATTTTCACCGTGGTTACGATGATTTCGCTTCCAAATATAATCTCGATGAACGCGCGATACAGAGCTGAGATCCACTACGCCCACGAGAGCCGGTATGACTGGCCGCTCCCTGCAATGAGATGCACGGGAAACGACACGCCAATCGAAGTGTTCATGATCCTCGCCCAGGTCACTTCAGCTAGGTAGCTCGAGTGTCCACCTGCGCTTGACCTGGATCAACGCAGGAGGAATCGAGCAAATGAAGGCGGCCCCTATCGTCTTCAGTGGACCCACTAGGATGTTAGAAGCTAGCAATATGACCAGCGCATCGCTCGTGAAATCGACAAACGCTCCCACAGGGAGGAAGGCTATCATGAGCGAGTAAGTGAATAGAAGAATGCTTTTCGACCTAAAGAGCCAGTGAGTCGACGAGATCGTTCGCGAGACTAGGTAGGCGAGAGAGTACAGGAGAGCTATCAAGATTGCATGGAGTAGCAATGCGCCTGGACCAAACTCCTCGAGGAGAGCGCTGCTGAGTGAGTTGGTCTCAACAATTGTCGTTCCATTCGCATAGACGATTGTCAAGGCGCCAGCCAGCGCATTCAGAATCACTGTCACGGTCAGCGACAACAATAGGGCCTTCCTCCGGTCCAACTCTGCGCGCCGCGGCAAACGACACCCTTGTAACACTTCCGTCACTTGTTTCCATAGGTCGCCTTGGACCTATTGGGCTCAGGTTAGGAACTCCTTGACACGTGCCATCGTGGCCGCTTACATGTTGCTAGGAAGTCCTGACGGTCACTCGGGAACTATCGTTCGATATGCGGAGTAAATCTTGGCGGCTTCGGCCGGCAGACCGAGAGCTATGGTGGTTGAGACCAAGGATGAAACTGCCTTGGTCAGTCTCTCACGCTGCTCAGAAAGCAGCGAGCTCTTGTAAGCGGCGAGGCTGTTGACTTCAGCGATGATTCTATCTGGCAAGTCTCCCAAATCAACTCGCGTCCGAGTCTGGCCGCGGTTGGCTGATTGAATCTGCGTCTGTTCTTTGGCGGTCAGTCTGAGCTGCTCAGCCTGAGCAGAAAGCATATTCAGAACTTCGTCCGACATGCTCCAGCCATTGCTCCCCTTGCCCGCACTCTCAATCTCAGGGTTCATTTTGCCGCCCACCTTAGGACTCACCTTCCGTTTCGATCTCAGCGGAGGAATGAGAAGAACCACTAAGGCCCCAGCGACAAATGACACTGCAGCTACAAGAGCAAGGATCGCAAGACCTGAACTAGAGACCGCGTAGTAGGATAGCGGCAGCGACAGCAGGAAGACGATCAAAAGCACTAGGGCAACCCTCCTGCCGTCCATCTTCGTCATCCCCTCGACGATGAATCGTGGGGAGCGCTCCTCCCCGTAGTCCTGGTATGCGCCATGAAGAGCAGCCAGGGAATCACCCTGCACGGCGTCAAGCGGCAGCGACAGAGTGTAATTCTGTATCCTCCACCAGTGAATCATGAAGTAGAAGCTCATGATTGCGGGAATCGCGGTCACGAGAATCAGCGGATACACCACGAAATGGGGAAAAGCAGGCGAACCCAGTAGTATCAATTCCCCGAC
>JBEKJV010000050.1:0-4799 GCA_050011055.1 Nitrososphaerales archaeon | reverse complement strand
CTTGAGCTCCGTCTTCAAGAGACAAAATGCCCCGAGCAAATAGAAGGCTTCGAACAGCAGGTTCCTGACTAGCCAGTAGGTCGGTGTCAGAAAAACCCCAGAAACCGCCCAAGGTTGGCAAGTGAATGAGCCCTGTCCGCTAGGACACAACAAGTAGTAGGCCTGCGCCAAAGGGTTTGCGAACCCTACTCCCCATGGCGACTCTAGCCGCACAAACCCAAGGTAGTCTCCCGTAGCTATCTTGAACCACAGAAGTATCAGCCCGCCCGTTACCAACGGAAGAGTGTAGAAGAGCAGGTTCCTCAACCGCCCTTTCGCAAGGAGGGCAAAGAGGAACGACGGAAGCGTCCAAGCGAGATTGAAGAAAGTGAGGATGGCACCGCTCAAGCCTATCGAAGACTTGATTACGCTATCTCTCATCAAGAGCAAGAGTGAGGATGCGAGGAACACCAGCGCGACTACGTCAGAATACGCGACCGTCGTGAAGACTAGATACGTCGGAAAGAGTTCTGCGAATAGGGCTGTCTTGTAGCCGAATGCCTTGTACAGCAGCAAGGGGAAGACGAAGCTGAGTGAATTTGTCACGAGAAGACCAGAGACCCACGCATTCCCAATGAAAGAGTAGACGAGTTTGATGATAGCTGGGTAGACCGGAGAAAAGACGTAGGGGGCTGATGGTCCATATCCTTGCGTCGCTATGATTTCGTAGTAGTTACTGTCCCACTTGGTGCCCATCCCCTGAAGTACGCTGGCCGGGTTTTCGAAGAAGAAGACAGCGAGGATCACCACCGCTTTTCCGATAGCTAGAACCAGGACGAGTCGGAACACTCGAGAAGCCCATAGGCTTCGGAGTTTGCTCGGGATGAGGCTTGTCAATCGGGCCTCCCAGTTCATGTTTCTTCATTGCTACCACGGATTGGTTTGATAAGCACTCTAGGGTGCCCTTTATCGGGCCCTGATGAGATCCTGTTCACTTCGTCATATCTGAATCCAAGATTGGTTCTTCAGAAGGCGCCATGGCCGGGACTTTGCAGTTCAGGTAGGCTCCCTAACCTACGAACTGACGAAAGGACGTGGCGGGCCCGGTGGGACTCGCCCCCCAAACAGGTTCTGAAGGCGCGCGCGCGCTGCAAAACGTCAACAAGGGTAATGCCATAGTCCGACACGCTCTCCCGCTGAAGCAGGCAGACTTGCTTTGACGAACGTTATCACCTGAGTGACGTCGGCACCGCTCACGGAAATGGTTCCCGATGAGGGAGAAGCGGTGTACCCTGCCACGCTTCCGACTGTGAACGAGTATTGGCCGTTCGGTATGTCCCCGAACGATACGCTGTTGTAGTTGCCTTCTGAAGAGGTTCCATTGAAGGTCACCTGCCATACCGTAAGAGTCGGCAGACCGCTCTCTGTGATCGTGACGGTGAAGATGTCTGAAGCAAGGACAGTGAATCTCGCTGATAGGCTGTTGGTGCCGTCGGTGACGACAATCGTATGTGGACCAGGCGCAGAGGATGGGACTATGAATGCGCATCCGAAGTTGATGCTGCCGGATGGGTCCGTGCTACAGGCGGGCATAGATGCGCTCGAACCGTCGAATGTGAGCGTCAAGATGCTCGAGGCAAGAAAACCAACACCCCAAATGTTGACTGTCGAGCCTACCTTTCCAGATCCGGGAGTGACGAAGATGTATGAGATGACTGTGAATGTCGCTGTCGCGCTGTTCGTGCCGTCAGCAACTCCGACTGTGTGAGGACCTGAAACGGACAACGGGACCATGAAGGTGCAACCTGAGTTGATGCCCCCCGTTGAGTTAGTGGAACAGGAAGTCGGCATACCTGTGCCCGAACCGTCGTATGTGACCGTCAGGCTGTGTGAAGCGATGAGACCGGCGCCGGTTATGGTTACAGATGTGCTCACGACACCCGATGAAGGGCTGACTGTGATGGAAGCGACAACCCCATTGGCTGGGATGATCGGCACCATCACGAACACCGATGACATCAGGATCAACGCCACAGTCACCGAACTAAGCGACCGGTTCACCAGTTCGCACCCCAAGCGCACCAACCATCTTCGGTCGGAGGATGAACTCTGGACGATATACAGGTTGCCTGGAAGAACGTGTGGCGTGCGGCTACGCGGACCCCTGGCTTCTAGGACTTCCTGACCAATCGTTAAGGTCAGCAACCCCTGCGGGCATCGAGAGTAATCCGAGGGACCAATTCCCTGTTGGACTCCTCAACCTTCATAGCGCGCGCTTCAGCTCAAATCGAGTCTTTCCAGGCAAACGGAATTCATTCTGACCTAATTGCTCGCGGGCCCGACGGAAGTCGCTGCTATACAGGTTCGATTATTCCCAAGAGGGATCGTATCCCGTTTTGCAAAGTGCGGCCCCGGAATAGGACCGCTTCGATGGTGGTTAGATCCTTGGCGTCTGGGCAGAGTTCCGCTCCTCTGTTTGTGTTTATCCAGAACTCCTTACGATAGCGGGCGCGTTAAAGGTGAAAGCCAGCCTCTCCATGGCATTCGGCGCGGGACAACAGTTGAGCAACGCCCCGGGCGGCATCTTCTCCCTGTCCAGACGGCTGCTGTTGCGTGGGAACATCAGGACGCTAGCCTTGACGAGCATGATCACCGGGATCTACGTGAGCATGCTCAACACGATACTCCAACCCTTCGTTGTGAAGGACCTCGGCTTTAGCGTCGTCGTCCTGGGGATCCTCGTGGCCGTAGGAGCGAGGCCCACAGGTATCGCTAGCTCCATCGTCCAGCCGTTTGCAGGATCACTTGCCGACCTTCTCGGCAGAAGGCGGTTGATCGTCGCCGGGAGCGCGGTCGGGGTCTGCTCCATGGCGTCATTCCTGATTGCGGCTGCGTCCCACAGCTTCATCCCGCTTTCAATCGGCTACTTCCTCCTGGGGCTCTCCTTGCTCGGCTATCCGGCGTCCCAGGCTACCATCGCGGAGAGCGTTTCCATGGACCCAGGGAAGCTGAACATCGCGTTCAGCGTTGTCTTCTTCTTCACGCAGATTCCGGGAGCCGTCATGCCGTTCGCTGCCGGCTTCCTCGTAACATACGCCGGATACGTAATCCTCTTCGCCGCCGCCGCGGTTCTCGAGTCGGCGAACCTCTTCGTTCTGCTCACTCAGCTCGAGGAGACGCGCCGGAACCCGGAGCTTGCGGACGGCCAGCTTCTGTCGGACGGTTTCTCCATCCGAAGGGCGGTCCAGATGCCAAGCGGGTTCGCCAGGATCTTCGCGCCCTTCGCGCTGGACGCCTTCTCCTTCGGGCTCTGCGGTTCGATAATCTACGGCATGTGGACGGATCAGTTCGGGTTCACCCCGGCTGACATAGGCCTGATAGTGGGGGCGCTTTCCGTCTCGATACTGGCAAGCCAGTACGCCGCGGCTAGACTCCTCCTCAAAGTGGGAGCAAGGAAGACTCTCGCCTTCTCAGAGTTCCTGACAGTGTTGGTGCTGGGGGGCTGGCTCCTGACACAGTCCGTGCCGGCCCTCGTTCTGATCAGCGTGGTCTTCGGCGTCTCCGTTGCCACCTGGGTCCCTGCGCAGTCCTCCCTGATCTTGACCGCAGCCCCTGCAGACGAAAGGGGGAGCGTGAGCGGGAAGCTCGCGGCATTCCGCGGGCTGGTCGCCTTCCCAGCGCCAATCCTCGGAGGGCTGCTATTCAACGCGTTCGGCTACTACGTCCCTGTCTCGCTCAGTCTGGTCGGCGAGGCCTTCACCACGGTGGCGATATTGAAGTTGCTTCCTAGCAACGCCTGATGTTCGCGCGCGCCATGGGAAGGGCACCCAACTTTAGGTCCAAATCCCCAACTCCTGGGTCCAATGTCCTGCGGATTTCGTGGTTTTGGGCTCGTCTTATGTGGAGAGTCTGTCCCGGGGGGGCTTTCGACGACATGGTGCAATGCCCCACCCCATCGGCCGTGCTTCGGGTTCGGGCCCGGTGGGACTCGCCCTCAAACAGGTTCGAAAAGTGGATTCCAGCCCTGAGTACTTCCAAGAGCTTCTTTCTGGCTTGTCTCAACCACTCGGCTAGGATTCCGACATTTCCGGTGCTGACGTCTCATCGAGTCCATACGCATATCAATGAGCACCATGTTCGAAACGGATGCTAGACTGCGTGGAATTGAACTCCAGAGAGATTGTCTATGTGATAGACTACACGGTCAGAGAATCCCATAGCACCTATTCAGACTGGAGGATTGGAATAACGGACGACCCATCGGGGAGGCGCAAGAGGCATCAAGATGAGGGGAGAGACACTCAACTGTGGAAACAATGGGAGGCGGATAGTGAAACGGACGCGAAGAGCGTGGAAGCGTATTTCATCGGCAAGGGAATGAAAGGCGGAGTTGACGGGAACACTAACGGAAACACTAACGGGAACTTCGTCTACGTCTTCTAGCTTTCAGAGGCATTAGCTCAAGGGGTCCCGTGGACGCGCACGCGCGCGAACCTGTATAGTTGCGGGCCCGACGGGAGTCGCTGTCGCATAGGTTCGATTCTCCCCTGACTGAGAGCGCGCGTGCTTTCGAAGCAGTCCTTTGACTTCGATGGTCTCGAAGCAAGTGGTCTTGGCGATGGCCTATCACGAAAGAACGCATGATTCTTGCAGAGTTTGAGGTCGGCATGCGATTCCACCTCCCTTTCGCAAAAAAGGGAGTCCGGGAACCCGTGGTTCCCGTCTCTAATACGTGCTGGTCTCCGTCCCAGCTTCCGCAGAGGGCAGTGTGGAGGGTATTTCGGGGAACTTCTCCTTCATGCGCTGCTCCGCGACCGCGG
>JBEKJV010000049.1:0-9719 GCA_050011055.1 Nitrososphaerales archaeon | reverse complement strand
GCAGGGACGCTCCAGCTGACGCGGGGGCTCTCGCCAGAGGACTCGCTAGAGGCGTACACCATTAACGAGCTCGCGCGCGCGAGAGACAGGGCCGGAAGAATCGCAGACCGCTCTTTCCCCGCCGAGAACTCCGGGATGATAATGGCAAGGACCGGCGCCAGGGGCTCGAGCCTCAATGTCGGCCAGATGACAGCCGCCCTCGGACAGCAGTCGGTCCGAGGGAAGAGGATCGAGAAGGGAATGAAGGGGAGGGCTCTGAGCCACTTCCCGTGGAACGACACCTCGCCCGAGGCGAAAGGCTTCGTCCGGAGCAACTACCGTGACGGCCTCTCTCCGACCGAGTTCTTCTTCCACGCAATGGGAGGAAGGGAGGGGTTGGTCGACACTGCGGTCAGGACCCAGCAGAGTGGCTACATGCAGAGGAGGCTGGTCAACGCACTGGAACACCTCAAGGTCGAGTATGACCTGACTGTCCGGGACCCCCATGGGCACGTCATCCAGTTTCTGTACGGAGAGGACGGCGTCGACCCCGCAAAAAGCGACCACGGCCGCCCAATTAACCTTGACAGGCTGGTAGAGACCGAGGAACTCCTTCACAAATCAAAGGCCAAGTTGGACGACGAAGTGGTTCAGAGGCTGCTCAAGAAGTACCAATCGGGGCTCAACGACAGGCTCTCGCAGGAGTTGAAGGACAAACTCGCGAACTCCCACCTCACTGAGGAGGGGGCCAGAGAGACCCTGGAGAAGGTTGATGAGGCACGGGACTACTCGAGGGTCGAGCCGGGCGAAGCGTCAGGCATTGTGGCTGCCCAGTCGATTGGCGAGCCGGGGACACAGATGACCTTGAGAACATTCCACTTCGCGGGAGTTAGAGAAAGGGACGTAACTCTCGGTCTCCCGAGACTGATGGAACTGGTGGACGCGCGGAAGATCCCTGCGACCCCGTCTATGGATATCTACTTCACTAAAGAATACGCCACTTCTAACGAGAAGGCGGTCAAAATCGCGAAGGAGATACTCTTCAGCAAGGTGGGCAACGTCGTCGCCTTCAGCGAGGTTGACCCTACCGAAGGGATCAAACTGCACCTTAGCCCGGAGATGCTGGTTGACAGGGACACCAACCCCGAGGAGATATGCAAGGTCGTCGAGACCGGCAAGAGGAACGTCCAGCCCGACAGGAAAGACAAGAACGTCATTCACGTCAGCATGGAGAACGCCGATCTCTCGGCCCTATTCACGCTCAGGAACAAGATTCTCAACATGAAGCTGAAGGGGATCCCTGGGATCACTAGGGTGACGGTTGTAAAGGAGGGAGAGGAGTGGTTCATTCAGACCGCCGGCTCGAATCTTGGTAAGGTCGTCATGGTCCAGGGCGTCGACCCTACGAGGGTCTACACCAACAACGTGCACGAGGTAGCGCAGGTCCTCGGCATCGAGGCGGCGCGGGCCACTCTGGTCAGAGAAGTCATGAGTACGCTGGACGAGCAGGGACTCGAGGTCGATATACGCCACATCTTCCTTGTGGCAGACTTGATGACCTCGAAGGGATACATCCAGCAGATAGGAAGGCACGGGATTGCCGGCGCAAAGAGCAGCGTCCTCGCAAGGGCCGCGTTCGAGATCACCGTCCCGACACTCGCCGAGGCAGCGGTAAAGGGCGAGGTCGAGGACTTGAAGGGCGTCACGGAAAACGTAATCGTCGGACTGCCAATCCCGGTCGGAACCGGAATGATTGATCTCTACATGAGCTGATTGCGATGGTTGAAAATGTGCATCTTTCGAAGGTGTTGAAGGACGCGATGAAGGGAGGGAAGACGACAGTGGGCGCCAAGGAGTGCCTGGCGTCAATGAAGGGCAGCAAGGCCATCCTACTAACCCGCTCGGTTCCGACAGTTCTCGGGGCGAAGCTCAGGAAGGAGGCGAAGCACCACGGGGTCCCAGTGGTAGAGCTGCCGCACTCCTCCACCGAGCTTGCGAGGATGATAGGAAGGCCCTACAGGGTATCGACAGTCGCCCTGCGTTCCGTAAGCGAGGCAGACATAAGCCAGTTGATGCGGTGAATCACTGATGCCCGAAATCAGGCTCACATCAGATCAACTGTCCATGCTGTCGATGATCCAGGGTATGACCGGGGCCACTGCCCGCGACTGCATCATAGACGAGAAGGCGAACCGGGTCATCTTCGTTGTCGCGAAGGGTCAGATGGGCCTCGCCATAGGCAAGGAAGGTGCTGCGGTCAAGAAGATTGAAAGAGCCGTCAGAAGGCCGGTCGAGGTTATCGAGTGGGCTGACGACATCGAGGGGTTAGTGAAGAACGCACTCGGCGCGAGGTATGTCCGAGAGGTTAGGGTAGAGGAAAGGCTCGACGGCACGAAGAGCGTCATGGTCGTCGTGGACCCTCGGAAGAAGGGCGCAGTTCTGGGGGTGGGGGGCAAGAACGCCGCGAAGGTGAGGCTCCTGGCACGTCGGTATTTCGGCGTCAGTAACGTCCAGATCACCAGCGAGTTTTGAACGCTTTTATACGATGAAAAATAGTTGCGACTGGAAAATTGACAGGCCCCCCACGCGGAGAATTCGCCGCCCGCCAGGTTTCGCAGAAGAGGCAAAGGTTCCGCTGGTCGAACAAGTGGTACAAGAGACGGAAACTCGGGCTCGACTACAAGTCGGATCCGCTTGAGGGATCCCCGCAGGGACGCGGCATTGTCTTGGAGAAGGTGGGGATCGAGTCGAAGCAGCCCAATTCTGCAATCAGGAAGTGCGTAAGGGTTCAGATAGTCAAGAACGGGAAGCAGATCACAGCCTTCCTCCCGGGCGACGGCGCTCTGAACTTCGTCGACGAACACGACGAGGTGCTCCTGCAAGGAATCGGCGGCTCGATGAAAAGGGCGATGGGCGACATACCGGGAGTTCGGTGGACAGTATTCAAGGTCAACGGCGTTTCGCTGAACGAGCTGGTCTACGGAAGAAAGGAGAAACCGAGGAGGTAGAGTCATGAGCAGGCAGTCACTGGAGTATCCCAACCTGCTTCTCTGGAACAAGTGGGACATGACTGGGGTTAAGATTGAAGACGAGGGCCTCCAGAACGTCATCAGCCTAAGACCGATACTGGTGCCCTATTCCGGAGGGCGCCACGAGCACAAGAAGTTCGCGAAGACCAAGGTCAACATAGTGGAGAGACTCGTCAATCACATGACACACTTCGGCAAAAAGTACGCGAAGAACACAGGTAGGATGGGGGGCAAGAAACAGAAGGCGATGAACATCGTGAAGACGGCGTTCGTCATCATGGAGCTTAAGACCGGCCAAAACCCGGTCCAGCAGCTTGTGAAGGCCATCGAGAACGCCTCCCCGAATGAAGACACCACTAGGCTGAGCTATGGCGGAGTAGTCTACCACCAGTCGGTCGACATCTCCCCGGTCCGTAGAATTGACCTGGCCCTTCGTTTCATGTCGGAAGGAGTGAGAGAGGCGGCTTTCGCATCATCCAGAAGCGTGGAAGAGGTCCTCGCGGACGAGATAGTCCAGGCGGCGGCGGGCGACTCTAACAGCTACTCCGTCAAGAAGAAGAACGAGCAGGAACGCGTCGCGATGGCGTCTAGGTAGAACCCTCGCCGGTCTTTCTTCGTTCCTGCGCAGTTCCATTTCCTTCAACTCGTTCTCCAGTTCGGGTGGTTTTACGACCATTGTCTTCGGCTTCGACAGGAAAAGCCTCACGAGCTGTAGAGTCTTCGAGGCCGAGTCTCTGGAGCAGTGCGACGCGCACGGTGTTCCCCGCTTCCTGTCGTCACGTAGTTTGTCGTGAATTCGCCCGCTTCCAACTGCTTCTCGGCCAGTCCCATCAGAACGGCGCCCTCACGGTTCGCCCTTTCAAACCTCTTCACCTTCGAGGGTAACCTTCGGGCAGGCCAACTGTCTACTTGACAAACGAAGAGTCGAACGCGACACGGTTGGAGCGCAGGACATCTTCTTCGCCCACCACACCCTCCCGGAGCAGGAAGTCGATCTCTCCTCTGAGGTTGGTCCTGAGCATTTCAGGCCCGTCTGTGTTGAGGGTGTAGCTAATGCCGTATCTTTTGAGCACTCCGAAGATGCGCCTCAGCTCCGTTAGGTCCTTAACCACCCCTGTGTGAAGGTTCGAAGTGGGGCACACCTCGAGCACGGTCCTCCTCCTCTTGAGCAACTCCATTGTCCCCGCGTCCTCGGTTGCCCTTACGCCGTGCCCGATTCTGTCAGGTTCCAGGTACTTCAGGACCTGCCTGACGGAGTCATGCCCTTCGTCCTCTCCGGCGTGGACTGTCAGCCCGAGCCCCTCTCTCCTAGCCCTCCTGAAAACGCCGGCGTAGCCAGCGTAGCTGAAGTCCTTGCTCCCCATGCCCGCCATGTCGATGCCAACCACTCCTCTCCCTGAGTAGGCAACCGCTTTCTCAAGCAGAATCTCGTTGAGCCTCAGTCCAAACCCCCTGTCGAGGCACACGATTATCCCAGTCTTCACTGGATACTCCAGGGAGGCCCTGTCGATCCCCCTTACGGCGGCCATCATTATCTGGTCGAGGTCTTGCTCCCCTCCTCTATTCCGCTTCATTGGATTGAACCTGAGCTCCAGAAGAGTAATGTTGTTCTTCCTGTATGCCCCACTGAGCGCTCTATCGCGATCGGGCTGGACTGAATCAGCTCGGTCAGGTGAAAGAGCGAGAGGTAGTGCTCGAACGACTTCTTGCTCCGTGGAGTGACTGTCACAAGGTCCACGAACTTCCAGTAGTCCTTGGTCGGGAGCTTGATTCCCTGGGCGTGCGCGATTTCCCACATCACGGCAGGGTCTACCGAACCACCGAGATGAGAGTGGAGCTCGGCTAGTTCTGTCTTCGGACTAAGGGTCCTCAAAAAGGTCACTGTGGTTCAATCGTCGCGGGCGGTTTGGCGGAAATTGAGTAAGCGACTCCCACCACGCCCTCGACCTCATTGGTCACCCTGGAGGAAATCCTCTCCAGGACCTCGGGCTGGAGTCTCGCCCAGTCGGCGGTCATCGCGTCGATGGATTCGACCACCTTCACCGTGACCTGGTATCCGAGACGTCTCTCGTCGCCCAAGACCCCGGTTACCTTGTCGTCACCTACGTAGGCGAAGGCCTGCCACACCTTCGAGTAGAGTCCCTCTTCCTCGATTACTTCCTCGACAATCCTGCTCGCCTCCCTCGTGATCCTCAGCTTGTCCGGCGTCGTCTCGCCGATGATTCTTACTGCGAGCCCCGGCCCGGGGAACGGGTGCCTCTGCAGGATTTTGTGCGGCATCCCCAGCAGTCGGCCCAGCTCCCTGACCTCATCCTTGTACAGGTCCCTGACGGGTTCCACCACCTTCATGGAGAGCCCTTCCGGGAGCCCTCCCACGTTGTGGTGCGTCTTGATGACCGCGGCCGGCCCTCTGGACCTCCCGCTCTCGATCACGTCTGGGTAGAGCGTCCCCTGTGCCAGGTAGGCGAACGGACCCTCCTTTTCAGCAAACTCCTCGAAAACGGCTGCGAACGTCTTGCCGACCACCTTGCGCTTCTCCTCAGAATCGGCCACTCCCTCGAGGGCCTTCAGGAACGTGGCAGAAGCATCTGCGAAGGTGACGTTAATCCCTAGGTCCCGCGCTAGGAACTCCTTCACATTGTCGGCCTCCCCGGCTCTCAGGAGCCCGGTTTCGATGAAAACGCACATCAGTCTGTCGCCTATGGCCTCATGCAGCAGCGCGGCAGTCACCGACGAGTCGACCCCTCCCGAGACCGCACAGAGAACCCTGCCCTGCAGCCTAGCGAGCGACTCGACTGACCTCTTCATGAACCCCTCAAGGCTCCAGTTGCGCCGTGCCCCGCACACGCCGAACACGAAGTTCGCCAAAATCGTTTGCCCCTCCTCCGTGTGCGATACCTCCGGATGGAACTGGACGCCGTAGAGGTGCCCGTCTGACGACCGGACCGCGGCGTAGGGCGAGTTGGCACTAGACGCGATTGCCTTGAGGGAGACCGGGAGTCTAACGGGAGAGTCCGTATGGCTCATCCAGCAGACCAGCTGGTCCCTCTCGACCCCATCGAAGAGCCCATTCTTGTCGAGAATCCTCACGCTCGACCTCCCATACTCCCTACGGTCGGCCCTTCCGACCTCGCCGCCGTGAGCTATCACCAGAAGTTGGTAGCCGTAGCAGATTCCTAGGACAGGGACCTCGCCTCCAAAGAGTTTCGGGTCGGCCTTTGGCGCACCTTCCGAGTATACACTCGCTGGGCCGCCCGACAGGATCACGCCAGCGACTCCTTTCTTCTTCAGCTCTTCCACGGAGATGTCATGCGGCTCGAGTGTCGCGTAGACCCCAAGTGCTCTGACCCTCCTGCAGATTAGGTGGGCGTATTGCCCTCCGAAGTCGAGAACCGAAATGCCGCCGGTCAGCTCCTGCTCCGTCATTCTACTTCTTGACCTCTAGTGAGTGCGCCCCCAGCTCTCCCGCCCCTATCGCGCTAATCACTCCGAAGGTCGCATTGCTCCACATCCCCTGCACATTCTCTGCACCCGCGTACCCGAAGGCAGCCCTTAGGCCGTTCGCCATGGTCGCAACCACCGTCTCCGCCCTCCCAGCGTAAGCCACATATGCCTCGACCCCTTCGTCGAACCCCTTCGCTGGAACCGCATACCTGTCGACCGCAAACCTCACCCGTCTCGCGGCCGCGCTTGCCATTCCCCTGTGAATCTTGAACCTCCTTCCATCCCTGACCACCACCTTGCTCGATGCCTCTTCTGTACCCGCCAGCATCGAACCCAGCATCGCAGTGGACGCCCCCGCCCCGAATGCCAGAGCTGCGTCGCCAGGCCCTCGGATTCCACCATCGGCGATCACCGGGAGGTTGAGCTTCCTTGCGGCGACAGCGCTCGCGACTTCTGCGACCGCGAAGAGTGTTGGGGCCCCGACGCGGGTTACTTCAGAGGTGATGCAGATTGAGCCGGAACCGATCCCAGCCCTGAATCCCTCTACCCTGGGCAGCTCGTTTGTGATCTCCGCCACAGCTTTCCTTGTCCCCACGTTGCCTGCAATGAAGTCAGCGCTGAGGTCAGGGAGAATCCGTTTCGTTGCCGTGATGACTTTGGAACTGTGAAAGTGCGCAACATCGGCTACGAGGAAGTCCGCCACCCGGTCAAGAGCTCTGCACCTCTCGACGTCCAGGGGTGAAACTGCTGCCCCCACCAGAGGCCTCCCCCTGTCGTCGCGACTCCTCGCATCGACCCTAGACGTTTTAGCCTTCTTCACCTGCGCGACTTGGTCCTCGGTCGACATGTTTCTGTGGATGGCCCCCGCCCCGCCGAGCCTCGCCATCTCGACTGCCAGGCGCCACTCCGTGACCGTGTCCATCGGTGAAGAAATCAGGGGAACCTCGAGCCGGATGTTCTTCGTCAGTCTCGACGAGAGGTCGATCTCCCCCGGCTCTTTCCTGCTCCTCCCAGGAAGGAGGATCAAGTCCCGGAAAGTGAAGACTCTCTTTGCCCCGTCGAGCTTCGAGACAAAACTACGCGGCAAGGCCACCCATCTTGCCGAATCCGGAATCCATCCTCACTATAATAACGCTTGCTCGGGACGATTCTACCAACTCATATGCGGTGTTACATCGTTTTAGGAATCGACCACGAAAGATGATTCAGCGCTGACAGATTCAGCCTCCGCAACCGTTAATTAACTCAAGATCGCATTTTTGCCATCTGAAATGGCCAAGGACCCCATGTCCTCGTTCGGGAACTTGATGCTCGGATGCATCAGCGACGAGTACATACCACAGGAGAGAATGGTCGTGCTAGAAGGGGTCCTGTTCCTCGCACTGGGTGTCTGCGCGAGCTTGGCGACGACCTACATGCTTTCCCTCGCGAGGGTTTTGCTCTAAAGATTTCCACAAAACCGTGAAGGAATACCATCTTCCGCCCATTTACCGACTTCGTGACCGATATCAAGTATCGATACGGCATGGGAAGAAGAACAATCCTGTTCGGATTCTGGCTCCTGGGCTACGCTCTAGGCTTCTTCGCTTGGCTCGTCAGGGCTCCTGTGATCAACTTCTTCACGACCCTTGGGCTCAGCGCGGATGCCGCGAGTGCGCTCATAACGGGCTTCGCTGGTTCAATAGTGATGCTCGTGGGCGTATTCCTCTGGAGCTACCTGTCATCGAGCTAATCCGCGTAAGCCCGTAGAGGGTAAAACGGGCTGCGGTAAGCTCGATGCTCTTTGTTTTTCCTCAGACCTGAAGACTGCCTTCGCTCACTACGCTAGTTAGTAAACTCCAAGAGCTCAGAAAAGAAGGTTCCGCAGGTCTCCCCGGAACGCAGGACTCTTCAGACTTCGCCAACTGATTAGACGGAACAGAACCCTATTTCACTCCACTACGCTTAAATATAGTCAGGGAGGGTCGCTTCATGTAAAGAGTGACGTAATATGGCGAATAAGCCCCACCTGAACTTGATTGTCTGTGGCCATGTGGACCACGGTAAGAGCACGTCTATGGGCCACTTCCTTTTCGACCTCGGTGTGGTCGACCAGAGGATGATCGACGAGTTCGCCAAGGAGTCTGAGAAGACTGGCGCAGGTGACTCCTTCAAGTACGCATGGGTTCTCGACGAGCTGAAGGACGAAAGGGAGAGGGGAGTGACAATTGACCTGGCGTTCCAAAAGTTCGAGACTCCGAAGTTCTTCTACACGTTGATCGACGCACCCGGCCACCGCGACTTCATCAAGAACATGATCACGGGCGCCTCCGAGGCTGACGCCGCCATTCTCGTGGTCTCCGCCAAGAAGGGCGAAGAGGACGTCGCACTCAACCCCGGCGGGCAGGCAAGAGAACACGCGTTCCTCCTGTTCACTCTCGGAGTCCGCCAGCTCGCAGTTTGCATCAACAAGATGGATGACCAGACCGTGAAGTACTCCGAGCAAAGGTTCAACGAAGCAAAGCAGGACGTCGAGAACCTCCTGAAGAACGTCGGGTTCCCGGTCGCCAAGATCAACATCATCCCAGTCTCCGGCTGGACCGGCGAGAACTTGGTCAAGAGGGGCACGAACATGCCCTGGTACAAAGGCCCGACCCTCTTGGAGGCGCTCGACCAGTTCGTGGAGCCGCCAAAGCCCATCGACAAACCACTACGGCTTCCAGTCCAAGACGTCTACACCATCACCGGAGTCGGCACGGTCCCCGTCGGAAGGATTGAGACGGGCAAGATCAAGGTCGGCGACACAGTAATCATAATGCCCGAAGGTCTGACGGCCGAGGTAAAGTCCATCGAGACGCACCACACTGCCATGACCGAGGCAATAGCCGGCGACAACATTGGGTTCAACCTGAGGGGGGTCGCGAAGACCGACTTCCGGAGGGGCTCGGTGCTGGGGCCCACAAATAACCCGCCCACAATCGCAAAGGAGTTCCTGGCGCAGGTGATTATTGTTTTCCACCCGACAGCGATAGCGCCAGGGTACACGCCGGTCCTGCACGCCCACACCGCTCAGGTCGCAGCAACGATTTCCGAAATTGTTGCAAAGATCGACCCTAGGACTGGTCAGCCGACTGAGGAGAAGCCGAAGACGATAAAGACTGGAGACTCGGCGATTGTGAGGATACAGCCCCTGAGGCCGATCGTGCTCGAGACGTTCAAGGACTTTCCAGAGTTGGGAAGGTTTGCCTTGCGTGACATGGGTAGCACTGTGGCAGCCGGCATCGTTCG
>JBEKJV010000048.1:0-11548 GCA_050011055.1 Nitrososphaerales archaeon | reverse complement strand
CCTCTACTATGCCGCGAAGCTCTCAACGCGAGAGGAGGCCATGAGCAGTGTGGCGAGGGCTTTTCTCGGGTCCTACGTATCTGCCGGCAACAGGGAGACAGTGGCCAAAGCGAGAAGCCCAAAGTACTACCGCCCCTTCCAGCCTTTCATCACTCCTGGCATGGCCCGCATGCTGAGGGAGTTGATGGAGGAGTTCTGCTAGCCCTCGACCATTCAAGAGGTATTAACCCTTTCATGGGACATAGCGCGCGCAATGAAGGAGAAGCACATCCTAGTAACCGGTGGGGCTGGATTCATAGGGTCCAATCTCGTAGAGATGCTAGCAAAAGACAATACGATTCTCGTAATGGACAACATGCACACCGGTATAGTCAGCAACTTAGACGGATTGATGGATAAGATTCAGCTCCGAGTGCTTGACACGGAGGACATCTTCGAGGTTGATTTCAGTCCGGACGTTATCTTCCACCTAGGCATGTACTCGTCAACGCCGATGTACAAAGAGAACCGGAGCCTGGTGCACAAAGTTGTCGACGGCACCATGAAGGTCTTGGAGTTTGCCAAGAAGGCCGGCTCTCGGGTAGTCGTTGCGTCCTCCTCGTCGATCTATAACGGTCACCCGACACCGCAGCGCGAAGACATGATCCCAATGATCACAGATTTCTACACTGAAGCCAGGTTGAGCGCTGAGAGGTTAACCATGCTCTATGCAAAACTGTTCGGGCTGAAGACTACATGCCTGAGGTTCTTCTCTGTCTATGGCCCCAGGGAGGGGTCCAAGGGTAGTTACGCCAACTTGGTCTCTCAGTTCATTTGGGACCTCCAGGCCGGTAGAACTCCGACTATCTACGGGGACGGGACCCAGACCAGGGACTTTGTATACGTCAAAGATGTCGTCGAAGCCTGCGTCAAGTCGGCCGAGTCGGCTAACACTGGAATCTACAACGTCGGGACAGGGAAGAGTTACTCGGTCAACCAGATGCTAGAGAAGGTTATGGACAGAATGGGGATACATCTGGAGCCGCGGCTTGTGCCTATGCCTGTCAGCAACTATGTGATGCACACTCTCGCAGACACTACAAAGGCGAAACGTGAGCTAGGGTTCGAAGCGAGGTATACTCTTGATGACGGGCTGAGGCTCATGCTACCAGAGAAAGGAGCTAAAACACCTCGTTCATCCGCGAGCGGCGGAAAGCGAAATGCTTGAGTGCCATCTGGCCACGTCCGGGTCGGTCAGCAATTCCTTTCCCATGCCCATAGGGCACAACGGGCGGACGAGCTATTTGGGAGACGCTACACTGTCGGTGAAGGTGGTATACCCGCAGTTGCCGCACGTAAGACGCCCCTCGTGCTGCGCCATGAAGTAGCCCTTCCCGCACCTCGGGCACTCCTTCCGCAACCGTGTCAGGGATCCTTCTTCGACCTTGTACAACTTGTGAACCTGTATCCTGCGCTTGGGGGCCTTCGGCTTCTCCTTCTTTTCAGGCTTCTTTTCCTCCACCGGGACTGCCTCTGCCGGACTTGGAGCTGGCGCCGGGGTCGGGACTGCCGGCTGTTGCTTCGACATGGTTACTTCTTGGCCTCCGGTGCCGGGGTCGGCGTAGCCGCCTTCTTCCGTTCCTGTTTCAGCTTCTCCCTCTCTTCCTTTGTCAGAACCCTCTCTTCGAGGTACCTGGCGTGGATCCTCTTCTTCGCGCTTGCTGAGCCGTAGACGTAGAACCTGCCGATCACATCCGTGGTGCCCGCCCGACCGTCTAGCCTCACCAATCCGACATTCTCAGGGGCCACCCCCAGCTCCTGAGCCACTGCGGCTATGGCCTCCTTTCTAGTGAGCTTCCCTGCCCTGCCGTCGAGTCGCAGCTCGACGTATGACCTTTCGAGGACCTTCGAGTCCGATCGCTTCACGACCTGCAATCTGAACAACCCAGCTCCGTGGGGGATATAAATCACTCCGCCTCAGCATATCTGAGAGATTCCGATCTCAGCGAGAATGGCCCTGTTTCTCGATTTCGATTCGGCGTCGGCCCTTACCGCAACTATCCCTTCGCCCGGTTGTCCGTAGAAGATGACCGCGGACACAGGAGCGAGGGCGATTACCGGTAGCGTCAGGAGGTCTTCCTCGCCTTTGACGGCCACGCGGGCAGGTTTCTGTCCCCGGAGGGCTTCCCTGATCCCTTCTATCGCGCCTTCGGTGATGGTCCCCGCGGGGTTTCCGACCTCTATCCTCCTCACGAACGCCACCTCGGGAGGGGCCCTCTGCTGCCTGTTTTCTCGGGAGTCGACTACCTGGACGTCGGGCACTCGGCCCTGAGCTCCAAGTGTCTCCGTCACTCTGTCCCCCACGGTGATGACCATCGAGGCCTCCCTGACCAATTCCGCAAAGGATTGACCCTTCACCTCCTCCGCCGAGAAGAGCCTGCCCCAGGGCCTCGCCAGCCTAATCCTGAGGCCTTCCGGAAGCTTGTAGACCTTCGACAACCGCCTAGCTTACCTTCAGGGCATATCTCCCTGGCTTCTCGATACCCAGGGTCTTTGCTACCTGAGATCGCTCGGCGTTGATTATGATTATGAGGCCAGACCACTCGTTGCTTAGCTCAGTGGATCCATCGTTAGGGCACGCCTTTTCGGTCGTTAGGGTCTTGCACTTCCTGCACGCTAGCTCCTTCAAGCCTATCCTACCTACTTCTCTGCCCTTTCTTCCACCTTTCGCTGCTTCTGGGCCTTGCCTACTTCTTCGTCTATCCATTCGAGTGCCCCCAGGAAAGGCTGTCTGCAGGTCACTCCGATCTTTCCCATCGATATCCCATGCCCGAGGCTTACTGCCGTTATCCTGACCCTAACCCTGCTGCCGACCTTTAGCGACCTCTTGCTCTGGGAGGCCGTGATGATCCCAGACTTCACGTCGCTGGTCAAGTAGTCATCCGTTATCTGGCTGAGGTGTAGCAGCGCGTCTGCAGGTCCGATTCTCACGAACGCCCCGAAATCTGTCACTTCGACTATCTCGCCTTCGACGAGTTCCTGCTTGAGTGGGAAGAATGAGAGAACTTCGAAAGTGACCCTGTGGTACGTCGCGCCATCCCCGGGTATGATTTTGCCCACCTTGTCAACCTCCACACGGGTGACTAGGATCAAGTATCCATGCTCAGGGTTGATAGTACTCTCGTACTTCATCTTCAAGAGGTCCAGGGCGACCTTCTCTAGAGGCGATCCGAATTTGTCAGGGGGGACGCGGACTACATCCTCAAGATTGACTAGCTCAAACATGAATCCTCAGGAACCGCCCTCTCGCTTTGGGTAGCCGATATTAATCTTTGGTTCGCGCGAAAAGGATCTATCCGCTCGGCGGACGAAGCGAGGACGGGAGGGCCCTCTTGTGGGCTGATTTCCTGTTCATCTCCAATACCCGATGGACGACCATGGGGCTTACTCCCGCTTCGGCGGCAGCGCGAGACACCGAACCTCCTGCATCGAAAAGGCAGTGCATGACGACATCAAGCTTCTCGTAACCTGCAGGCAGCTCCTCCTCTGCAGTGTGTCCTGGCCAAAGCTGCGGGGAAGCCGGCTTGCTGACGATGCTGGGAGGGATGTCCAGATGCTTGCCCATCAGACGGACTTGAGTCTTGTATAGGTGAGCGATAGGCAGGAAGTCAGCCCCGCCGTCTCCGAACTTTGTGAAGAATCCGAGAATCTCTTCCGATCTGTCCCCTGTCCCTACGACCAGCAGGCTCCGCGAGTTCGCCAGGTAGTACAGGATTGTCATCCTGATTCTCGCCTGTACGTTCGCACGCGCGAGCTTCACAGCACCGGAACCGGCTGCAGAAACCAGAGCATCGACGAGTGGAGAGATGGCTACGCAAACCCTCCTGACGCCCAACTCGTCAGCCAGTCGCGCCGCGTCTTCCGCGTCTCTCAGTGGAGTGTGCTTCGAAGGTAGCATCGCTACAAGAACTCTATCTCTCCCGAGGGCTCTGACGCAAAGCGTGAAGACCACGGCACTGTCCACTCCTCCGCTGAGGCCAACGACCACCCCGCTCGCTCCTGACCTCGCGACGACCCGCCTGATGAAGGCCGTAATCCTCCCTTCTTCCCGCTCGACGTCGATTGCTGGAAGACGCTTTGCCATCTCCCCGGTCGAGGAGGACAGGGGCTTAACTCCTTTTGCCGTCGCTCAAAGGAGAGCCACCCTGCCTGAACGAAGCCTTACGACTCGAACCTTGCGGGATCCGAGGGACCGCGCCAAGTCTCGGTCAGCCGTCGCCACTGTCGCGTTCATTGTGAGGGCTGCCGACATTATCTCTTCGTCAGTTCTCGCTCCACCGCAGGGCACACGTGAGAACTCTTCGGCAAGCTCAAGCGCGACCCTGGCTGCTCGGCTTTTCCTCCCATTGCCCAGGGCCAGCCGTCTAAGCTCGGCCAGAACGCATTGGAGAGCCACTGGTTCAAACCCTCCAATCACCTCAGTGATGTCCTCAAGCCAGGTCGTCGGACGCTCGGCCACTGCCATGAGGAAACTGCTGTCGAAGATGACTTTGGTCAAGGCCTACTTGAGGATGCCAGAGCCTATGAGGCGCCATCTTTCAGCTATCCTCCGGCTCAGCGCCGCCCGCATGCCGGTCTCGACAGCCACTGGCTTCTTGAGGTTGACCTCAATGACGTCTCCTCTCGCGGAAGTGACGACAGCCTGCGTCGACGCTGTGCCCAAGTTGAGCCTCAGGTTCTCGCCCGGTCTCACCTTCTCCACGCTGACCAGCTCAGCTAGTCCGACGGCAGTTTCGAGCAGGTCCACGTCGAGCGTTATGTGCTCTAGGTTCGGAGGAAGGGTCCCAGGCTTTCCAATCACACTGCCGACCATCTGGTCTCCCTTGATGTAGGTAGGGTCGAGATAAGTCCCGACCGCAACCAGACCACCCGGGCCGACCCTGTCAGTCGGCCCCGCACTCGTCTGCAACCCTGAGATTTTGGTCACAACCGGGACGTACTTGCCGCTCCTTTCCTCTGCCATGCCCGGCTTGAGTTCAATCTCTTCTCCGACCTTCAGCTCTCCCCTGGTGAGGCTACCGCCCAGAACTCCGCCGGAAAGGCCCGCTATCTCTGTCCCTGGCCTGTTGACGTCAAAGCTGCGGACGACATACATCAGCGGGTCTGCCTTCGCATCTCGTGCAGGGGTATGGATGACCTCCTCGATGGCCTCGATAAGGGCGTCTATGTTCGTCCTTTGCTGCGCCGAGATGGGGACTATCGGGGCGTCTGCGGCAACGGTCTTTTCCACGAACTTCCCGATTTCTTCGTAGTTCTTCTTCGCCTCTTGGTCGGTGACTAAGTCTATCTTGTTCTGCGCAATCACGATTTTCTTCATACCCAGCATCTGCAGTGCCTGCAGGTGCTCCCTCGTCTGGGGCTTGGGGACCGGCTCGTTCGCAGCTATGACCAAGAGGGCCCCGTCCATCAAGAAGGCCCCTGCGAGCATGTTGGTCATCAGGCTCTCGTGACCTGGACAGTCGACGAAGCTTACCGCTCTTAGGAGGCGCGTCTCCCTGCCGCAGACGGGGCACCTCGGGCTCGTGGAAAAGGCCGCAGGTGCAGGTGTTTGCGGGCACTTGTAGAACGCCGCGTCCGCGTATCCCACCTTGATTGTGATTCCCCTCTTGAGCTCTTCGCTGTGCGCGCTGGCCCAGACACCCCACATGGCCACTCGTCCCGATGTTCACCTCCGGTTGCTTCGGAAGGAGGTTGGGAGCCGGCGTCTGCTGAGCAAGCTGCCCTGACAAGAGGAACCCGCTCGACGTCTCCCCCTTTTTAAGAGTAGAGAGAAGATTGGGAAATGTGGGTCGTTTGTCGGCCCCACGCGACCCAGTGGAAGCACTGTTCTGCCGTGTTGAATGGCCTGTTCTTACGAGTAGACTTAAGCCACGTGGGCACTACACTCCTAGTGATTCGAGATGAAGTCGGGCACTTCATTACCTACGGTCGTCTTCCTGGTCTTGGTCATAGTCATCTCTGCAGCGATTGGAGTCGTCTCCACGGTCGGGACATCGACCCGTCAAACAGGCATTGAGATTACCAAACCGGGCTCTGTGGTCGTCAAGTCGACGAGCGGTCTGAACCTCAGCCTGTCGCTGAGTCCGCTTGTTGTCAGCCCTGGGCAGGCAGTTACTGTCGGTATTGATGAATGGAATACCCTCCCCACAGAGAACCCGGTTCCTTCCGGCAGCAGCTGGCCTCTTCACGGTCTGACTCTTGGTCCCTGTGGGACTCTCAACCAACCGATTGGAATCGAGATTGCCCGAGGATTCTACACATCTACCAACATATCGAGCGCACAGACCCTCCAACTGAGTAACCCTGGGGTGGTGTACCACTGCCCCATGATTCTGAGTTACATCACATCCTACGATTATGAGCCTCATAGCGACGCCGCCGCTGTCGTGGGCAGCTGCGATCCTAACCCGTGCGGCACGGGCAACGTTAGCATGACGAAAGACATCACTGGCTACTGGACGGCCACCTCCACATTCAGCAATTTCACTCTGGGAGAATACACCGTCGTCGGGGGAGACGAGTGGGGAGCCCTGGCGATACTTCACTTTATCGTTGTCGAGGAGAACTCGACCACCCCGGTTATCTTGCCCGCCGGCACCACCCTCGAAGTCTCTTCAAGCTTCGATTGCGTTGCGGGCCACTACTCGCTTAGCTTCAGCGTGCCTGAACAGTCAACGCTCACAGGCGGATTCAGCGCCGGGACACCCGGCGTGACGGCGTACATTGCCACGGCTCAGCAGGCGACCTTCACGTTTGAGGGCCACCCAGCGAGCTGGGTCTATTCAACTGGGCTCGTGGATTCATCAAACTTCTCAGTCATCCTCTCTCCGGGCTCATACGTGGTCTGGATAGAGGGTGCCGACCAGGGCTGCGGCTCGGGGATAGTCATGCCGTTGGAGATATTGACTCAAGTCACCATCACGGAAGGCCTCATGCTCACTAACCAATCCGCGGGGAGTCTGCTGGTACGATTAGAGCTGAATAGTACAAGAATAGTCTCAGGAGCCACGGTTGGAATCAATGTAAGCGATTACAACACTTCGCCCATGTGGCTGAACCTCTCGAAAGAATCCGCGGGGGTCTTGGACGGCCTCTCGACGGGAGTGTGCCCCTCGCTCTATTACCCCTTCGGGATTGCCGTCTTCCAGGGGAGGTACACCAGTGCGAACATGTCTCAGGCTGTGCCACTTCGAATCTTCCCGGTGATTCCTTGCCCCCTGCTTGTCAGATACATCACCGGATACCTGTTCCGGCCGATGAGCGACACCGCAACAATCCTTCCTGGTACGGGAGAAATCCCGATTGCGACAGGAGTCTCCGTGAGTGGGACCTACTACACACCCGGGAGTCAACCGAACGGGCTGACGCCCTTCACGCCCGGGACCTACACGGTCGCAGCCGGAGACGAATGGGGGAACTTGGCGTTCGCCTATTTCGTTGTAGTCGCTTCGTCATAGAAGATGGTCCGCAGCGACCGGACACGCGATTGCCCTCGGCGGGTTCCAGGGATGGGAATGCTATTCAACTCCCGGGAGTACTATGATTCATTCCGAACTTCAGTTTCAAGGTCAACAGCAGGATCAGAAGGGCGCTGTTTGCGCCGTTCCAGATGATTACGGACGTCAGTCCTAGGTTCCGATTAGGAACAACAGACTGAATGCCAGGCTTATCTCTTGGGCGCTCTTGAGTTTCCAGACGCGCAGAATCTGGGGAACCAGTCCGAGCGCCAAGAACAATCCTGCCACCGGTCCAAGTATCTCGATTTGCGGCATTTTCTTGTCGAAGAAGAGAGTCCTTCAAAAAACCTTGGGGTCGCTGCTTGACCCACTCTACAGGGGACCGGCCCTCATCAAGAAGTTCGAAACGTGTCTCTGCCCCTGGAGCGATAGCAGTTGTCCTGCAGAAACTCACCCTTGACGCTTGTCGTCGGCTCAACTGCGCAGTTGCCTCGTACGCTACCGCGTGAGGTTCCCTCTCTCAGTTGACACTCCGTTCCCCGACTCAGCCCTGACTGTGCGCGCAGAGTAGAGAATCACTGCAGCCACCACGAACGGAACTACTGAAACCAAGAACGGGGCAACGGGAGAGACTCCCGAATATAGGTAGCCCGCAGCCACCTGAGACGGTAGGGAGACCAGCGCGGGGAGGAGGCTGAAGATCGAAAGAACTCTTCCTCTGTCCGTGGGCGGAATAGTCTCTGCTTGCATGGAGGCCAGCGAGGGTGTCTGGAGCGCCGTCGCGATGGACCCAGTGACTCCCCACTCCATCAGTCCGCTGGTTGTCTTCGCTTGCGAGAAGATCACGTTGCTGACGGGGGCGGCCGCCGACGCCACGAGCACGCTTCTTCTTGCTCCCAGTCGTTGAATCAGGAGCACTACAGCGAGCATCAGCACCACGGTAGCCAATCCCGTGAGGTCCACTACGATGCTGTAGTCGACTGGGCTTACTCGCAAATAATCGACGGCATAAATCGAGACGAAAGGAGAGGTAAGTCCCGTGCCTATCCCGGCTAGGGTCACATAGAGCAGCAGCTTCTTCACCATCGGATTCGACCTTCTCGCCGCCCTGATTCCCGATGTGAGGGACTCACGAGAATATGCCAGCAGCGAGTGTTTCTCCGCTGGCGCGACCACATATGTCTCTTCCAGCATCTTCATTCTTAGCGAGACCCCGATGACACCGAACAGCGCGCTCAACAGGAAGGCAATCCTGAGGCCGTCGAGCATTCCTAGTTGACCCATCAGCAGGCCTCCGATGGTCGGCGCGAAGACGGAAGGGGCCGTGTTCACCGCGCTGAAGACCGAGAACCCACGGATCCTGTCACTGGGCTTGATCTCATCCATCATCAGCGAGTTGAACGCAGGAACGTAGATGTTGGCCACAGAACCTAGGGTCAGAGGCACGAGAAGGAGATAGTATGAATTGACAAGAGCGTACATCAGGGCGCTCGCCACGGAGACCCAGCTGAAGACGACGATGACTCTTCTCCTTCCCCAAGTATCTGCAACATAGCCTCCCACCAATAGTGAGAGAATCGTGATACCGGTGCCGTATGCTATCAGAAGCCCCACAGTAAAAGGCTGGGCTCCGAGAGCCGAGAAGTACAGGGTCTGGTATGGGTTGGCTGTCGCGGCCCCGATTGACCAGACCGCGGACGTCGAGGTGAGAACCCACGCGTTCCGTGGCAGATAGAAGAACCGTTTGATGCTGGATTGGTGATCCACTTTCGCTGCCTTCGATGCCCGCTCAGATGGCTTGCATTACTATCGACCGGTTAATAGATTTGCACTCCACGACGATGCAGGTCGTTCTCCACGACCTCGAGCTCGCGGTATATGGTCCTGGGGGCCAGACCTTATCACAGCGGACCCCCTCAAATGGGAGTCTGCGACTTGAGTTCCTTGAGCTCCAAGACGCTCAAGACCTCGAATCTGCCCGAGGAGGTGGTCAGTTTCTGGCGTGCGGGGTCGAGCTTCTTTGTCACCACCGTCACTCCACTGCGATGGAGGACGCACCTGCATCTGAGCTCTCCGCGTCCGCCCGAGGCTGGACCCTCTTCCCGCGGAGGAGGGACGGGATGAATGCTGACAGGTTGATAACAAAAAGAATCAGGTAGACGAAATTGAGAGCGCCGGCGAAGGCGGCCTTCTGCGATGGGGTGACGTTCGTGGGGTTTATCGAAGATATCATGTTGGAGATGAGCGAGTAGGGCACCTTCAAGGTCATCAACAGGATGACAGCGTTGACGCTGAGCGTGTATCCGACGTTGAAGAAAGTGGCTCTCAGGGCCGACGCCACCGCGCGTCTTTTGGCCGGGACCGAGCCCATGATGGAGCTCATGTTGGGCGAGGCGAAGAGGCCCGTCCCCAAGCCGCCCAGAACCAGGAGCATGGCGATGTTGAGGTACGGGGTGTTGACGGCGACCTCCGAGAAGAGGAAGAGGGACGTGCTGATGACAATTAGGCCAGCCGTGGTGAACGGCAGGGGGCCATACTTGTCAGAGAAGTGGCCGCTCAGCGGACCTGCCACGAGGAACCCAAAGTCGAACGGCAGCATTGCCACCCCCGCCTGGAGCGGTGAGAGCCCTTGGACGAGCTGCAGGTAGAGACTGATCACGAGGAGGAACGCGCCCCAGGCGACCGAGTTGATCATCTGAGCTAGACACCCGCCGGTGAACTCCCTTATGCGGAGAAGGCTCAGGTCGAGGAGCGGATGCTCGGTGCGGTTCTCGATATGCACGAAGGCGACCAGGGAGGCGGTCGCCAGGACGCCTAGTCCTATGACCACAGAGAAGTCAACGGCCCCATATGCCGCGAAGGTCAGTGAGAGCAGCAGCGAGGTGATAAAGACTGTGAAGCTGATGAATCCCGGCCAGTCCATAGGCACCGTTCGCTCCCTCTTGCCCACCTCGTGGAGGCGCCAGTAGGCCCAGAGCGTTCCGAAGATGCCCACCGGGATGTTGATGTAAAAGAGAAACCTCCAGTCGAGGACCGCCAGTATCAGGCCGCTCAAGGTGAGGCCGCCGACCCCACCTGCCCTGAAGGCAATCTGGTTGATCCCGAGCGCCGTGCCGAGCTGGTTGGACGGGAAGGCATCGGCGATGATGGCCGCGCTGTTGGCGAAGAGGGCGGCCGACCCGAGGCCCTGGAAGATCCTGGCCGCGATGAAGGTGTTCGGGTCCCCGGACGAGGCCGTGAGGAAGGAACCGATGGTGAATATCGTGAACCCAATGGAATAGACCTTGACGCGACCAAACATGTCGCTTACCCTCCCGATGAAGAGTAGCGCGACCGTGCTCCCTATCACGTAGGCCTGTGTGAACCAGATGGCTTGTTCAGCGTCGGCGTGGAGGGCCGCGGCCACGGTCGGGAGGCCGACTATCACTATCCTCCCGTCGATTCCGCTCATCAGGACGCCGACGGTGGTGACGGTGAGCACAGTCCACTTGTACTGCATCGGGGTCCGCCTAGAGCTCGGCGGGTTCCTTCACCCGCTTTCTGACCTTGTCGAGGGAGGCGAGCGTTGTTGCCAGCTCGTTCGGAGAGAGCGACGACCCCAACCCCCTGGCGTACTGTCTGAACCGTGAGGAGATGTTCTTGTAGACCCTGGCTCCGTCCTCGGTAAGCTCGATGACCCAGAGGCGCCTGTCGCTCGGATTTCTGCGGCGGCGGACGTACCCCTTCGCCTCGATTCTGTCGATGAGGCCTGTGACGTTGGCCGGCGCCACCAACATGTGCTCTCCCAGTGAACTCATCTGCAATGGACCATTGCGGCCTAGGGTCAAGAGTACGTTGTACTGAGGGAATGTAATCTTCTCGGCCGCGAGACGAGCGTTGAGCCTCTTCAGGGCGGTCCTGTAGATGTCCCTTATCTCAGACCAGAGCTCGAATTCGGGGTCGTACTTCGACAAGCTATGACCGCGTCCGTCGCCGTGGGGTCTTCAAATAGTTAATGTTCAACATGTTTAGCATCTCGGAACGTTCAATCGGAGCGCTCCGTGGGGAACTGC
>JBEKJV010000047.1:0-5947 GCA_050011055.1 Nitrososphaerales archaeon | reverse complement strand
CAGAACCTGTCTGCACAGGGTTTAATAACCCGAAACGGGAGGCAAAAATCAGCGGTACCGATAGACGCTAGGATGTGAAAAGATGAGTTTCGGACGAGGGAGCTACAACCGCGGCGGTAGCAGCGGCAGTGGATTCAGATCCTTCAAGCCAAAGCCGGTTGAAGTCGGAAAGGAGTATGACGTTACTATTTCCGAGATCAGCAGGCGCGGTGACGGCATTGCGAAGGTTGACGGTTTCGTCATCTTCGTAGCCGGCGCCAAGCAGGGCTGGCAGGGAAAGGTGAAGGTCACTCAGGTAGCCAACAGGTTTGCCACAGGCACAGTTGTCGGCGGATCTGAGGGCATGCCCGCAAGCAGCGGCAGCGCTCCAGCAAGCGACGCAGGAATGTAAGGTCCTTTAGGGCCTTCTTCTGTATTGGCGGCCTCTCAAAAGGCGGCCGCTCCGCTTTTCATTTTTAGAAACGAGGTGCTTGGTTGCTCTCTCGAACAGGGTCAGGTTTCAAGAAGTGGTCCGCGTTCTTCTCAGCTGCGATCGCTACCAGTCTGGGCTCATAGTTTGAGACTAAATAGACTGAGTTCACAGGTGGTCACGCGAATGGGCGACTTGGCGATAGTGAACCGTGGGAGAATCTGGAACTCACACGCGAAGTTGCGACTGAAGGTCAGACAGTGGGAGACAGACGGTGATAACAGCTAGCATCGACGGGCTCGCGGAGCCCCGCAACCCGGGGACAGGGACCTACGGCTACGTGATCTATGAAGGCAAGAAGAAGCTCGCGGAAGGCAAGGGCCTCGCGGGATACGAGGTGACCAACAACTACGCGGAATACAAGGCTCTGGTCGAAGTTCTTAGGAAACTGAGGGAGTTGAAGATAGAAAGAGAGGTCGTGATCCGCTCCGACTCTCAGCTACTCGTGGGTCAGATGTCCAAGGGGTGGGAAGTCAAGGGAGGTGGGTACCTGGAAGAGCTCAAGGAGGCGAGGGACCTTCTCAAGGAGTTCCGCTATGTCACGTTCGTATGGATTCCTAGGGAGCAGAACGAGGAGGCCGACCTGCTCTCGCGGATAGCCTACGAGAGGTACAGGGAAGGATGAGACAAATAGAGAACCCAGATACGAAGGTAGGTCCACACCCAAGAAGGCTCTGAAAGCGGATTCCGATCGCAAGAACTGAAGCGTTCGTCATAATGGACTCTCTTGGGTATTAGGGCGCCCTGTGCACCCATTCCTCACTGGTTAGGGAAATCAATATATACGGTGTCAAGACGGGTTTCTCGAGTATGACCACGATCTCATCTGGAAAATGGGCCGGCAGGTTCATCTGGGCGGCCGTGATTCAGGGCGTTCTTGCAGTCATAGCAACAGTGCTGATCGTGGAACCATTAAGCTACTTCAACATCAGTTGGTACTATAGTCCGTCAAAGGTCATCGCCGGAGGTTCCGCTGGTACGTGGCTGTTCACGGGCTACATCTCATACCTGGTCGTCGGCGTGATTGCGACTGCCGTCACCGCCATCTTCTACTTCTACATCGAAGGTGCCATGGGCAAGGTGTACAGCGGACTGACGGACTACCTCGCCTGGGGGCACCTCGTCCTAATGAACGTGGGAGTCGCTGGTTCGATGTTCCTGATGATGTGGGGCGGATACATGGGGGGTCGGGGGCTTGCCGAGGGCCTGACGACTTACCAGGTTCACGTGCAGTACCTCAGCCAGCTCGTAAACCCGATTGGTGCGTTCATCATGCTGGCCGCCCTTGGCGCGATTCTGGGGGGCCTGGGTTTCATACTCAGAACCAGGGCGAAGTAAGGTTACTGCTTCGGCTCACTCGACTCGAAACGAATCTGGAAAGTGGAGTCTTGGGGCGAACATTATCGCGCGATTAGCTTCTCGGTGTCATCAATCTGGTCCGCGTATACCTTCCTGTCTTCAACTTTCAAGTCCAAGCTCCCCAGCTGATCACGGGCCAATCTGAGATACTTTCTTGCGGACACATGGTCTTCGGCGACGGCGTACGCCCGGGCAACGGCCTCGTATGCGGTTGCCATGATCTCAGATAGTTTCTCCCTCCTGCAGATTTTCAAGGACGACTTTGCGAATAGGAGTGAGAGATGAGGCTCCTTGAGAGCTGCGTACACGCGGGAGATCTGCCAGTCTCCCACAGCCCTATTTCGAGAAGTTCCTACTAGACCCCAATGATATCTAGAGGCATGTGCCAGCTGAAGCATCTTCTGATCCTCTTGCTGGGTTCTGTATCTCTTTTCCAAGTAGTCCCAAGTTTCGTTGAAACAGCGGATCGCGGTTTTCCTGTAGAATTCGCGTTCGCTCTTTGACAGCACGACGCCTGGGCTCCGCGATTTTCTCTGTTAAGGGTTGTAAAATCCGATAGGCCCCGCCCCCAGACGGGTTCTGAAAGTGGACTCTCTGAGCTGAGAACAGAGGCTGCTCACCTATCAGGCCCAGTCGTCGAATTCTCATTCCATGGGAGGTCGATTGAGAACACTTCAATTGGGAAATCAACGTTCTTCACCTCCCTCTTCCCAACTTCGCTCAGGTGGTTTCCCAACTTGTTCCAGATCTGATCGAATACTTGACGCGTGATGCAGACTCCTCCAGGCTCGGCTATCGCATAGACCCTGCTCCCGATGTTGACTGCGTCGCCAAGGATATCGTTGCCCTTCCTTTCGATATCTCCAACGTGAATTCCGATGCGCACAAGCAATCTATCTGTCTCGTGCACCTTCTGATTCCTTTCATGCATTCTCCGCTGCATCTCTATCGCGCACTGGGATGCCTCTAGGGCGCTCGAGAACTCAACCAGGAACGCGTCCCCTATCGTCTTGACTTCCCTTCCATGGAACCTGGGGAGCACCCCCCTAGCGACCGCCCGATACTCTTCTAGGAGTTCGAGGGCATGCCTTTCGTTCTTCTGAGTCAGAATTGTGTAACCAGCGAGGTCGGCGAACATTATGGCAGCAAGACCTCTTGTCGGAGTCTGGTCGAAGGCTTCTAAGTAGCCATGCATCTTCCAGTATGTATCAAGGAACTCCAGACCGCGAGGCGTGGCTGAGTAGGTGGTTTCATTCTCACCTGTCGTTTTCCTGAGCAGCCCGAAGGCCGTCAGATCATCAATCATCACTCGAAGCCGGTCGAGAGGAACTCCGACTCCATAGGATACCCTCGTGATCCTTCCGCCTCCTGGATTCCGCCGCACTACCTCCAGAATCGTCGCGTAGATGTCGGCCTTCGATCGCTTGGAGGGTCGAGTGCTCAACTGCCCGTCCTCTCTCCCCGGATTCGCCTAATCACCCTTCCTACAGCGGAAAGGGTGGAAGGCTCCCGGACTTCTGGGGCGGACTCAGGTACATCACTCTCTCCCCCTCCCGGAGCTCCTTGGTGTAGACGAGCCCTCCGACTACACAAGTGTCCCCGATGTCCGCTCTCTCCGTATAGACCTTGCCCAACCTGGACCCTCCTTCTACGATGAGTTGTGAACAGTAGACATCCTGGACTTGCGCACGCTTGTCTATGTACACCACGCCTCCGACGAGGTTGCCGATGCAACTGGCGCCCCTGCCAATCTCTATTCTGTTTGCCTTGAGCCCTTGGGCAGTCTCCAATCGACCGCCGATTTCGACAGAGCCCGTAAGAAGACCCTTAGAGGCCTTCAGACTCCCGCCGACTTCCACATCCGTCCCGGAAAGGACCCCTCCTATCTCCGCCAGCCCGCCTACCTCAAGCCTGACAGTAAGCGCAAGGTCTCCTGAGACTCTGATCCTTCCGCCTACTTCGGCCGTCTTCCCCGAAAGATTTCCCTCTACGACTGCCAGTCCTCCGACATCCATCTCGTCGCAGTCAAGATCTCCATTCGACTGCAACCTCGCGCCCACCTCGATCTTCTTGCCCTTCCCGCCGCTAAGTTCAGCGGTACCACCCGTCTCTAGTCTGTCGAACTTCAGTTCCTTCCTTGAGACAAATCGTCCTCCAACGTCGATCGTCCCGGTGACCTCGCCTCCCCCGACTTCGGCGCTGCCACCTACATCGAGATCCTTCAGTTTCAGCTCGCCGATTGCCTCGAAGGAGCCCCCTACGTCCACGGACTCAGCGACAACGTTGCCCTGAACCTCGAGCGAACCGCCGACATCCACCTTTTGGGTATCCAACGACATCCCGACAGACAGCCTCCCTCCGACATCTACCCTCTTCGCCTTGACGTTGCCCCTGGTGTACAGGGCATCTTCGACGTCAATTTCCTCTTGGACTGTCAAGTTCCCATTGAATCGGGCGATCCCGTCCCTGGATTGCAGCGAGCCACACTCGAAGTCGCAGTCCACCTCGACGTTACCTTCGAAGAATACCGTTCCTGCCACGGAGACTAGAGACCCTTCAGATGCCCGGATGAGCGCGCGATTCCGGGCCTTCATGTCTCCCTCCACTCTGCCTAGCTTCACGCTCTCTCCTTCTTGGATCACCCTCTCCTCCATGGACTCGGGCTGGGGCACCTCCAGTAATATAGTTGGCTCACGAAATGTAATCACTTTATGTTCTGTAGCACGCTTGGACTCCAAGAAGGACACAGGAAAGGTCGTGGAAGTCTAGCATGCAGACTGCAGAAGGATACTACGGGCAATTGATCTGCGCGGGCCCGGTGGCCGTCCAGCAAACAGCCGCGAGCCTCCGTACCGACACGTGTTCTAGAAGGTAACACGACACGGGATATTCAGTTTCCCGAATCTCGATGCGAGTTCTCGCCCCATCATCTGGAAGTATTCGTCACCGCGTTTATCCTCTAGACCGTTTTTGCGGTACACCCAATCGGCGTAGTGATAGTTCATCCGATCAATCAACACGTAGTCAACCTTCCCTGCGAGGAGTTCTGGGAGAGTCTCAGCTTCGGGCAGGATAGGCGCAATCATGGCATAGGTCTTGACCCCAGCCCTGTGGAACTCGTCGAGAGCCGTGATCCTTTCACCAATAGGAGGAGCGTTGGGCTCGAACAGCTTTCTGATTTCATCGTTGGCCGTAGTCACCGTGAATCCAACCTCGAATTCCCCTGCCTCCCTGATGATATCAATGTCCCGAAGGACTAATGGAGAACGCGTCTGAATTATGACGGGCCAGTTGTGCTGCCTGAGTATCTCAAGGCATCTCCTCGTCAGCTTGTATTCTTCCTCCAGCGGCTGGTATGGATCGCATAAGCCGCTCACCCACACTCTCCCCCGCTTCTTCTTAGTGATCTCCTTCGCCAATAGCAATGGGGCATTGATCTTTACGTCGACGAATTCACCCCAAGGCTCCTTGTGTCCGCTGAATCTCTTGATGAAGCGGGCGTAGCAGTAGGAGCACCCGTGTTGACAACCAGTGTAGGGGTTGATGACATAGGTGTAGACCTTGGATGCTGAGAGAATGGTTTTTGCTTGAACTCGCTTTACTATCATGTCTGACTATCTCGTGTTGGCTCCTGTAGGCCGTCTATAGCCCACGCGCGCGGTGTTGACTCTCATGAAAGTGGAGTCGCCAAAACGGAGCCCAGAAGCCATGGAACTAGCGGAGTATTCCTCTCTTTTAGTTTCTTTCGCGCGCGGTCGCCCCAGTGTCGGGATTCGAACCCCTGTCGGCCAATACAGGCGCCCTAGCCGGGTCCTGTCATCGAGCGCAGGCGCCCCAACCTCTTTCGTTGCGATTCTATGGGTGTGATTCCGTAATGACCTAGCATCTTGGCGGTGATTCTGGAGTGATTTGGGAATGTTCTCGGAATAAGGCTATTACTTCAACGTCGCTCGTTCCGTATCGACGGCAACTTGGGGAGTTAGGAATCATGGTCTTTGAGCAACAGGAATCACCGGTCGATTCGGAGGAACCCGGGAGGGACTGATACAACATGTCCTCAATGAGCATAGCGGTCAGGAACCTAAGGCATCGGAAAATGAGAACCGCCTTGACGGTATC
>JBEKJV010000046.1:0-6031 GCA_050011055.1 Nitrososphaerales archaeon | reverse complement strand
GCGAGCGTCTCATTGGTGGTGTGGACCTTCATGGCTTCCATGAGGTGCTGGAATGCTCCTTCGGGCCATGCCTTGGCCAGCGACAGAGCGGCCTCACACCTGACGTAGGGACTCTGGTCGTTCTGCAGGAGAGTGATCAGAAGCGACCTAGCACTCTCGTCCTTGAAGTTGCCTAGAGCCTCGGCGAGGGCTCGCCTAGTCCTCCGCTCTGCAGGCATCCCGGCCTCCAACAGCGCAGAAAGGGCCTCCGATGTCCCGATCTCCCCGAGCGCCCTGAGTGCGCTTGCGTTCACATCCCAGAACTGCGCCTTCTTGGCGGCCCGCCCGAGCGCGCCGACCGCGATGTTCGCCTTGGCTTCTCCAAGGTTCCTTGCTGCTTCGGCCCTGCTCGAAGCGTCCGCGCTTCCCTCCAGCTGGCTGACGAGAAGTTCTACGCTCTTCCTGAACCGAATCTTCTTCAGCAGCCAGTGCTCCGGGTCGAATTCGACGATGGCGGGCTTCGATGCTTGGCCGAAGGAAAACGTCTGATCGCCCGAGTCCAGCATGACCCTCTTCTTCATCCGGGTCCCGTCTACGTACATCACGATGTCGCAAGGCAGCTTGAAGATGGGCGTCCGCATCTCCAGCTTCTGGGTCTGTCTGACGCGCAGGGTCGCCGTCTTCGAAGCCTCGTCCCAGGAGTATTCGACCTCGAACTCTGGGAACCCCGTCTTGAGGAACGATTGCTCGAAGAACTCCTCTAGGGAGCGCCCGCTGACTTTCTCCATCGACTTCCGGAAATCGTGGGTGTCGGTGTTCGAGAACGAATGGGCCTTCAGGTAGGAGGAGATGCCTTCGAAGAACGCCCCGTCCCCGAGGATGTATCTCAGCTCGTGGAGCATCCACGCACCTCTCGCATAGATTGCCATACCGAAGAGATCGTCGGGGTAGACGAAGTCCTTCTCTACGGTCGGCCTTCTGAACTCATTCGCGTCCTCTTCGAAGAAACTGTCGGCCTTCGCACCCATGTCCCATCTAAATTGGTCGACCCCTCTAGTCCTTTCGATGTACATCGCCTGCATGTAGTCGGCGAACCCTTCGTTCAGCCAGGCGTGCGACCAGTCGACGCAGGTCACGAGGTCCCCGAACCACTGGTGTGCCAGTTCGTGTGCGACTAGGTTGGTTGGGTTCCTGTTGGGCGTGGAGTAAGACATCTGGAAATCCTCCTGGGAGTCTGCGTCAGGGTAGTACAGCATCGTTAAGGTGGTAGCGTTGAAGTTCTCCATGCCGCCGAAGATGAAGTCTTCGACCGTTGTCTGAGCATACTTGGGGTAGGGGTATCTGACTCCGGTTATTTCATTGAAGACCTTGATCATTCTAGGTGTCTCGCCGAAGTACCGTAGGACGTCCGCCTTCTTTGACTGAGGAAAGTAGTACTGGAGCTGGACCGCTTCGGCCTCTTGCTTCACCTCGCCGAACTTCCCGGCCACGAACGAAGTCAGGTAGCTGGGATGAGGCAGCTCCTCCTTCCAATGAAAGGTCACAGCATCCCCGTTCTCCTGCTCAGAAACCAGCTTTCCGTTTGAGATGACCCTGAACCCTTTTGGTACAGTGAGCAGGACCTCGCTCGTGAATTTGTCGTTCGGGTTGTCGTAGCAGGGGAACCAGTACCTGGCAAACTCCGCCTCAGAGTGGGTCCAGGCCTGAACCTCCTTCTCGGGGTGTTCCTTGTCGGGCTCTATGAAGTAGATGCCCTCGTTGGGAGTGCTAGAGTAAGTTATCTTCAAAGTGTGACTCCCCGATAGGGGCACAGATGGGTTGATCGCCAGTCTCTCCTGATCATACTCGAACTCGCACTTCGACCCGTCTAGGCTGACTTCGTGGATTTCCATGCTGCAGGCGTCGAGGACGACTCTGTTGAGCCCTGGCCTGATCGGGATAATCGTCAGCGTGCATGAACCCGTAATCCTCTTTCTGGGCATGTCGAGCGACAACTCAATCTTCGCATGCTGGGTATGGAAGTCCTTCTTGGGCGTGTAGTGTATCGTAGATTCGGGAAGATGGAAGGACCTGTACGCGTTGACGACCATCGAATAGCGAGGCACCTCGCGACACCTCAAAAGACTTTCGAGCCACACTCTTCGTTAATCAATGGGAAACACTGACTTGGCGAGCCGGACTGCCAGCAAGACTCCGTCAATGATCATGACCTCAGCCGTTCTCGAGATGGCGTAGCTCCTGGAGCGAGTCGCAGGCCTAGATGTATCCCCAACTGAGCAACATGTCGCTGTCGTGGGTCCAACGATGTCCGATGTCGTTCCTGTAGAACATGTTCGGTATCATCACGTTCCTGACGTTCTGATACGCCTCTTGAATGGCGTCCGCCATCGTGGCCCCTGAACCTGTTACCACGAGAGCGTACCCGGAATTCCCCGCGATATGCCAATCCCCTTCCTCAAGTTTCACCTCACCGATGTGTATTCCATTCAGAGACTGGCGCCTGAAGAGGATGGTCGCTCCTTCGGAATACTTCTTGAATGCCTTGTCATCTTGGAAGGGCCAGGGTGGGATCGTCACCACGACTCCGACCTGGTATCCCTTCTTGGCCTTCAGTTGAGCATCCTTTCCCTGGGTGAGCTCAGAGAGAAAGGTCCCCCATTCGCTGGTGATCCCTTCCATCTGGATGCTGATGGTCGGGTAGCCAAGCCTGGAAGTCCATTCTAGGGGCCAGACGCCCCTGCCATTTGCGATGCAGTTGATGTCGATGTACCCGACGTACTTGCTAGCGGCGAGCTTATCCTTCATCTTGAGAAGTGTCCTGTCGAAGACGGGGTTGGCTTTTGTCCAGTAGATCGAAGTACCCATCTCACCTGTGCTCGGCCCCAGCTCGTTAGGGAAGAGCCTCTTGTGCTCGAAATTGACGCAAAGAGGAAGGACAAAATCCTTGCCGTTGAAGAACGCCCCAACAGCTATCTCAACGCCTTCAGCGTATTTCTGAATCAGGAATTCCTTGATTTTCTTCGACCAGTTGGCCTTGTAGTGTTCGAGGACCTGAACGACATCCTTTCCGTCAGCCTCCTGCCCGATGAACAACAGTTCCTTCTCGTTTTGGGCCTTCCCGCTCGGCTTCAGGACGTACCTGTCGGGGTTGTTCTTCACCAGGTCAATCGCGTCGTCAAATGATGTGAAGTTCCAGCTCGGCAGTGTGTCGACCCCGGCCTGATTGAGCTCAGACTGCCCAAACTCCCTGTCCAGTTCAAGCTTATCCGTGTAGGAGGACCCCCCGAAGACGAGCTTTCCCTCGCCGCGAAGCTGCTCTGCCTTCGACCCGAATCCGATGTCATCGAAGACGATAACTTCAGCCCAGTCCTTGAGCGGTTCCCACTCGTCGACCTTCTCGAAGAAGCCGAGGCCGACGTCCTTTTCTCCCTGGCCGTGGCAATACATCTTAACTTCGTGACCTTCCTTCTTGAGCTGCCACGCGAGGTCGGCTGACAGGCTTTCGTCTGTCACGAAGAGAAACTTCATTCGCACTGGTTCGAAATCGCGGCAGTTAATATTCGTAGCGCAGATGACGTATCATATTGGAAGCGCGCGCGCTCTTGGAGGTTCCTTCGTCAGCAGGAGCGCACATTATTCCTCATGTAAACCCCAATCAGGGGGTACACGGAAACCAGGCTCGCTCTTGTAGTAGGCTCTGACTTCAGGAAGCTCCTCGTTGATCGCGAGAGTCATCCGAGCTATCTTGTCATACAGAACTAGAGTCTCTTCATCAGGAAGCGGATCCGACAGTCCCTGATTGAGAAAGCCCCACCCTCCGTCCCAAGGCAGAATCTCGATTTTGTTCAGGGCCAGGAAATCCCGCACAACGTCACCCCAGATGAACCTGACCCCGTGCATGTCGAGGATTCCAAACTTGTCGGGGTCAGCTCTTCCCGAGCGGCACATTTCCCAAGCTCTGCCAGCGGTGATGAACTCCTCTGGAGGAACATCTAGTGGGTCGAACTTGATGTCGAGGGCTCTTCTTTGGAAGGAGTCGAGCTGTGAGTCGACCATCACCCAGCGCCCACTTCCAACGTTCCAGTACTCGCAAACCCAATGATCCTCATAGTGACCAGGCTCGAAATACACGCCGAACCCGCAGCGAGCCCTCGCGGGTATGCTCTTGTAGCGCAGTATCGAACAGAGCAGGACGGAAAAGTCACGGCAATTCCCAACTTGACGCTGATCGAGTGGTCTAGATACACTGAGAGGTTGATCACTCTTCTTGGTTATGAGGGCAAGTTTCTCAGCAACTGGGCGAATCTGTAAACTGCGCTTCTGATCCTCAGTCAGAGTCAACCCCATTCGCTCGGCCCAGAAGACATGAACCATGTTATTCTGAACTGCTTGGCAAATTGAGGCAAGATCATCGGGGAGGGCTGCAAGCAGAGAGGCGTGCTTGCCAAGATCAGTCATCATGCCACGTCGTGAGTAAAACGCCAGAGAATTGTGCATCATCGTTTGTCATGCTCCAGACATGACTCTCAACTATAAACCTCTCCCGCTCCAAACTGATCCAGAGATTGCAGGACAGACATCCAGTGTGCTTCCCATCCCAGGTTCAAGACCTCGTCGTCTCTGTCCTAACGGGCCCGGAAGGGTTAGCGTCTTAGGTTCTTTCCTTCTACGCAGGTTTCGTCCTAGGTAAAGAGCCGCCCTGGCCGGGACTTATCAGTTCAGGCAGGCGCCCCACCAAGCGAAGATCCCGGGTTCAGATTCCGGCGACCGCGCACTTCTCTCTCTCTCTGCAGTAGGCAGAGAGATTAACTGCTGCAAAAATTTCAGAAAAAAATACAGCAGTTAACAGGAGACGGGACAGCCTACTGAGCCTAGGAGGGCTTGCAGCACAAGATCCTGCTGACTTGTACGGACATGCAGATGACCGTCTGAGACCGATCTGAAAAAAGAGGAGGGAGTGCTATTTTACTGTACGAATGCTTGCGACGGGATGGACAGTGTGCTTATGGAACTGCCGTTAGCTGTTGAGATGGTGTAGTGAGCAACGACATCCAGCTTGACGCTACTGTATAGGGTGAGGTAACCCTGACCGCCGGTGGGCGCAAAGACGTTGCAGTTCACAATTTCGATTGAACCCACGTCTGGAGTCAGAGTGAGTGTCCACATGTTGGACAACCCGGGTGTGCTTCCATCTCTGTATTCAAAAGTGACGCTTGCACTTGTCTTCTGGTAGCTAGGGTTGCTGGCGATGACCTCGGTGTTGTAGACCCCCGGGGCCATCCTAAAACCTGTAAGGACTCCGCATATGTAGTTGACCTGATAGACGAACTTGTGTGGAGGCAACGGAAGGGTGGCGTAGACCACCACGATTGATGTCGAAGAGGCTATGATGACAGCCGCAAGGATTGCGTAGAATTTTCGCGTTCGAGGGAGTATCATGCTATTCTTCCTCGCCGTCAGCGCCGGAATGCGCTATTTCACCCCATGGGTCGGGCATGACTGCGCGCGCGCCGTTCTTCATGGCCCTGCTTTTGGCCCAGCAAAGGACCATCGAGCGGCTGAGGGCACAGCTTCGGGACGCTGAGGGGCTCGAAACGATCGATACAGGCTGAGGAGCCTCCCGCTCACCTCTCCACAATCACCCGCCCCGCAACGGCTTTACCATCTGGTTCTCGTCTCGACAAGAGGAAGCCATGTCCCAGAGCGAGCACAGACTCGCTGCGATAGATGTAGAAAAAGGATGGAAAGAGAGCCCGTCTTAGTCGATCTTGTACCGCTTTGCGAGCTTGATGATGAGGAAGATGACGAGGGCTACGATGATGAATGTGATCACGGCGGTGAGGAAGTCGCCTATGCTGAAGGTTTGACCGTAGAAGTATTCCTTTAGGTTGGTGAGGTCCCCCACGCTGCTTAGTGGGATGCCTATGACAGGAAGGATCAGGTCCTTGACCAAGGCCTGGATGAGGAGGCCAAGGTAGAGGGCCAAGATGAAGGCCACCGCCAGACCAAGGACCTTGTAAGTGGAAAGGAACGCCTTGAATTCAGCCGGGAT
>JBEKJV010000045.1:0-6208 GCA_050011055.1 Nitrososphaerales archaeon | reverse complement strand
TTGGGCTTCTCGCTTTGGCCACTGTCTCCCTGTTGCCGGCAGATACGTAGGACCCGAGAAAAGCCCTCGCCACACTGCTCATGGCCTCCTCTCGCGTTGAGAGCTTCGCGGCATAGTAGAGGAATTCTGCCAGGTCCCATGCCATGTCGCCTCCTGGCACCGACTGTTCGAGGTCAGTGAGGTAGAGGCCGCGCGGCGACACGACAACATTGCTGGCTTTCGCGTCCCCCAGAGCCAAACCCGCGCCGTGCACCTTGGCCATGAGATCTGCGTATTCCGAAACGTGCCCCATGCCTTCTGACCCGCCCTTCAGGAGCCCATCTACGATAGACGAGAGAACCGGTCCGCTGATGAACTCTTTGACCAGTACTCTCTCTCCTGGAGCCACCGCTATGATTGTAGGGACCAGGACCCCGTTCTTCCTGAAGTTCCTCGTCATCGCGTATTCTCTGTCGAGCCTGGCCATTGGAGTCATGCTGAACTTGTTAGCTGCGGCTGCCCAGATGCCCAACAGAGCCCATTTGAGCGAGCGGACGTCAGAATAGCGCTTGACCACTACAGAGCTCTCGCGGGCCCCATCGATGAAGGTGAGAACGCGCGTCGTCGAATAAGGATCACCGATTTCGCGTTCCCTCGTCGAATGAGTGGTGAACCCCAGGAGGCCGGCCAACTCCTTCTCCAGGAGAGACGCGTCAGGAATCATCACACCTTCTTCCAGTCTCAACAGAGACCTAGGCCTCTCCAGTTCAGGGAAAGGCCGCGGAGTTTCCCTCATTCGCTTCACCTTCGACTGCGCCTCCCTCCTGTACACCGAGAGGCCGACTCGCCCGGCGTAACCATGGACGGCGTATTGTGTCAGGCCACGGGTCGTGAGCGAGAAGATTGACTGGACCTTGGTGAATGCATCTCCTTTCATCTTCTCGGGGACCATCATCACTCCCGCGGGAGACGCAGACAGAAAGCCTCGGGAGGAGAGAGATTCGGCCGCGGAAACGAAGCCTCCCATTGAGATTCCTCGGTTCTCGCCTCCAAGGGAGCAGGTGTAAGTCTGGACATAGCTGTAGAGCACAGGCGGGTATATCGCGGCCCTCTTTGCAAGCTTCTGGAAGAGGAAGTAGTCATAGGGGACGACCAGATGCCTGCAGAAATCACCGTAGTCTTCAGATAGTTCGAGAAGAGCCTCAATCAAGACCCTCCTCTTGTAGTCGAGCTCGGCATTCATGAAGAGCTTCGGGTTCACGATCGCCTCGTAGACGTTGAGTAGTCGCCCAACCACGAACTCGCCGAGGTAGGAGGACTGCGCGTCCTGCGCGAGAAGCTGCTCGTCGACGATCAACGCCGAGGCGGCCACAGGCTTCTCGACGTACCTGTACCTGACTCCTTCGCGGAACCTCTTCGAGACCACGATCAAATCGTAGTCGGAGTCTGGTCGAGCATAACCAGCGACCTTTGAACCATATGCAGCCACTCCTGCTATCGAAGACGGCCCTACCATCAAAGAAGCAATCCCTCTGAGGGTGGAGCGCTCCTCCGTTGTAAGCCTCAAGTCTTCATCTTCTCTTCGATTTCTGAAGCCTTTCGGACGACCGCGGGGTCGAATTTGGCCCCGGCGATGACGCGCATTTCGAGGTTGACACGGTTTGCTTCCGGGTCTACCCAGCGTATGGGAAGGTCACGCGCGATCCAGGACTCGCTGACCTTTCTGTTCAGAGAGGTGTCCGACAGTTCAGGTTTGAACTTCCGGGTTATCAGGCCGACGAGAGCCTTGTCAGAGAAGAGAAGCTTGCCCGGAACGGTCCTCCCACTATCCGCGAAAGACGCCTCGAAGAGGGACGTGGCGACCTCGTCGCTGACGATGTTCGACCTCGCTAGCTTTCTGACGAGCTCGACGTAATGAGTGAACTCATGCGCGGCGACGGCGTCCAGTGTTCCCTTCGTCCCGTAGGCGACGAGAGCCGCAGTGAACTGAATGAGGATCGTCAGACTCCCCGTCGAGGTCGTGGGGATTACCCTGGCGAAGAAGACCCCCATCTGACCGTACTCGCCACCTCCCCTTGAAACCGGGAGAATCGGCTCGATGTAGTACTGAGGATAGCGGAGGCCGCTCGCCTTCTCAACACGCTCGATGGATTGCTTGACGATGCCCATCCGCAGCCTGATCTTCTTGGCAAGCGTTTGCGGGATCTTCTCCTGCGCCACTGCCTGATCGAGGAGAATCAGCGGGTCCACGAGTTCGCGGCCGTCCCTTCGTGCTTAAGAGTCTTGGTCATTCTACGAGTCTGAAGTGTACGGAAGGAATGCGGCGCGAGACCTCCATGAAGATCTCCACGTGTAAGACGCCTGGAATCTTCCCGATTACATCGCTGACGGCCTGGTGCAGCTCGTCGAGGGATTGACCCTTGAGATTGATGATAACGTCGAAGCGCCCCGTCACCTCGCGGACTAGCCGGACACCGTCGACCTTCTCGACCTCCGTCAGGACTGCCTCTCTCTGTTTCGGGTCGATGTTCAAACCAGCGAGGGCTCCGGCCCTCATCCCGAGACTCTCCTCGTTGACTTGAATCGTGAACCTCTCTATGATGCCTTTCTTCTGAAGCCGCTTTATCCTACTGTAGGCGACCGAAAGGTTGACGCCGAGCCGCCGGCTGAGTTCAGGCACCGAGATTGAGGCATCTGAATAAAGAGCAGACAGAATCTTCATGTCAGTTTCGTCGAGCCTGGCCAACGTCGAATACTCCGTTAATCGTCGGTGCGAAGGAGATATTTCAACTTTCTACGGGTTTTCCTAGATAAGCACGAAATTTCTGAACGAATACTAACGAATGGGATGCAATCCAGAGATTCTAAGCAATCTCAGGCGCGTCCACAGCCATCCTTGCGTTGACCTGGTAGATTTCCTCGCTTATCGTGTTTCCTCTCACAAGCTTCCTCTTCTTGCCGCCTTCAATGTCGGTCTTCAGTCCCACGCCCTGAGTTAGCAAGACGTACTTCTTGCCGCCGCCTTGGACGTCTCCCCGCATCGGGAAGCCAGCCTTATCACTCCCTCCTGTGACAACTATCTTCCCGCTGAGACCAATCGAGGTCCCGTCAACGACCTCGCCGATCTTCCTACCCACCAGAAGCTGCGCGTTGCTGTCTTTGAGTTCATGGACCTCTGACTTTCCGGTCTTCGGGTCGGAGAGAACCAGCTTGAACTGCGCCATTTGGGGGCTCCGATAGTGGCGTGAATATAAACAATCAGAAGCCGAAGAGAGGGTCGGAAGGAGTCTTGATCCTGATTATCTCTTCCAGTGCCTTCACCTCGTCCTCCGTGAGGGAACCGAGGAACTTGGTCCGCAGCATCCGAGCTTCGTGGCTCCTCGGTAGTGTGTAGAGTATGTCCTCCTCCTTGACCTGTCTGCCTAGAGTGGGACCGTGGATGGATATCGCGATGCTGTCTCCCTGCTTCGCTTCAGCGACGGCCTTGCCGTTGTCCTGAATCTGTTCGACTGTCCCGAGCTCTCTCCCGTCGCTTGACATCAGCCTGACCTTGGGCTTCATTAGGCCTGCAAGTACCTCTACCCCGAAGACCGCTGGATCGTTCCTCCGGAAGAAGGAGCCACGGAGGACCTTCAGCTTGCACGGGCGGGTCATGCTGGAGAGGGCGCTCTTCTGGTCCGACTCCCTCTTGGCCGCTGCCCAGTTCACGTAGCTGTCGATGACTTCGTAGATAACCTCCGAAACAAAGATCTGCGTGGACCCGACGAACTCCTCCGCTTCAGGTAGGACCCGCGAATCGAAGCCTAGGATCGCAGCGAGGTAAGGGTCGTGTTCCCCGACGACCTCGGCCTCGACGATATCATTCTTCGTGATGTCCCCGATGTCCGCCCGCCTCACAGGGATTCCTCTCTCCTCAAGCATCCTTAGCAGGGCCTCCAGCCCTCCCACGCTCGCAGCCTTCACAATCACCCCCATATTCTCTGTCTTCACAAGGATGTTCGTGAGCTCCTTCTCCATCTCTGCCTTGAGGGCAACGAACTGTGCGTCAGTCTCGAATGAGGCCACAGAGGTCCCAGCCACAACCCCCGCCAGGTCAGCGGAAACGAGCTTGACTCCAGCTGCGGCAATAACCGAATCGACCGGGGTGAACTTGTCGCGCGGGTCCCTCATCTCGTCAAGGGGCTTGGGCATGAACAAAGCCTTCACCTTTGACTTGAACGCTCCCTCTCGCCTTACGAGGCCGATGGAGTCGCCAACGCGTAGCCTTCCCTCGGTCAGTATGATGTTCGCCGTCTCTCCGATGCCCGTCTCCTCCTGCATCTCGAGGATTATTCCCTTGCCTCCTCGGCCTTCATCGATCACCCTGAGCTTCCCCTTCAGGAAGTGCTGCGATAGACCAATGAGAACAGCAAGGAGTTCAGGGACGCCTGTCTTTGCTCGGGCTGAGACAGGAACGATGGTCACCTGCTGGCGGAATTCCTTGACCCTGTAGTAGGCATCCGATTGGAACCCGAGCCTTGAGAGGCCACCGACGACGTTGTAGAGCCTCTCCTCGAGCTCGTCATTCCACTCAGGGGGCTGGTCAGCGAGGACTGACTGCAGCGGACCCTTGCTCCCTTTCCGCCATCCCTTGATCATGTCGACCTTGTTCAGCGCCACCAGGAACGGGACTTTCCGCTGCTTCAGAATGTCGATGCTCTCCAAGGTTTGGTTCTCCAAGCCTTTCAGCACGTCGACGACCACTATCGCAATGTCAGCTGCAGAGCCTCCCCTGAGCCTAAGGTTGGAGAAGACCGCATGGCCGGGAGTGTCGATCATCAGAAGGCCCGGAATTCGAAGCTCGCCCCCCGCCCGGTCTAGGAGTGGGCCGCAGATCTGCTCGAGTGTTTCGAGAGGGAAGAAGCTTGCCCCGATCTCCTGGGTGATTCCGCCGACTTCTCTAGCCTGGACCGCGGTCCCCCTAAGGGCGTCGAGAAGGGACGTCTTGCCGCTGTCGACGTGCCCGAGGACAACCACGACCGGCTGGCGCAGCCGTGCGTTCGCTTCCGGCATTGTCACCCAGCTCCTCTCTTATTTCCCCTTCACCCGGCCGATTTGCCAAAGAACGCTGCGTGTTCCTTCTGGAAGCTCTCCAGGGAGTCAGAAGCATGAATCGCGTTGTCGGTCAGCCCTAGACCGAGGTCCCCCCTGATCGTTCCAGCCGCTGCTTCCCAGCTCTTAGTTGTCCCAACCATCCGCCTCACGGTGGCAACGGCGTCTCTTCCCGAGAGGACTACGCCGACGACGGGGCCCGAACTGATGAACGAAACGAGTTCCCCGAAAAAGGGCTTGTCTCTGTGGACGGAATAGAAGTCCTCAGCCTGAGCTCTGGACATAGTGAGCATGTGGAGTTTTCTTATGGCGAAGCCTTTTGCTTCGAACCTCTTCAGAATCTCGCCGATCAAGCCGCGCCTGACTGCGTCCGGTTTCACCACAATCAGGGTCTCTTCAGGAGCGCTCATTGTTCCTTGCCTTTTCTGGCCCACTTCAGTTTTCTCGAGTCGCGCCCGAGCTTCATGTCGTTGACCCTGCACTTCAAAGAACAGTAGGATCTAGTGGAGCCGTCGTTCTTTGCAAAGAGGACCCCGGAACCTAGACGGACCTCGTTGCCGCAGAAAGCGCATCTCTTTGGAACGTACATCTCAAGCCGACACCCTATCTCCTATTCAGTTCTGAAGCCCTGCGGAACCATCCTATAAAAGCAATAGGCGGACTGCAGCCCCTTTCAATTGCTCCTGAACGCCTAGCGAAAATCTACTTGAGTTTCCTCGCTTCGCGCTCAGTCTCTCGCAGGACAAGCACGTCGGCGAGCCTAATCGGGCCCTTCACATTCCTTGTGAGGATCCGGCCCTTCTCCTTGCCTTCAAGTATCTTGACTCTTACTTGGGTGATCTCTCCTGCTACTCCTGTCCTCCCGACAATCTGGACGACTTCGGCAGGAGTGAGAGTCTCGACTTCTCGTTTGCTCATAACAAGCATAGACACCATACAAGTCTAGGTAATAAGGCACGCGATTTGTGTCGTTGACTGACTCGATTGAATCTGGTATTTTCGCGGTGATGCGCTGGATGCCTTCGTTGACAAGCTCTGCGAAACGTTGTGAGACTTACGTCATCCTGGATGACGACGCAAGTTCCTCCGTGTGAAGCGGCTCCGAGCGTCGCTGAAAGTGTTCCAGGTGGTTTCCTAC
>JBEKJV010000044.1:0-6829 GCA_050011055.1 Nitrososphaerales archaeon | reverse complement strand
TAATTGCCTTCTGTAGTGAGGCGAGCGCGTCACTAGTCCTGTTCAGCGGAGGGGCGAATCCTCCCTCGTCCCCCACGTTTATGGCCTTCCTCCCATATTCGGCGGTCAGGACCTTCTTCAGTGACTGGTAGACCTCGGCACCCATCCTGACTGCCTCCGTGCAGGAGTCCGCCCCCACCGGTTCCACGTGGAACTCCTGGACTGCAAGCTCGTTTCCTGCGTGTTCGCCCCCATTGATCACGTTCATCATAGGCACCGGGAGGGCATAGGTTGCGGAGGCTTTGAGCTGCACGAAGAGCCCGACCAGGTTGGAGTTGGCTGTCGCTCTGGCAACCGCCATGGAAACTGCAAGTATTGCGTTGGCGCCCAGCTTACTCTTGTTCGGTGTTCCGTCCAACCCAATCATTGTCTCGTCTATCGTCCTCTGGTCGCGACAGTCCATTCCCTTCAGCCTTGGGCCAATCAATCTGTTCACATTCGCGACGGCCTTCGAGACTCCTCTTCCGAGGAATCGCTTAGGGTCCCCGTCTCTGAGCTCAAGGGCTTCATGAGATCCCGTCGACGTCCCAGAAGGCACGCTTGCTCTGCCGAATGCTGAAGTCGTCATCACCTCTGCTTCCACGGTCGGGTTTCCTCGAGAGTCGAGGACCTCTCTGGCTCGGACCGTGACTATCTTGATTGGCTTGGATTCCACGATTAGCCCCTGCCCTGGCCCGCAGCAGTCGGTTAAATCTGATTCGTCGAGAGATGGCGGAAAGGTGGCTCTCCAATTCGTTTGGGCTTCCAACGCTTATTAGCGGTCTGAATCGCGAGCGATGTGGGCCGGTCGTCTAGCTCGGTTAGGACGTCAGGCCAAGCCCGTCAAGCCCTTACACGGCGAAAGTCGGCGGTTCGAATCCGCCCCGGCCCACTCGTTTCACGCTCCTCAGTCCAGCCTCGAAGAGTTATCTAGACTTGCACCGGTTCTCCCCATTCGGATGACCGAATTCAGGTACATCGGATGGGTTGAGTACGGCAACCTGACCGAAGCCCTGACAGAGAAAGTCCGCTCGTCAGGGAAGGCCTTCGACCTGGTGATCGGGATTGCAAGGGGAGGCATACCGGTGGCCATGGTGGTGTCAGATCGTCTAGGCGTCAAGATTGACACCATCACCGTGAAGTCTTACAGCGGCATCGCCGAGAGAGGCTCAATCAGGATACTCTCAACGCTCATCGAGGAGGTCGAGGGAAAGCGCGTCCTCCTCGTTGACGACTTGGTCGACCAGGGCGACACCATGATCGGGGTGAAAGAGTTCCTGAGCACCAAAGGCGCTAAGGTCGTCGAGACAGCCGTGCTCTTCAAGAAGCCTTGGAGCAAGACCCACCCCGACTACTTCCTCGAGACGACCAAGGAATGGATAGTCTTCCCCTTTGAGCTGAGCGAGGTAAACGGGCTCAGGAAGGCCCGCGGGGAGACTCTACAGAGTCATTAGAAGATAGGCGTCTAGCACGATTATCGTGCTGGCAAAGACCAGTGCGATGATTGTTGTAGCCCAACGGTTGACGAACTCTCCCATGAACTTCTTCCTGCTGGTGTAGTAAAGCAGGGGCACCATGGGCAGCGGTATCATCATGCAGAGCACCACCTGGCTGTAGACGAGGAGCGACAACGGCTGCACTAAAGGCGATAAGGAAGCATCTGGACTCGGGCTAGCTCCTGATCTGACCTGTCAACCACTGGATTGGTTCAACCAAGGAGGGAAGATATGATTCTGTGGGTGAGCCCCCAGATCACGTAGTCATCCAAGAGTAGGGCAGGCATATCTCCGGTCTGGCCGCCCACGTCGACTCTGTGGGAGGACTTTGCTTGTTCAGCCATCAGCTTCTCCAGCTTTACCCATCGATAAGACGAGACCTCTTCGTTTGGGCAGAGGTCGACCTTCTTCCTGAGCAGAAAGACAGCGGGGAAGACGTCCAAAGTGCCCGTGTGGGTCCTAAAAGGCGTGAAGTAACCCAAGAAATCGGCATCCTGACCTAGGTCGACGCCCACTTCCTCGCGAGTTTCTCTGATTGCGGTCTCCTTCAATGTGCTGTCTCCCGGTTGGGCCTTTCCGCCCGGGAACGCAACCTGTCCCGACCAAGGATCGCCCACCCTGTCCGCTCTCTTGATCAAGAGCACACTGGGTGATTCAGGGTCATTAAGAGTCACAGCGACTGAAGCCCGTCTGAGCTGTCCGGCTGAAGGCTCGTTGGCATTCAGTTTCACACTCAGAGCTTGGATGATTTTCATTTTCGTCGCGGAAGAATCTGGAGAGATTCTCGCAATCCTAAGACGCTGTTCTCGATACTTAGGTTTTGTCTGAACGGGCGAGCTTCACGTTGCGCGTGCCAATTGCGCTTTCTCATATACTCAACTCCTGCATAGGATCATCGTTTCTTGCATTAGCCGGTCAAGCTCGTCGCGATTGAAGAAACGTCCACGCAGGAAGACGCCTTCTATCTTGCCTGCATTGCGAACATCCTCTAATGGGTTGTCTCTAACAAGGACCATGGAGGCTGTCTTGCCTTCAGCAATCGTACCAAGCCGGTGGTCCAGGCCTACAAACCGTGCTGGCACTATCGTTGTGTCGCGCAGCACGTCAGTCGGCGGGACCCCCGCTTCTTGCCACAGGGCCATTTCTTCGTGGACAGAGTACCCTGGAATTACACCTGGAACAAGCAGGTCTGTACCCACCATCATCGTAAAGTCAGCTTCATGAAGAATTTTGACAAACGCCTGCATGTTGCGCAAGACTCCTTCTGCGCTGTCTTGCTGGGAATGACCCCAGATTGAGTTCCACATGCCTCGAACCATGGGGGATACGTACTCCGCCATCGGATGACTGCCGGCCAGTATATCTTTCAGATGAGTTGCATGCTTGAAGACCACCATGGTCGGGCACACTGCCATGCCATGGCTTCGAATGCCGTTCAACGACTTCTGCATCTCGCTCGAGTCGACTTCTGACAACCGCGCGAAGTACTGGACGTCAGTGCCCATGCCACCGCTCTTCAGCCTGACCGGTTCCCCCAGCAGCCTGGCTATCATCTTTCCGAAGCCGAACAAGTGCTCACAGCTCCGCTGGCCTCTCTCAGCGGCTTCCTCGATGTAGACCGCCTCTGGAACATGGCCCACAACCTTCAGACCGAGCCCTTGTGCCTCGTCAGCTATGGCAAGGAACACGTCTCTTTCGAGGCCGCTATACACCTTGATTTGGTTTACCCCAGATGCCGCCTGCTTCCGGACTGCGTCGCGCCCTTCTTCGGGCATCCTGCATGCGATGGCGACTTGCGGTATGGATGGAGGAAAACCGTCGAGAGGGCTTCCGGTTGTGACCATCTCGGGGCCAAGAATCTCGCCTTTCTGGAGGCCACTTCTGAGGGCTAGGGCCTGGTTAGTTGGGTTTCCCATGTCTCGAACCAAAGTGACGCCATGGGCGACCATCATTCGTCCAAAAGTGGGCGGGTCAACAAAGTGCATGTGGGCATCGACGAGGCCAGGCATCAAGTATAGTCCGTGCCCGTCTATCGCGAGCGATCGTTCGGGAACGCCAGATTCTCCGTCCCGGCGAATCCTCTTGATCCGGTCACCATCGACAAGGACTGTTCTATCCGGAAGGAGGTTCCCTCTTTCCACATCGACGATGGTTACGGAAGTGATGCACTTGGAATCTCCTGACAGCAATCTCAACTCGAGGTCCTTTTGTCAATGGCCAAAAACCTTTGGAGCGGAGCGCAAAAGGCAATCCTGTAGAATCGCATTTCCAGCTAATTTCAAGTGTTGGGTGTCAGCATCGAAGACTCCGCGCGCGCGCGAATTCTGACGTTAGGAAACTCCTGCGCGCTAGTTGGAAAATCCGTCGCCTGACCACCGGGAGGACGCATCTGGCGAGCGATGCGTCTGGAACGAGCGTAGAATACAGTAATGACGACCGCGACTGCAAGAGCGACACCGAGGAAAATCAGTAACTCTGATGTCCCCTGACCGTCTCTCGAACCGTCGGATATGACGTAGACCATACCGAAAGCGTTCCCCACGAAGACCTCCCCCTTCCCGGAGTCGTAGGCGAAGCTGAGAGGCTGATTTCCCGCGTACACGGTCGTGAAGACAGTGTTGGTTGCGTCCGAGATGACTGAGACGATTTGGTCATTGGCCACGAAGACTTCTCCCTTCGCGGGGTCGTAAGCGAGGTCGCCGGAACCGCCTTGCATGCTAATCGTGGCGACCACTGCATAGGTGGCATCGGAGATGACCGAGATGTTGCTTGCTTTGATGAAGTTGCCTATGCTGCCAACGGGCCCAGCCCAGATGCCGACATTAGCCACGAAAACCTCCCCTTTGGACGAGTCGTAGGCGACAGCAGTGGGCTTATCTGCCACACTCACATTCGCGACCACTTCATTGGTGATATCGGAAATGACTGAGACGGTGTTCTCGTTTGTCGCGAAAACTTCGCCCTTGGAAGAATCATAGGCTAGGCCGACGAGGGAGCCTCCCACCTTCACCGTCGCAATCACTGCATTGGTGGTGTCTGAGATGACATAGACGGTGTTACTGTTCAGGTCGGTCACGAATACCTCGCCCTTGGAGGAGTCGTAGGCAATGGCGTGGAGCTGGAGGCCTTTCCCAAGCGAGATGTTGGCGACTATGGTGTTTGTAGTATCCGAGATAACCCAGACGGTGCCGTAGTAATCAGGAAAGAAGCCTGTAGAGGCCACAAAGACTTCTCCCTTCGCAGAGTCATAGGCGACTCCGGCGTTGTATGACCCTGCGGGCACCGTCGCGACCACCTTTGGGACCGGTGCAGGTGGCGCAGAAGGAGCGGTTATCAAAGGCGAAGTCAATTCAGAAACAACTGGTGCAACAAGCAAGACGGCCGCAATGAGCAGTAGGAACGCTGTCATACGACGACGGAAGCGATGCGCTGGCATGTTCGTGGCCGTAATGATGATTGCATTAGGATGTCATAAGGGTTCGACTCACTTCTCCTGCGCAATGATTTGAGGTATTCGACATCGGGCCCGGTGGGACTCGCGCGCTAGTTTCACTAGTCCACCCTGATTACAGGGAGAATAGACGCTGCGCTCACCATCCACCGCAACATTACACGACGTATGAAATCCGAACGACGCAGAACTACGTCGAACGACGTTAGACTCAAGAACCCCGAATTCCCGTCACACGCCGTGCAACCATACGGACAAGCCAAAACTGGACCTCAAAGGGTCGCAAAGGAGACGGTTGGAGATGCATCCCTAACCTATGGTAACACATCTTATCAAGAGAACGTTCCAACGATTCTGAGAATCTGAATGTCCTGAGACGGCTCTTGCGTTCATCTTTGCTGGCGTTTGACAAGAGTGTGGCTCTAACAGGAAGGATTGTCCTCCGCACTTAGGCTTTGTTTGTAGGAGTGCGCGCGCGGAGCAGATAGGACAGGTCCCACCCCCCTGCACTACAATGGGAGCAGGGGCCGTTCTCGCTGTTAGGTTCATTAGCTTCAGTCGAGCACTACCCTACAGAAGGCAAGGTTGAGAAAAGAGATTCTGGGAACGATGTTGGTCCTGCTGATTGCAGGGAGCCTAGGTGTCGGCTTCCTGATAGGAACTGGCAACCAACGCACGATTACTACGACAACGACAGTAACTCAGACCAATGTGGCAGTAATGAGGACAGATTTGACACTGACGGGAGAAGCCGCCGTCGTGCCATGCGTAGGCTTCAACTTCGGCGGGTGTCCTTCTGCCAGCAACGCGTCCCTCTACCCCGTGGAACTCATCAAGTACGGGCCATCTTACTACTACCGCTACAATCAATCAGCCCCTGACGACTCTGGCCAGACGATTGAATACACTGTGTGGTTTACGAATTCCAGCACCTACTGCATCAGCCCGGCGCATCCGTTCACGAATACCTCCCATCAGAACCCGACATGCCCGACAGCACCTTATGCAAAGACTGCGATTTCCGTTCCCATTTCCTCCGCCTCGAGCTTGAATCTGTCAAGCGGCTTGCGAATTGACCTTCAACTGTCAGTCAATTCCGGTGGCGGCTTGATTGTGACAATTGACGAACACAACACGTTGGACCGCGTGAACAACGTCACCGCCTCGGACATATGGCCCATCCCCGCCTACGAACTTGGCCCAGGTTACGGTGGTTGCGATGCCAACTACGTCCCTGTCGGGTTTGCTGTTCTTCGAGGGAACTACGGACCGGGCAACCTTACGGACGCTCCTCCACTTATTCTGAGCGTTCAACCCATTCTTTTCTGCCCGTATTTTGCTCCCACGCCTTGGTATGTCTTCGATGCTTTGGGTAATTCAGCAATTTAATTCAGCAATTGAGCGCGAGTTCAGTAGTACTCGTAACGAGACGATCTCCTACTCCGAAACAATTACTGGATACTGGACGGGCGCGTTTCCTTCAGAATCGACATGGTTCAACACATTTCTCCAAGGAAGGTACACGGCAGTTGCAGTTGATGAATGGGGGCAGACAGCGATTCTTCACTTCAGTGTAGTGTCCGGGTGAAGAGTCTGGACCTCCACCCAGCATGCTGGATCAGATTCCTACCCCTCGCGCAACAGACTTGATTCTGCTAGCGCGCGCTGCGATGCAGGTACGCGCCGTCCTCAGTACTCCTCTGTACCTTAGTTGTCATCACTCCGTATATCATCTTAAATACGCATCTCCGCTCGATGGGCGAAGCGATTCAAAATGATGCCAACAAGAACGGAACATCGGGACCTGACCGTAAAGCTTACCGAGGCGAACTTCGACGAGCTCAGCTCCCGAGGCAAGCCACTG
>JBEKJV010000043.1:0-6982 GCA_050011055.1 Nitrososphaerales archaeon | reverse complement strand
ATGGTGTACGCCTCTAGCGAGTCCTCTGGCGAGAGCCCCCGCGTCAGCTGGAGCGTCCCTGCCTTGTACTTCTTGATCAGCTCGGAGACGCCAGTGTAGGCCTCGTCCAGGGTCTCGCGGATACTCCTCTTCGCCTCCTCAGTCAAATCCAGCTCGTTGAAGCCGTAAGTGAAGCCTCTCCGGGTGAGGAAGGTCTTGAGGACCTTCGTGATCGAGTTGAGGAAGTTCCTGGCGTCCTCATTCCCGTAGTCTTTGGCTATCCTGTGAAGTAGCGAGTCTGGCTCCTCTGCCCCTATAACCGCCTTGTCGACGACGCCCGAGATGAGTTGCCCATCCTTGATCATGACGTCGTTCGAAGCTCCCGTCTTGGACGACTTCGCCCATTTCGACGTGAGGACGCAGTTCATCCCTTTCGGAATGAAGAGCGAGAAGAGCTGCTTGCCGGTGTACATGGGGTGGGTCCCCTTCACAGCGGGTTCTGGGAGGTCTCCCTCGTAGTCGCCGACCAGCGCCAGATTTGAAAACTCACCGGAGGTGAGAAGGGTCTCGTCTCGAGTAAGCATGAAGGCGCCAGTGATGAAGTCCCTAATCCCGCCGATTATCGGGCCTCCATACCTAGGCGAGATTATCTGGTCCTGGACTTTCATCAGCATCAGCGCCTCAGACCGCGCTTCCTCGCTCTGGGGGACGTGCAGGTTCATCTCGTCGCCGTCGAAATCGGCATTGTACGGCGGACAGACCGACGGGTGGAGCCTGAAGGTCCTGTAGGGCAGGACTCTGACAAAGTGCGCCATCACGGACATGCGGTGGAGCGACGGCTGTCTGTTGAAGAGGACGACATCCCCGTCCATGAGGTGTCTCTCGACGATGTAGCCCGGTGCAAGCGTATCCGCCAGAGCCTTCCTGTCGCTCGCGAAGTCGAGTCTAATCTTAACTCCGTCGGGTCTGATGACATAGTTTGCGCCTGGATGCTCGAACGGCCCCCTAGTCACGAGAGACTTCAGGTTCTCAATGTTGGCGGGAGAGACCTTTTCAGGTATCGTGAGCTTCTTGGCCACTTCGTAGGGGACGCCTACCTCTCCGATGTCTAGGTTCGGGTCCGGGCTGATGACAGTCCTGCTGGAGAAGTCGACTCTCTTTCCTGAAAGCGAACCTCGGAACCTTCCCTCCTTGCCCTTGAGCCTCTGGCTCAGCGTCTTCAGTGGTCTTCCAGAGCGGTGGTGTGCCTGGGGAATCCCTGAGACCTCATTGTCGAAGTATGTGGTGACATGGTAGTGGAGCAGGTCGACCAAGTCCTGAACGATCAGATGGGGCGTCCCGGACTCCTTGCTCTCCCTGACTCTCTGGTTAACCCTGAGGATGTCGACGACCTTGTGAGTCAAGTCGTCCTCAGATCTGATTCCGGACTCCAACGTGATGGAAGGTCGTACGGTAAGCGGTGGAACAGGAAGAACCTGCAGCACGAACCACTCAGGCCTAGCTGCCTTTGCGTTGAAACCGAGGAGCTCGAGGTCCTCGTTGTTGACCCTCTCGAGCCTCTCCCTGATGGCGACCGGTAGAAGCCGGGTCGCGCCTCCCTCCTCCGTGATTTCGTGGAAGATGGTCGGCTTTGTGAACTCAATCTGATACTGCTGCTTGCCACAGTGGGGGCAGAGCTTGACTTTCTTCGCCTTCGTCGTGATCTCCTTCGCGATTGCGTCGACGAGCGCAGGGCTGAAGTCTGTCCTGTTGGAGATCCGAACCCGGTAGGCGTCCAGCTCCTGCTGGGGCAGGAGAATCCTTCCGCAAGTCCTGCAGGTTGTCTGAATCAGCTTGTTGATCTCGTCTACGAACGCTATGTGAAGGACTGGCTCGGCCAGTTCGATGTGGCCGAAGTGCCCTGGGCACCGCCCCGCGGTGCTGCCGCAGGTCCCACATTTCTGTCCAGGTTCCAGCGTCCCGAGTCTGCTGTCCATCAGACCGCCCTGGACCGGCATTCCGTCCTCGTCGTACGTCTCGGGTTGTGTAATCTCCGCAACTGAGTATTTCCTTACCTCGCTGGGCGAGAAGACTGCGAAATCGATCCCGCCTATGGTCTTGAGCGCCTGTTCCATTGACACTTCTCTACACCTTGTCCTTCAGTTGGAGTCTCGGTGCTATGTTGAGGCTCATCATCTCTTGGAGCAGGAGTTTGAAGGCATAGGCGACGACCACGGTGGAGATCTTGGCCTGGTCCCCGTCGATCTTGCAGGTGTACCTCCTCTGCTTCGCGTCGTAGTATGCTATTAGGCCACACTTTTCGCAGACATAGATCTCGGTCTTGTCTGCTTCGTCGAGTAGCCTATCCTTGAGAACCATCGAAGCGCCATATGCGATTAGGCAGTCCCTCTCCATCTCCCCGAACCTCAGACCGCCTCCCCTGGCCCTCCCTTCTGTTGGCTGCTTCGTCAGCATCTGGACTTGACCCCTGGCTCTTGCGTGGATTTTGTCCGCGACCATGTGGTGGAGCTTCTGGTAGTAGACAACGCCCACGAAGACGTCGGTCGCGAACTTTTTCGCGGTCTTTCCGTCGTACATCACTTCCCTTCCTGTTGCCTCGAAGCCCCTTCCTCGAAGTACCTTCTCTAGCTCCTCGATGCTCTCTCCAGCGAAGGCTGACCCGTCAACCAGCGAGCCACGGAGGGCGCCTGCCTTGCCTGCGATGGACTCGATGAACTGACCCACGGTCATCCTCGAAGGGAAGGCGTGCGGGTTGATTATTATGTCCGGGACGACACCCTCTGCCGTGTAGGGCATGTCCTCTTGGGGGACGACTAGACCGATCACTCCCTTCTGTCCGTGCCTGGAGGCAAACTTGTCCCCAATCTCGGGGACCCTCATATCCCTGACCCTGACCTTGAACATTCGGCCCCCTTCGACGTTCTCGGTCATGAAGATCGAGTCCACGACGCCGGTCTCTGAGGGCCTAACGGCCACAGACGTGTCCCTCCTGTAGGGACCCTTGATCTCGAACTCCTTGTATTCCTCCATGAACCTCGGCGGGCTCGTCCTGCCGATGACCACGTCGCCCCCCGTCACCTGCGACTCGTGGGCGACGATCCCATCGCCTTCAAGGAGACGGTAGAACTTCTCGCCTCTGTAGCCCCTTATGTTTGACTCCGCGGCCGGGACTTCGAAGGTATCCCTCATGCCGCCTAGGTACTGTTTGGATTCGCCCTCGTAGAGCCGGTAGAAGAACGAACGCGCGAGTCCCCGCTCCACGCTAGACTTGTTCATGATGATTGCATCCTCGATGTTATACCCCTCAAAGGAGAGAACGGCGACCACGCAGTTCTGCCCCAGCGGACGTTCGTCGATCTTCAGGAGGTCAAGGGTCCTCGTCCTGACGACTGGTGCCTGGGGGCTGACCAAGAGGTGCTGCCTGACGTGTGGGGAGATTGGATATGTCGGAGAGCTAAAGCCGAGGCTCTGCTTTGCCATGGCCGACTCGTAGGTGTTCCTAGGCGACTGGTTATGCTCAGGGTACGGGATAATCGAAGCGGCGATTCCGAACATCGCAGCAGGAAAGAGTTCCATATGCGTGTTCCTGGTGCTGACGTCGTCTGAGCCCATCGCGACCAAACAATTCTCCTCTTCGTTGGCGTCGATTAGCTCGACAACTCCCCGCTCCACCAGTTCACGCCATGACATCTGGCGGGAGTCGACTTTCTCGATCAGCTCTGCGTCGAGCAGCGGCCTGCCGTTCTCCACCACGATCAGGGGCCGAAGGACGCGGCCAGAACTCAGGCTGATGTACAACCTAGGGTAGGCCTTGTCGTTGACAGGAGAGACATAGAGGACGCTCGCGCTCGGGTTGATCTGGCCCTCCCTCCTTAGCTTCCTGAAGGCTTTGGCGAGCCGCTCGCCGTCATCCACGTAGCCCAGGAACCTGCCGTCCATGAAGATCCTACAGCCGTTGACCTGGATCTTCTGGTCTGTCTCACGAATCTGTTTGGCTCCGAGCTCCCAGAGCTTCTCCTCGACCTCCTGAGTCGGAACGCCGACGGAAATGATGGCCGAAAGGGCCAAGTTCTTGACCAGGCCGCAGTTGACGCCTTCGGGTGTCTCCGAGGGGCAGATCCTGCCAAAGTGGGTCGCATGGAGGTCCCTAGCCTCGAAGTTCGGCTGGCTCCTGCTCAATGGCGACTGGACCCGCCTCAGGTGACTTAGCGTGCTGAGGTAGTTGGTCCTATCAAGGAGCTGCGTAACCCCGACCTTGCCTCGTCCCCAGTTTCCTGTAGCTATTGCGTTGTTGAGCTTGTCGGTTATAATCCCTGTCCGGATCGCGGCCCCAACCACGTTGCCCCCGCGCTTCTGGCCAGTCCTTTCGAGCTGGTACTTCATGTCTCTGACCAGGTTCCTTAAGGCTGTCCTGAATAGGTCTGCCAGCATCTGGCCAGCGAACTTGATCACCTTGTTACCATAATGGTCTTTGTCGTCTGCACCGATCCAACCGAGCCTAAGCTCAAGGAGCTTGCAGACCGCTTCGCCCATGAACATCGCCTTGTCGTATCTCCTGTCCTCGGTCTTCCCCAGGTGCGGGAGGAGACCCCAGTCGAGCATCGATTGCGCACGCTTGACCCTAAACTCCTCAAGCATGCCGTGGGCAACCCTGTTGCCAATGTAAACCAGTGAGTCTTTGTCGGTGGGCGCCTCGCTGGCCTTGTCAAAGGAGACTTCCAAGAAATCCTGAATTTCAGCCTTTGGCGAGACCGCGTCAGCGATATCCTTGTCTGACTTGATCCCCAGCGCCCTCATAACTACTACGAAGGGGATGTCGACGGGGCAGCTCGGAACCTTCACGTTGATCGCGCCGTCCTGCTTCAGAGTCAGCTCGAGTTTCGACCTGTAGCCTACGACCGAGGAGTAGACCCTTGACTTGTAGGTGGTCGCTCCGGAGAGCTTCTCTGAGTCGACGAGGATCTTGTTGGGCGAGAGGTCCTCCAAGCCGACGATGACTCTCTCCGCCCCGTTGATTATGAAATAACCCCCTGGGTCATTCGGGTCTTCGCCCGACTCGATCAGCTGCTCCTTGGAACGGGTTGAGAGCTGGCACAGTTCGGACTTCACCATCACAGGTAGGTCCCCGATGTGCTGACGCATGGTGTCGCGTGGGAGGCCCTCCTCCTCGATAGTCATTTCGAGCAGGACGGGGGCGGAGTAAGTGAGGTTCCTGAGGCGTGCCTCCATTGGCAGGATGCTACTGACAGAGCCATCAATCTCAACGACCCTCGGGGAACCGAGTGTGATCCTTCCGAATTTTATCTTATAGGGCGTGCTGACCGTCTCCACTTCGACCTCACCTATCTCATCGACGATGTTCTGGAGGCCCCTGGAGACGAATTCGTTGTAGCTGTTGAGGTGCTGCTTTGCGACACCTTCCCTTTCGAGCAGGTCGCGGAGGACCACCCAGGAATTTGATTTCTGCATCTGTTTACTCAAGTTCAGCCCTCCACCACGTACCTGTAGTAGGTGCTGGAACCCGCGGTCTCGCTCCGCCTGGATATTCTCACGAAATCACCGGGCTTCGCTCCAATCTCCTTGGCTATCGGGTCGGTCACGAGAATGTACGGCAGCTGGCTAGGAGAAGAATGGAATCTTTGAAGCATTTGCTGTGACTCCTCTTTCGTCAGGAGCTCATGCTTTGGAATCAAGAAATGAGTGCTGACCTTGAAAGGAGGGACCTCATCTTCCACCGCCTTCCGTCTCGTGGTCTTCTTGGCGCCAGATTTGGTTACTACTAAGCCGGCTTACCCCCATTCATAACTAATAGTAACTGACGTGCACAATACATTGCGCAGGGCCCAATGAAAGGCGAGTTTGAGCGCATATTTAGATTTTTCTAGGGTCTGTCCGAAGCAGAGGAACTGCCTTTTCTTCATTGATTTCTCGAATTCTCTTCTGCACTAAGATGGTTACGCTACCGTACCAGCGTGCAGCTTCCAAGGAGGAAATGTTGAGTTACGAGCTGAAGACCTTCGCGATGACTTGTCCCGGAAGTCCGACTTTCCAATCGACGAGAAGAGCCCAATTATCAGAGATTCGAGGTTAGCCCTTAAGACACTCGCCGGGAAGTGGTCGGCGTATGGCTGAGACATGGGAGATCCGTGGGCTCTTCGGCAACGAATTCGCTATGGAACAGGCTGTCGAGGAGCTCAAGAATCACAAAGGGGTCGTGTGGGAAGTGGTGGACAGGAGGAACCTATCTGTCAGGCTCGTGAAGCGAGACGCCGCAACCGAAGGGTTGGTGAGGCAGACGATCGAGACGCATCATGGCTACGTCGAACATGAAGGACCTCTGGGACATTACGACAAGGTCAAGCTGAAGGAGCACGACAAGAAGCGGAAGAAGGACGAAGAGAAGCGAAAGCGACGAGAAAAACGCTAGTAGGGAACTTCTGAAGCTCTAGGCTCCGGGGAGGGTGACGATCACGACGCAGGGGGACTTGCTAACGATGTCATACTCATCTTTTGTAAGGAAACTATGGAACCCGGTCTCCCTCTTGCAGAATATGACCATGACGTCGATGCCCTTGTCTCTCACGAATTGAGCGACATCGCTCCCCACTTCCCGAACGGGAAGTATCTTTGGGTTGATGAAACGGCCGAGTGTTTTGATGGCTAGGCTCGTAAAATACGAGAACTCCCTCTCCTCTTTCCTGAGCGAATAGACCGTGTCGATCGCGTCAAGAGGGACCGTTGGAGGCAGCTCCATGATTTTGGCCGCCGTAATCTCAACGTCGGCGACTGAAGCAGAGGACGTCAGCGCGGCCGCGATGACATAGGGGTCGGGGTGTTGCTCCTTCAAGACAGGCACGAGAATGTGTTTTGGGTGTCTTGGAATCGAGACGCCTTCCTGAGGAGTCTCCACCAACACTACGCGAATCCGAGCCGTTCGCCCGACGTGGTCCGAGACCCTCCCAAACAACTCCCGGAATAGCGGTTCCCTGTGCGCCGACATCAC
>JBEKJV010000042.1:0-11333 GCA_050011055.1 Nitrososphaerales archaeon | reverse complement strand
TGAGCGCGGACAGGCTCGAGGACTTCTATGCAGCGCTGAGAGATGAGTATGGGCTGCTGACAATCGAAGACCCGTTCGCTGAGGACTCGTTCGATTCCTTCGCATCGATCACTAGAAGGCTTGGGAAGGAAACCCGAATTATCGGTGACGACCTCTACGTGACTGACGTCCTCAGGATGGAGAAAGGGATTAAGACGGGAGCGACCAACTCTGTTCTTATCAAGCTCAACCAAATCGGGACGGTCTCCGAGACCGAGGATGCGATAGACCTCGCTGGAAAGGCGGATTGGGACGTTGTCGTCTCCCACCGGTCGGGGGAGACTGACGACCCGTTCATAGCCCATCTCGCGGCCGCCTTCGGCTCTGGGTTCATCAAGGCGGGCGCGCCAGCCAGAGGGGAGCGCGTTGCGAAGTACAACGAATTGATGCGGATCGAAGAACAACTCGGTTCAAAGGCACAGTATGCAGGCAATCGATTCGGTCAGTAGGTAGTGGATTTCTGGGCGCAGGGGGTGGGATTCGGACCCACGAGTCCCGTGAGAGACACAGGCTTAGCAAGCTTGCGCGACTTGTCTGCGCCTTACCAGGCTGCCCGTGTTTGACTCTAGGCTACCCCTGCGCAAGTTCAGTCTGATTCATGGCCGTTAAAAAAGCTGTGAGTGGCGGCGGGCCCCTCGGAGTTCACCATCACTCTCCGCCCCCTTTTCGCCGGATAGGGAATCCCCCACGTAGACGAGGCAGCGTGGCCACGTCACCATAGGGCTGCTCCCTCCCGGACCTCGCCCAGTTCGGCAATCAAGAGTCAGGACCTCTCCTTCGAGAGGACTGCTCCTCATGACCGCCCGCCTCGGCGTGAGTTCGTCTCCCCCGTCCAGCGCGGGTCGCGGGGAAGGTGGTTTTACCCGAAGGTTACTGGCGCTGCGTGAAGCCGGTTTCAGCCGAGCGGGGACGGCTAACCCCCGTTCCCTACCCACCGCCGACGCGGCGGAGGCTAGCCCGTGTAATTAACATGCTGCTTTATTGTCGCCTTCATCCGGCAGACGTTGCAAAGGCTCGACGATGACGGCCTTCCGCAGTCGGAACAAGGAATAGATGCCTTTCTGTCGGCGGCCGCGTATCGCGAAATCACGTCCAGGCTCGACCTCAGAAGCACGTTCTTGATTCCTGGATGGCTGGCCTCCATCCGATTGAGGTAGTCTCGGACCTCCGTCCTCAGACCCTCGTGCATGTACGGACAGCTGACGCTCTGGAAGGGGACCCCGGACTGGAAAGCGAAGAGGGCCACCTCCTCCTCGTAGATCTCCATGAAGGGCTTGACCCTCCTGATTGCGAAGCTGTCATCGGCGTAGGCCGGGTCGAGCCAGCCGAGCCGAGCCACATCGCCGTGGAGCAGGTTCATCATGAATGTCTGGATGCAATCGTCGAGGTTGTGAGCCGTAGCCACGACAGAGACCTTTGCCCTCTCGGCGGCCTCGTCTATCGCCCGGCGCCTGAAAACTCCGCAGATACTGCAGGAGGAGATGTCCCTCTCGTCCTTCCAGTTCAGTGCCTCATCCAAGGAGAACCCGAAGAGATCTTTGTACGAGATAGTCAGATGTTCCACGCCGACCTGAGCGGCCGCTGACCTCGCGTGCTCTAACGCCTCCTCACGGTAGCCCGCCACTCCCTCGTCGACGGATATCGCTACGAGTTGGCTCCCGTGCCTGTCGCTCAGACGATGAAGGACACTGAGCAGCGACAGGCTGTCCTTCCCCCCGGAGACCGCGACCCCCACCCGCTCCCCGTGACGTATCATCCCATACTTCGAGACGGTCTTTCGCGTCTTCTCGACAATCGATGCGCTGAAGCAGGAGGAGCAGAGAGACTCGCCAGAGTATCTTCTAGTGTAGAAGACTTTTCCTCCGCACATCGAACAGCCTTCCATGAATCTCAATTGTCCAGTGCTCCGGCTGATATTAAGCGTGAACGCTTAAAGCGACACCGAACTCGCGGAGTCTTGAAGGCGGTTGGAAGAGCACAGAAGGTTCGAATTCCATTATGGGATTGTAATGCTCCGGACTCGAAGATTCCTGTCGGTTATGGATAGGCTGGGCAGGGCCAGGATTTCAAGACCCGCAGGCTGGTTCCTTCTCTTCTTCATGCCTGTGGCATGCGGAATAGCGCTGTTCCTCTTCCTCAGCGAGGCAGGGGTGCTTCTCTCACCCAGGGGTGCCGCCGTCGGTAGCTACGTGAGGTCCATCGGTCCACTGGCGAACCTCGGCCTGCCTGGAATCAACCCGTACCTGCCCATCGTAGACGGATGGATAGCGCTCTTTGTCGCAATGGTCATCCATGAGGGAGCTCATGGTGTAATTGCGAGGAGCCGTGGGATCCCCGTCAAGTTCTCCGGCCTGATCTTCTTCCTAGTGGTTCCAATCGGCGCTTTTGTGGACGTGGACGAGGACGCGGTGAAGATTGCGAAGGCCGCCGATTCAGCGAGGTTCCTTGCAGCAGGTGCGGGAATCAACTTCGTGGTCGGAGTGGTCTGCCTGCTTCTGCTGTTCGGAGTCGTCTCGGCGATGAAACCAACCAGCAACCAAGGTTTGGGGGTAATCGTCGTTGAAGGTTCACCCCTGAGCAACGCTGGAATCAAGACATACGACTACATCACGGCGGTGAACGGAATTCCAATAGACAGCACTTCCGCCATTTCCACTAGCTCCTGGTATAGCATAGGAGACGTAATCAACGTGACAGTCTGGAGGGATGGCGCAACGTTCAACCGCAACATCACTATTGGAAGTCAGCTCTTTCAGAATACGACGTCAGGCCAGAACTTCACTCTCCCTTTCCTTGGATTGAGTAGCCAGAGCCCTAGCTTGGGCGACCTGCGAGGTCGCGTCTCGACGTACACAGGTTCACTCCTGAGGACGCCTTTCTTGTATCTCTGTATACCAACGCTTCCGAATTGCCAGCAACTGGCACCCTTCTCTGACACCATGTCGGGCTTCTACACCTCATCCTACGGGCCGTCGCTGACACCTCTCGCCAACTTACTCTATTGGCTCTTCTTCCTTAACTTCAGTCTGGCCATCTTCAACTCTCTTCCGATCTACCCGCTTGACGGCGGGCTGGCATTCAGAGTCGGGGTCCAAGCACTCGGCAGAGGCAAGCTCAGCGAGGCGAATGTGTCAAGGATCACCCTAGGCGCGACCCTGGCAGTCGTGGCGCTGCTGCTTGGAGTGATCGTGGGCCCGTATCTCATCTAGTCGTTCCTGGTCCGCTCCTGCACTTCACGCGGATCGAGAGGAGGCCGGAAAGAGCCTGATCAAAAGAGGCGTCATTCTCGACGCCCTCGTGGGATTCGTATTCCCAGTCATCCTGACGGTCTGACCGCGTATCTCAACAGAGCTACGATTCCGCCGAAGGCCGAGACTTGCTTCCCGAATTCCATAGAGGAATCGGCGAGGTATACGGAGCCACCTCTCTTTTCCACTTCGTTCAGTGTGCCGACAACCTCTTCTTCGTCAAGGCCGGCAGAGAAAACGTCGTCAGATACCGCACATGCGTCCACTGCGCCCGCCATCGCTGCCTCGCTCACGCGCGGAAGGGAATAGGCAACCTTGGGGTCACCCGTTGAGACCCTCTTGACGACCTCGGCGACCAGCTGTTGAATCTCGATTAGAAGGGAGCCTCTCGCGACGCGCTGGAAGGCCGGGTCCTTGACGAGGGCACGGACGCCATCCGCACCAGTGGTGTCCGGTCCTTCGACCGTCTGGACTGTCTTCGACTTCAGAGCGTCCTTGAGTCTGTTTGCAATCAGGTTCTTGAAATTCCCTGGTCCTGATACGACGACCTCGTCACCTTCCCTGAGAGTCTGTGAGACCAAGTCCACGACTTTCGAGATGTAAGGGCCGGAGCTCTGCTCCTCCGACATCTTGCCACCGAGGCCAGATTCGACGGTGGCGATTACTGAGAGATGGGACCCGCTCAGCACGCCTACCCCTGCGTCGCGCCTGTCGGCCGCGATGATGACGAACCTCCTTGAAAGACCTCTTCGAGGGCGCACAAGCCCGATTTCGACTGGGTTCCAATGGTCCTTGTTTATTGTCAGCGCGCGACCGGGTGTCAGAGTGACCGAATGTGACCCTGTCTTGGTGACGCTTTCGTCGCTTGCCTCGACAATCGAACCTCTGACTCTGACCCTCTCTATGCTGTTGTCGAGGTGGACTTCCTCCACAGACAGCGCGATAGTCGTCTTGACTCTTTCCCCCTTATCAGGCCTCGTGAACTCACCTTCGTTCTTCACGACCCTCGAGCTGCGAGTTACGATGACATCTCCCTTCGAGATGAGTCGCCTGAGCGTCCAGAGGTCCTCGGCCGACTCGATGATGAGCGAACAGCGACCGTGCTTCTGGTTGAATTCGGTGACTATCAAAGGCCCGAGCTACTCTAGCCCGAGGTCCCTGAACGTTCCAATTCGTACGTCGTCAGGGACGTTGTTCAGCTCTCCTGTCCGGTGGCCGATAATCCCCTTTACACCCACCTTTGCCGCTGATTCCACAAGTCTCTGGGTTACGATGCCGTCGAAAATGAGGAAATGAGCAGCGTTCGAACCCTCCATTTTCTGGACAAGTTCGCTTATCGGGAACCGTCCGACCTCGACTAACCCCTGGTCGAGCAATACTGCCTCCAAGGTTCCGTTCAGGTTCGGATAGAGTTCGCGAGCCTTCACCACGACAGGCTCGTCAGGCTCTTCTTGGACTCTCTCCGGGGCACGCTCAGCGGAAACCTCCTTGCGGGAACCCACGGGGGGGCTCTCCAGCCTCTCGGCCTTCAGCATGTTAATGACATCAATGGGCGTCAGGTCCTCGACCTCCTTGCCAGTGGGCGCTCTGATGACCTTCTCCACCCTGACGACCTGGGCCAGCTCTTTCTCGATCAAGTCTCCTCCCCTGTCGCCGTCCAGGACAGCAATCAGACGTTTCTTCTTCCCGAGCTCGATTATCGAGTCGGGAACGCTCGTACCTTCGAGTGCGACGACATTCTCGATCCCGGCTCTGAGGAAGAGCACGACGTCGGCCCTTCCCTCTACCAGGTAGACCAGTTCCGAGGAGAAGACGCCAGGACCTGCAGGAAGGTTCTCCAGACCGTAGTTGATCACGCGGGCTCTCTTGGTCGACTCAGCCACGTCCTTCAGCACGTTCTCGCCTTCGCTGGAAGTCTTAGAACTCCAGTCCCTGACTATCAGCTTCGCTCTGTCGACGATCTGTTTCCTCTTGGTCGCCCTAACGTCCTCTATGGCGCCCAGGTTGAAACGAGCGCTGCAGGGCCCGACCTTGTCGACGCTCTCGACAGCGGCAGCTATCAGCGCGGCCGTCCCTATGTCGGTCGACATCGGCACTATCACCTCTCCCTTCGTCTTGTCGTTCTTGGACTCCAGGTTGATCTCTATCCGGCCGACCTTCCAGCTTTTCTGAAGTTCGTTGAGGTTCATTTCAGGGCCGAAGAGCCCTTCGGTTTGACCGAAGATGGCGCCGATTACGTCGGCCCTTTCTACGACTCCGTCTACCTCAAATCTTAGTCTTACTAGATACTTTACTATACCTGAATCTGGCAATTCCATTCACTTCTGTTTCGTTCATCTGTGTTCTAACTCGTGCTTAACGGCGTTAGCGTAAGTCGATTTCTTCATTAAAAAACCGAGAATATAAACTTCGTGGTTTTTGGCTCTCAAGTCTACAAATCTCCGCACGAACAACATTCCCCATTGCGTCAGGAGAGCTCGGCAGTCGGAGTCGCAGGATGAACTGTCTGGTTTCCTTCTCCTGTGAAGTTGTGCAGCAAGACAAGTCGTTAGGAAATCTGCGTCCGATCTCGGTTCGGGACTTCTGCAAACCTGGAGAGGTTCTCGACGTGGAGGAAGACGCCTCTCGAAGCATGCTTGAGACGACGCCGTTCAGCTAACGAAGCGCGAAGGCCTTCATGTGCGAGTGCCTTCAGGTATCTAGAGGCCAAGGCCGCTCCTTCTCTGTCCAGGTCGGTGAGGATGATGACTTTCCTCGAGCCCTCGAAGGCCTCCACCCCTCTCCTCTTCACAGAAGAGATAGAGGCCAGGTGACCCCCGAACCCCAGCCTGCGGAGAGCTCTCTCATCTCGCTGGCCTTCAACCAGGATGGACCACCCCTCCTCGGAGAGTTCGTTGAGGTTCTGCACGAAATCTGAGACAAAGACCCCGAAGGCGTCGATGGTTTTTTGGCGCTTGTCTATCACTCTTCAATCACTCTTGGTGTTGTTGCCCGTCTCTGACGAGCCCGGATCATGTCCCAGCTTCTAGCGGGGATCATCACCAAGCCTCTTCAACGGGCAAACGGCCTTCGTCTGTCGCGCGACTGGGTAAACCATCTGCTCATCAAAGCGTTTCCGCCTTCGCAGGTGGCCGTTTTGCGCGCTTTGGAACGAAAGCCGTCTGGAAACCGACGGAGAGGCGGTCTATTTTAGGTGTTTGTGCAATGTTGAGAGGTCAAGCTCAAACCCGGCCACGGGGACCTTCAATCCGAAAGCATCGATTGCCTCGGGTCTCAGTTCGCCTACGTGGCCAAGCAGCTGACCAGCTGTGCCAACAGCTGCGCACCGGCCCTCAGCAAAGGCCCAATGCTGAGACTCCTCCGCAACGAGTTCCTTGCCTGCTAATGTTCTGTGGACAGACTCCAGATACATCTTGGCTTCAGAGTAGGCGGCCTGAGAGTGTGCGACGAGACACCCTAGGTGCCAAGCCTCGGAAACCCCAGCACCAGTACGCGTAAAGACCCTGCCTATCTCGAAGACGCGTTGAGGATAGTCGGACTTCATGTTGCTCGAGAGGGCGGTCATGAGGTTGGGAATCAGCGAGTCTCTCAACACCGAGTGCTCGAGGCTTCGCGGTTCATGCACGATGATCTTGTCGTCGGAGGGCCTGCCGAACTTCGCATAGAGGGATTCCTCGTCTACAAGCTCGAAAGTCATTAGCTCCAGCATCCCGGAGCCAGCCATCACGGTCGATGTCGAGTCGAGGAATTGCTCGAATGGGTGGAAATTGCCGGGCTGGTTGCTGGGCGGGTAGAGCGAGTCGATTCTGTCCATCCCGTATCCCAATGCGACCTCTTCGGCGATGTCGACCGGATGCAGGAGGTCGATTCTGTACCTCGCGGCCATCGCAGTGCCCCCCTTGACTGACAGACGGCTCCTTGCGAGAGCTTCGACTACCTGCTGCTTAGTCAAGTCAAGGCCGAGGACTGATGCAATGAGATGGGAGTCCAGCGCGAGTCGAACCGGGGTGAGGTCTGGCGTTGCGCGCGGCCCGGTCGTGTATCTGATGGAGACAGTGCCGATCTTCGCCCCGGCCTCTGCGAGCGTCGTAGCCATTATCGCCAGGACGTCATCCCCTGCCTTGCGGTCTGTGCTGGTGACGTCAATGAACATGTCGTGGGTCTTCGCTGTAACCTTGGTGAGGTCTCCATTGATGACGGGTGGGAACGACAGGACCTCGCCTCTGGAGTCGGTGATAATCGGGAACAGCTCTCCCCCGCCGAGGACCGGTCCGTAGGCCTTTCCCTCGGCGGTCTCCGAAAGGATCTGATGTATTGTTGCCGACTTCTTGCCTCCCAGAGGGGTGAACCTGAAGTCGGACTTGACGGCAGCGTATGAAAAGGGGGGAGTCACGGCTCCCAGGTCGTGCAGGCCGATGGCGACCTTCTTTCTCTTCCTTCCGAGGCCATGGTGAAGGTCCTCTTGCAAGGAGATGATCTGCCTGATGTCTTCGGTGCCTAGGCGAAGGCCGGTTGCGGTGGCACAGGCGATGAACGGTCTTACTGAAGAGAGCTTACCGTCAACTGAGACCGAAACTCCCGAAGGTTTCACCGGATAGTGAGGCATCCCGACTTCCTTGCCGAGGAGGCCTTTGAGCGACCTGCCGATTCCGAAGTCAGTTCCGTAGTCAGGTCTGTTGGGGCTGTACTCGACTCGCACAGAGTCCTTGTCGGCGCCCTCGATGTCCAAGCCTATGTATGGGAGTCTGTCAAGAATCCTGGTCCTGTCGACGCCGACCATCTTTGAGAACCTCCTCAGGTCAATCCTAACTACGGGCAATTTCCACTCTGTTCCTTAGCCAGTTCAGGTCGCTGCCGTACAGGGTCCTCAAGTCGTCGAGCCCGAAGCGCATCAGCATCAACCGCTCTACGCCGGGTCCCCACGCGAGGACCGGGACCTTCACTCCCAGCGGGACCGTTACTTCAGGTCTGAGGACGCCCGACCCGCTCAGCTCGATCCAAGCATTCGCCACTTTAGAGTAACCGACTACTTCCAGAGATGGTTCGGTGTAGGGGAAGTATGTTGGCCAGAGCTTGACGTCCTTCATACCCAGTTTCTTGTAGAACTCTTTGAGGAACCCCATAAGGTGCCTCACGTTGAGTCCCTTGCCCACCATGATCCCGTCCATCTGATGGAACTCCGCGACGTGCTTGTAATCGAGGTTTTCATTCCTGTAGACCTTGCTGACGGCGAAGACTCGGGTCTCCTTTTCACGCGACTCGGAAAGCGCCCTCACTGTCAGGATTCTCCAGGGATACCCCCAGCCCTTGCTGCCGGTCTTCCAGCCGTTCTCGTGGGTCGCCGCGACCTTTGCCACGACCCCCCGGCGACTCATCTCTCCGTCGATGAGCCCCTCGAGGTAGAATGTGTCCTGCATCTCCCTCCCAGGATGGTCTTGTGGGATGAAGAGTGCATCGAAGTTCCAGAACGCCGGGTGGACACTGCTTCCTTCCAGCTCTGTGAAACCCATCGAGATGTAGGTCTCCTTTATTTCCCTGATGAAGTCCCTGACAGGGTGCCTTCGCCCGGGATAGAACCGAGGAGCGTTCGCCTCGACATCAATCGGTCTCAGTCTCTTCCCGCGCCATGCTCCGGAAGCGAGAGCCTCCGGAGAGAGTCTGTCCAGGGAGTCCTCGGCCTCCTTCGCGGTCGCAGCCTCCATTCCCGTTTCAGTGATGGAAATTGACGAAGTGCGAACAGTCGACCTCTTGATGACTCCCCTCCTGACCAGTCCAGCCAGGATCGCTCGCTCAGCATCCGAAAACGATGCCTCGTCCGCGCCTCTCGAGATGGAAACCATGATTGAATTGAGAGCTCCAGGCCCGTTCCCGTCAGCGATGTGAACGACGGGAGGGGAGTGTTCCCGGTCGAGATGGACCCATCCGGAGGTCATTGCCCGCCCGAAGGCTGCGGAGAATTCACTCTCAGAAGCGAACTTCGACCTCAACGCCTCGATGGTGAGCGGCTCATGTGACTCGTTGACCGCGTTGACCAGAGTGAGCTCGGGCGGAGGATGGCCGACTGTGAGACTCTCAACTTCTGCCTCTTTGATTGTCACCAGACCCTTGGAGGAGAGCCACTGTAGTGAACGCCTCACCTGGTCCGCCTTGAGCCCTGTCTCGCTTACTAGAGCCTCGAAACCGAGTCTGCCTTCTCTGGCCAAGGAGGCGAGGACCTTCCTCTCAATCGGGTGGAGTGAGGTCGACATGTCTCTCTTACCTTCCAGCAGATGAAAGGTAGTTCCGGCTCTTCGCGAGGAGCTCCTTCGCGTCATTCATCAGCGCTTCCCGCCGCTTGCGATGGTCTTCGAGGAACCTTTTGACCAGGCCCGCGGCCTCCTGCTTGCATTCGCCGCACATCCTAGTTCCTTTGACGCACTCTCGGTAGACCCGCTGCGAGTGTTCGTCGTCGATTGCGAAGTGGAAGCGGTAGAGGTCGTAGACGGGGCAGATGTCGGCCCTTCCCCCCAAGCGTTTCTGCTCCTCGATCGTCGCCCTTCCGCCAGTGAAGGCGACGAGCACCCGCTTCGAGGCCTCGTTCGGAGTGTCGTCCAGTGTGAATCCTGACTCCGGGACCCTCTTTGACATCTTGTAGCCCCCAGTGAGAGCGAGTTCCAACCTGTGGTAAACTGCTGAGGGGGGGATGAATCCGAATTCGTCGCTGTACCTGGCCGCGAGGTCCCTCGCGAGCCTGATGTGGGGGTCTTGATCGGCCCCGACCGGGACGAGGACTGGCTTTGGGCCGCCGAGATCCGCCAGCTGCGGCATCAAGATGTCGCCCGCCTGGACCAATGCGGAAAGATAGAGGCCTATCTGTCTCTCTCCGTAGATCGCCCTAAGCATGTTGTTAGTTACGCCTCGGGAGAAGATGGTGGACATCCGCATCACTCTCATCTCCTCGCTCTGCTTGTAGACTACGGCCCTTTCTGGGTCTAGGCCCAGGGCGAGTATGTCAGCGACGTTCTTGACAGCTATCTTCGAAGTTTCCTTGAAGGACAACCCGTTGTCTGCGTATGCTTCGACGTCGGCTATCGCATAGAACACGGTTGCTTTCTTGGACAGGGATTGGAAGTAGACCATGTCGTCGGCAGTCATCTTGTTCCCGAGATGGAAGCTCCCGTCTGGCTTGATTCCACTCATCACTGCGTAGGGTTTGTTCTTGTCTATGGCGTCGAGGACCCTCGCAAGGTCACGCTGTCCGAAGTCGATCTCCCGACTAAGATGGTGACTGAGTCTCTTGAAGCGTTGGAGCAGCGGGGCTACAGGCTCAATCCCGAATTCAGACTGAAGCCTGGAATAGTCTTTGATTGTACTTGAGCCCCACGGGTCAAGCCTGTCCTTCTCCACAATGCACTTGCCTCTACGAGTTCAGATATTATCCCTTTCGAGGTAAAGGGCTAAGCAATGGGTGCAAACCCGAACAGGCCTCAAGACAAAAGAGACCCCCAATGAGACAAGACGCCCGTTCCAGCTCTTGATACCCGGGAGACAAACCTAAGTAGCGAGGTCAGTCCCTCCTATCGAAGGCCATTCCATTGCCAAACCCCGACAAGGATGAGCGCAAGACCAGTCTCAGGACAATCAGAATCCCAGAATCGTTGGCACGTTCTCTTAGGCAGGAAGCCGCCGATGAAGGCACGACCGTCAACGCATATATCAACTCGATCCTCAGTCGGAATTTCAATTGGGACAAGAAGACACGGGAGTTTGGAATCGCCGAGATTCCCAAGTCGCTCTTCAAGATAATACTCGCAGAGTGCGATGACGAGACGCTCGCTCGAATCGGGCGAGAGGTCGGCCCGCCCTTGTGGAAGGAGATGGCAGAATTCTGGACTCAGGACTCCTCACCGGATGGGATACTGGACTTCCAGACGAAGCGAGCCAGGTTCAATCCCAATTTCCAAACAAGATTGACGCGGGAAGAGGGCGAATACACGCTTACCATGCGCCATGATTTTGGTCCCAAGTGGAGCATCATGATCGTAGCCGCTGTGCAGGAGTTTGTGA
>JBEKJV010000041.1:0-9144 GCA_050011055.1 Nitrososphaerales archaeon | reverse complement strand
GTCAGTTGAGCATAGTCCGACATTAGGCCATGTGACGAAGCAGTGATCGCCGTGATACCAGGAGTCGGAGTGGTCCTTGCTTTGGCCACAACATACTCGCTGCCCGCCGGGATCGTGACAGTGTCTGGGACAGAAGCGATGTTCGTTTGGGAAGAAGTCAAGAAGACTGTCAAGTTGGAGAGGGCCGCTGAGGGAAGGCCGTTGGAGTCGACAAGCGAGACTACTACAGCAGAATAGGTACCATTGTCGGCGGGTAGCTTGGGCGGGATTATCGTTAGGGCAAGGCCCATGGCCTGAGACGGGATGTTAGAAGTGGCAGCCACCGAAAGGGGGACGACCTGTAATGCGAGGAGAAGCGAAACAACGGTGACAAGCACAGCTCCCCTGGTATTCAATCTAGCGTCCTCCGTAAGATTCCAACAATCGCTATTTCAATCATTTGAATGCAGAATCTATATGACAAAATCAGTCAGGACGCGAGCTTCTGACCGACGTTACCCGCTCGCAATTTCCTTCTTGATCTGCTCGAGCTGCCTGAAGAACTCTCGGGCTATCTTGTCCCTGTCTTGTTCCTGCATCATGGTCGATGCCGCGTAGGAGGCGACCTCAAGGATCTCGTGTTCCAGCCTGAGGTGTTCGACCAAGGTGGTCTTGTCTGAGAACGGCTTCAAACAGATCCTACAATGATAAGCGTCGGGCATATCACCCATATCATACGCTTCCGGGCTCAAGTGATATAATGGTTTGCGGCCTAGCCTGAAAGACAGCGCTAGGATTCCTGTGATTCTGCCATGACTTGAACTTCCAGGCTTACCAGCGACCGTGAGAGCTGCTCAGGAAGGCCGAGATGCTACTCGAGAATACCACAGCAGGCGTAGCCCAGACTGTGGCGTATCGTCCTGCGAGCACTCCACCCGACTCCGTGGTCATTATGAAGACACCTGCCGACGTGAGGCCTGTTAGATTGCAGGTCCCCGCCGGGAACCCTGGGCACGCGACTGACGACCCTGTCGGGATAGTAGAGTAGCCGATGAAGGTGCCAAGGCTGTTCAGAGCCGGGTTACTCATCCCGAAGAAGAAAATTGCCCCCTGATCTATTTCTGTCCCGGTCCTGAGGTCTTCGCTCGAATTGACCAACATCCCGAAGCTCCCGGAGACGGAAGCCCCGCCGAAGGTACCAACTGCAGTGCCGCCCATCTGGACACCTGTCCATCGAATCCTCGCCTGCGAATAGTCTGTCACCACGATGACCTCCCCTGAGTTCGAAGCGAAGAAGACTGGCCCTCCGAACGGATTGAGGTACGCAGACTCGAACCCCATACTGAGGGTCATGGTGACCGCACTGCCCGCGCTCGATAGAGTGACCGTCCCAGTACCGTTGAACAGGGCCGGAATTTCGCTCGTACAGTCAATCCCAGGAGTGCATCCGAGCGGGAAGAACACCGCGGGGGTCATGGCGTCAATGTTTACCGACCCCTGGACCTCCATGTACGTCCAATGCGAGGTCTTGGATACAAGATCGAAAGAAGCAGTGCCTGTCGCGGTCAGTCCAGAGACGACGACATTGAGGCTGTAACGCAGGACCGAGCTCCTCGAATCTACTGGATTGCCGAGAATCCAGGCGGCAACAATTTGCCCCCCCTTAAGCGAGTAGACCTGGACTCCTGGAGACACAACACCGCCAGCCAAGCTAAGCGAAACAGCCTGAGGTTGCGCCCGGTGAGAGTCATTGCCTCCATAAGCATTCTGAGGTTGTGCCGCATAGGCGAGGTTCCCGCCAAGCAGAAGCATCATCACGACTGGCAGGATCATCACAGCGAACCAGGTCGACCTCAACCTCATATCGTCCGATAGTTTCCCCGTTCTACGATATCTCGCTTTTGTCTCTTTTCGCAGAAAGCCGGGGCTCGAAGGGCGTCAGACGCTATACGGGAGTATCTCGATACCCTTCGATGAGAAGACCACAGTATGGTACTTCCTAGAATGCTCAGTGCCTCGCAGCTTTCTCACCATGAACCTCGTCTTCAACTCCATATTGTCTGCGAGATAGTTCTCCATATAGAAGACGCCGTCGGCCACGAATTCCTCGAGACCCATGGAGTATTGGGTCTGTTGGTCGAATTTGCTCACAGTCACTATCGTCGTGATCCTTTCCCTTTTGAGGGTCTTGTAGATCAGGTGCATCAGGAAGCTGTAATCGAATTTACCGGTCGCGCCGCTCAGGAAAGCGGTTAGGGAGTCAATCACGAGCCTCTTAGCCTTCACCTCGTCGATGGCAGTGAGGATTGTGTCGATATTCGAGCCCATTCCCCTTCCCTCCAGTGCCTCGAGGTCAAGCAGCCTGACCTTCTTGGAATTCTCCAGCGGTTCGAAATCTAGGCCGAGCTTCAGCATATTTCGCCGAAGGCTCACCGCGTCCTCCTCGAAAGTGGCGTAGACTGAGGGCTGGTTGAGATCCTTGGCTCCGTTGTAGGCAAACTCCGATGACAGTATAGTCTTACCAGTGCCTATCCCACCGACCAATAGCACGAAGTCTCCCGGCGTCAGGCCACCCTGAATCAGTGGATCGAGGCCAGGGACGCCAGTCTGAATCCTTTCTTCATCCTTCATGTGTTTCTGCGCTTGACCAATCGCTATGCCCACTATATGCTTTTTGTTCGCACTAGCTGGCGGTCGGCAACGGTAGGATCATAGTGACAGGTCTGAGAAGTTTATACGCGAGTACAGAAAGATGAATTCATCGTCCGTACCGGTTTAGTGTGAGCCCCGAAAAGTGGATTCGCAGTCCATATCGGTTTAGTACCCGGAGACCTCCGATCGGAATAGATGGGCTCCGTAGAAAAACTGCGCAGGAGGAACCAGGACTTCTACTTACTCGAAATGATGAAAAGGGTAGGGGTCCAGAACTACTCTCTCCTGGCTAGGTTGACGGGCCTGAACGCGGAGACGATCAGGTATAAGGTCAACAAGCACCTGACGAGGCTGGGCCTCACGACGACGATCAATGTGAACTATGGCGAGTTGGGTCTCTCCATGGGCTACATCGAAGTCAAACCAAACGGGGCGTCAGGCAAGTCATGGCTCGATCGGATGAGCTACCTTGTCTTCGTCGCGAAGAGCATTGGGTCGAACAGATACTTGTGCCTGAGCGCAGTTCCCTTCAGGCTGAAGAAGAAGTACATGGATGCGCTTGAGCAGATAAAGCAGGAAGGGCTCATCGAAGGCTACGAATACAGGGAACTCTACTGGGTGAGGTACCCGCCCTTCAGACCTGAATTCTACGACTTCGAAGAACGAAGATGGAAGATGGACTGGAATAGGTTCGACATGACGATGGGGGAGATCGGGGCTTCGTTCCTATCTGTCAACCGAGACTCTGTCGTCGATCTTGTCGACTTGAAGATACTCAGCGCTCTCCTGAAGGATCCGACGACGCCGTTGGCTAAGACGGCCAAGGAAATGGGCGTCAATCCCAGGACTGTCCGCTACCATCACTCCGAGCACGTGGAGAAGAACAAGTTCATCCTCAGCCACAACATCAGATGGGTCAGGCCCCTCCAGGATGGGAACCCCTCAGGGGTGATGCAGGCGCTGATAATCGCCCAGAAGCTTGATGAGGACGGCATGTCCAAGGTGAGGAAGTTCTTCAACAGCCTGCCGTTCACTTGGTTAGAAGCCGGAACCGAGGAAAGGGATTATCTGGCCGTCATCGACATCCCGCTCTTCGAATTCCAGACGTGCATGCAGCAGATCGAGATGCATCTGATGCAAGTAGGGAGGACATACGAAGTCATGATGCTGGACGCGTCCAAGACCAAACCGCTTTCGATCCCCGACGAAATGTTCGAAGAGAAGAGAGGATGGAGGCTGTATTCCGAAATCGAAATCGGCCGGCGGGAGATCAAGGAGGAAGGAAGATTACCGCAGTAGGGAGGATTTACAATGAGCTGGTCTACGGAGGTCACTTGCTGGCGCTCGGGACGGCAAGCATAGCCGCGACTGCTGCTCTCGTGTTGGGGAGGACCCCGGCCTGGGACCTGCTCGTAATGGCATACCTTTTCTCATACGGAGCCTACATGGTCAACCGTTTGTCGGACTTCGACCAAGACAGGGTCTCCCACCTGGAAAGGACAACGTACCTTGAAGGAAGGAGGCGTCTGCTGCCCGCGATCGTCGTCGTCAGCTTTGGAGCAGGGTATGCCCTCGCGCTCCTTCGGAACCTGGCCCTGTTTGCTGGGCTCCTCGTCCCGGTTGTGCTCGCCTTTGCATACAGCGTCGGCTCGGAGAGGATGGGCAGAGCCCTCGGGATGTCCCGTCTGAAAGAAGGTCTGTTCGTGAAGAACCTGACGGTGTCGCTGAGCTGGTCTCTGATTCCGATCCTCGTTGGGCTTTACTATCTGCAGCTCCCGGTCGCAGCACTCGCCCTTTGCCCATTCATTTTCCTCAGGCTGATGGTCAACACTGTCTTCTTCGACGTGCGCGATGTCGAAGAAGACACGGCTTACGGGGTAAAGACCATCCCCGTTTCGCTCGGCACCGAGACGTCTCAGAAGCTAATGGACGTGGTCGACTTCTCCTCTGGGCTCTACATAGCCTTGCTCGTCCTGACAGGGGTCCTCCCTACATTCGCTGGTCTGCTTGTGGTCTTTACCCCCTATTCCTTCGCCTACAGGTACTTCTCGCAGAGAACAGTAAAGCACAGGGACTCGTTGAGGGACCTGGCCGCAGACGGTGAATACATACTCTGGGGGTTCGTGACTTACCTCGGGCAGATATGACATGGGCAACCTCTTGATTGACGACGGGGCTGTCGATTCTCTCCTCGTTCCCTACAGAAAGGCGGTCGAAGAAGGTCTGAAGCAGGTGAAGGAGAAGGACAGCACCCTCTCCGAAGTGGCTTACGAGTTCGTCGTAGGCGGAGGGAAGATGCTGCGTCCAGCGATCGTCTTGCTTGCCTGCGAGGCCGTGAGCGGGTCCTATGAGAAGGCGATGCCGATCGCCCTGTCTTACGAATTGGCACATACGGCGTCGCTGACCCAGGACGACATCATCGACGAGTCGCCCACCAGGCACAACAAGCCGACGGCCCACACGAAGTACAGCGTCACGACGGCCATCTTGATTTCAGACATGCTGATCTTTGAGATCTTCGAGCAGTTGAGCAGGTACGCGAGGGCCGATGTGTCTCCAGAGAGGGTGGCGGTCCTCATCGAGCATGTCGCAAATGCGGCGAAGGAGGCCGCAGAAGGCGAGTTCCTAGAGATGCAGATGTCTAAGAAGAGAGACCCGTCAGTCGAGGACTACCTGAAACTTGCGGGCCTGAAGACGGGGGCGCTCTTCGGCGCGTCAGCGGCATCGGGCGGAATCGTGGGCGGAGCGAGACAGGGAATTGTCGCAGATCTCTATGAATACGGCAGGAACCTTGGTATCTCGTTCCAGATGATGGACGATGTACTTGACATCACTGGCGCGACCGAGAAGATGGGGAAGCCGATGCTGATGGACATGCAGAACAACGCCGGGAACATCGTCATAATCCATGCTCTTACGCACGCTGACCCCCAGAAGCGGAACGAAATCAGGGGCCTGATGGCCAGGAGTGAGTACGGTCTGGTTGATGCCCTGGAGGTGCAGGGGATCCTCGACGACCTAGGATCAGTCGAATTCGCTTCCAGGTCCTGTCTGAAACATGCATCTGTCGCGCGAGAACGCCTGAAGTCGCTTCCTGATACAAGGGCCAAGCAGACTCTGGAGGAACTGACGCGTTGGCTGGAGGGACGCAGGCGTTGACTACACGCGTGCCAGAAACGGCCATAAGAAGCCATGTGAAGTGGTAGGCATGGTCCTGGACGCGACCTTCCTCATTCCTGCGATTCATCTTGTCACTTTGGTAATCACGGGGATGTCCGCCCTCTACGTCTTCAGGCAGAAGACCACAGAGTACCTTCAGGTGAGGAACCTTCTCGTAATGGTCCACGTATTCTTCATGGCCGTCGTCGCCCTCGAGCTCCTCAGGGACTTCGTCGTCGAGAGCAGTCTCTTCATGACAGTATACACCATATCCGGGACCAGCTTCGTGCTGGCCGACGTATTCCTCCTGACCCTAGTCGCCCTCGCGATCTTCTACAGGCCCAAGGGAAAGGGGTTCATGGACATCGTCAGGGAGGTCTTTAGGCATCAGACGCAGGCGACATTTTTCCTGCTATATTCGCTCTTCATCGCAATCTCCTGCGGCTTCCTGTTCGTGCCGGGAACTTTCGACCAGCAGGCACAGGCTGTGCCGAATATCGTTGGTTACTTTCAAAACCTGAACCAGACACTCTGTGAGCCTGTCGCGTCCCTTCTTCCGAAGGGCTGCCAGATGGCTACTTGGTTTGCAAACTTCTACCTAGACATGCTACTCGGGATTCTGCTGATATTCATTGTTTATCCTTCAAGCCTCCTGCTGATGGCAAGGTCGAGGTCATCCGACTCGGAAGTCAGGACAGCCTTCACCGTGCTCCCGATAGCGTGGGTAGCAATTGGTCTTGATCTGTTGTTTTTCAACGGGTATCTGCTGAACGAGGGAATCGACGCCACGGCCGTGGGATACCTGATTGCCGCAGCTGTCTTCGCTGTGACGGCTTCCACATTCAGACGTGCGACCCTCTTGAGCGCCTTCTTTCAGCAGACGGCATCAGTTCAGGTGCCATCGGTCGCTCCCGCGACCACTTTCTCTGGCCCCCAGGGACTCACTACAGACGAAATCCTTGGGAAGCAGTTCCTGTTGGTAGTGGACCCTTCAACGAGTCACGAAGGATGCGTCAGGGACCTGGCCTTCGAACTTGGGGGAAAGCAATACCTGTTCTACGCATTCACCTCCCGGGGAAGTAGGGTGTACAACACTCTCTCGGGGTTGCAGAACGCCAGGTTCTTCACGATGACTGCCAGAGTCTCCAACGCGAAGCCGGGTGACCTTCCCACGGAAGTGCTAGTCCCCAACGACATATCATTCCTCCTGAACGTCATCGACAAGGCAATCACGACGAATCCGAAGTCTGGGCTCGTCTTCGACAGTATCACCGACTTGATACTCTCTTTCGGCCTGGAGAAGACCTACAATTTCCTGAAACAGGCCATCGAGATGACCAGCGGCCGCATTACTGCAGTCTTCCTCCTGACCTCAGGGGCGCACAGCGAGAGAGACGAGAGAATTATACGAAGTCTATTCAGCAACCAGCTTTTCTACAGCTCGGAAGGACTCAAGAAGACCTGATAGTTCGTTCCGAAAAAAAATGGCCGTGCAGAAACAGTTGACTGGTTTCTTTGCTAGAATGCCCGAGCGGGTCAGAAAGCCTGTCTCTGCACTGGCGGGAGGGCGCTCATCGCGTCCACTACCTGCTTGTACGTGCCTAGGACATCGAACCCGTGCTGGGTCAACTCATACCGTTTCCTGCTGCCCAAGTCCTCTTCTCTGAGGAAGTTGCTCTTGACGAGCGACTTCAGGTTGGACTGCAGGGCGATCCATGACAGGTTCGCCTTGTACATGATCTGGGTGGGCCTGTCGATTCCCCTACCTACGACGCTAAGCACGTCCATCTTTATCTCTAGCTCAGATCTTCGTGTAGGACACTTCTTCTCGAACCCGTTGACCTGGACCGAGATTGCGTTTTCTGGGAAGGACATCTTCCTCTAGAATTCGCATGACCTCTGTTCTATATATGCATTATAGATTAGTGGTCCACTTTTCCAAGCGTGGACCGACCATGCCCACAGTGGAATTGGAAACCGCTACCACAAAACCCGAATCTAATCTCCATAACTACTATTAAGATGAACTGGAGGATTTCTCATGTGCGTATCTTCGCCCACGGACCGCTTCCGACAAGTCATGGCCGGAGCATAGCATACGAGCAGATCAGAGAGAGGCTTGACTCCGCCCTCACTTCAGTCTTCTCGGAGAACGGCAAGAAAACTGTTCTCTTCTATCTCACCGAGAAGTACAGCCTTACACTGGAGAAGGCCAGCAAGAACCCGGAGAAGTTGGAAGAGTCTCTTACGAACCTCCTCGGCGAGATTGGCTGGACCGTAGTCAAGCGCAGGATTCTCCAGGAGATCTACGGACCCAACTTCGAAATTGGCAGTATCTCAGCGAAGACCTCATCACTGAGCGACGCATTCGGTTTCGTTCGGTTCCTCCGTTCTGCCACCGGGACCAAGTTCATTCGTTTCTGAGCGCCTCCCGTGGGCCAAATGAGACGGTCATTCAACTCCTTGATTGCGCCCTACACTTGTTAGGCCCGAGGGGGCCCGTGAGACACGTGACTGCTTCCGACGAAGTGAACTCGTGCGCCTGCTGCTAGCAATTGATGCCGGGAGTACAGGTCCAAGTAATAATGGTGGTCGCGTTGATAGACGTGACAGTGGAAGTGTAAGTCGAGTACGTCGTCGTCAGCGTTGAGGTTGTCGTGAAGACGGACGTCGAGCTTGTCGTTGAGGTTCTCGTCGAGGTTGTCGTTGTGGTGGTACTCTTAGTCGTCGTGCTTGTTGCGCGGGTGACATTGACGGTGGTGGTCGCAGTCGTTGTGGAGGTTGTAACGTTCGTTGACGTTGTGTGAATCGTCAGTGTTATGTTTCCCCCTGATGTCTCCGTAGTGGTCACATTATACAATAATGAGACGGTTTGCGTCGTGTCGATCGTGCTAGTCAGAGTTGATGTCTTGAGGACTGTTGCGAGGATGTTCGAGGTCAATGTCTGAGTCGTGTAACCAGTCTCAGCTAGGGTAGTCTTCGTTGGGTAAGGGGCGAGCATAACAGCTGCAGTCCCGGTTGCGACCATGACAATCGCTCCCAAGACGAACACTACTAGAACGGACGATACTGCCTTTCTCAGTTTCAGCCTATCAAGATCCAATGCCAGAGGCTTGTACATTTCAGCAATCTTGACATATACCTCTGACGGATAGACAAACTGAAGTCAGGATACTTACTGAGCACCCCGCCCATGGAAGGTCTATGCGATGTTGTCAAGGCGAAGAGACAGCGTCCCTATGTCACGAGGGTTCAATCTTTTTAGACGGAGTGTTAAGGCAGCACCGTGGAGCTGACCCAATCCAAGCGGCCCTGGTCCGCCCTGCATTTATTCCTCAGAGTCTTTCTCGCTGC
>JBEKJV010000040.1:0-18965 GCA_050011055.1 Nitrososphaerales archaeon | reverse complement strand
CGCCTTGAATTCAGCCGGGATGCCCTTCGGTGCAGGTGGTGGAGGCGGGGGTGGTGCTTGGGTTAGGAGCTCTCTTATTTTTCGAAGCTCAGCGAGCATTTCCTCGTTAGAGGACACGGCGAGGCGGTCGCTGGCACCCGATTTAAGACTTGGCGGGAAAGGAGAGTACGGCCCATCCACTTCAGAAAGCAGATGCCGGCAATTCAGGTTCGCTTTAGCGTTAGTCCCCCACCTGGGGCCACATTCGATTTCAGAAAGAGGTAATCGTTACCAGATTCGTAGGGTGTATCAAGCCGAGGGTCTGCATTTCCTCTTCTTTCCACATGCACACAGGCACGCCCTCTCGCCATCATGTTCCGAAGTAGCACGACCTCCCTGGGTAAGTAACCCAGGGCTGAAGTTAACCCAGCCTGGGAGGTGGTGCTACATCGCAGTTCTTGTGCGCGAACGAGCACGATCCTGCCTACAGGCGCAGCCTGCAGAAGAGAGAGAGAGGGTAGAAGTGTGCGCTCTCTCTCTCTTGGAGCCTGTAGGCAGAGCCTCTCCTGAGAGAATTAACTGCTGCAAAATTTTTCAGAAAAAAAATACAGCAGTTAACATGGAAGACAAGTTGGCCCAGCCTACAAGGGACTGGGTGCATGTGTGTATGGAGAGAACTCTGGCGGTAGCTAGTCCCTTACGTCATTCTGTTTGCGTGAGTGGTGTTCCTGAGGCTGTTTGACTTGGACTAAGACAGTCCGACCTGCTTCATCAGTCCGACTAGGTCGTAGAAGAGCCTCTCCTCGAGTATCTCTCCTTTCTCATTCCAGCGGGCGATTGTACAGAACTCCACATGGAAACTCTTGTTCGTAGGAGGAATTACCTTGCCATCCGCCGCCTTCATCGGGCCTTTCATGGTGCCCGAGAAATCCGCCACCGTGCAAGTGTAGTCGCCTTGGCCAAAGAATATCTTGTACGGGTTGTTGATCAGATGGTTGTCTGGAAAGGTCTTGAAGAATTCCACAGCCTCCAGGTCATGGTTGTGTCGTCCCATTGTAGGCGGAGCCCCGCCAGGCCAGTAGACAGCGACATTTTCATGGTGACGTTTTCTAAATGTCTCCCAAAGGGGACTTCCGGGTCCAGCATTCCACGCGTCGTCCAGGGTCTTCATGAGTTCCAAATTACGTTTGACCATGGCCTCCATTTCCATTACGCAGATTCGATGTCCAACTGTTCCTTAAACATTCTGAGGGAAGGGAGACTCTTGGCTGAACACTTCCCCTCAGGCAACCAAGCGGTAAGTGCTACCGTCTACCTCGTCGAATCCGCCGCGAGGCGACTTCCTATCGGCCACGAACCACTTTCCGCATGACCAACTTACTCGTGCCAAGTTTTACGACTGGATGGAACCCTGCTCGGGCGAACATGGTCGAGGTCCCGCCCCAAAGGAACGAGCTCCCGTACGGCTTCCCGTGGACGTTTATCGGGTACGCATCCACGGTTCCACCTCCCTTCTTGGCTATCATTCGAAGGACGCCCTGCAGCGCCGCTTCCGCGACTCCCTCCCTTCTCCTTTCCTTGTCGACGAAGAAACAGGGTATCCTCCAGTCGGGCTGGGCCAGTTTCAACCTGCCGTAGGCGCTCATCCTTCCCGGTATCTCAGTGGGATGTCCAAAGAGGCACCATCCAACTACTTGATTCCCCTCGTAGACAAGAGCGGAGTGCGACTGGTGTGCCATTACGAGCTTCTTCTTGAGCGTCTTGTTGCCGGCTGCCGTCCCTGTCCCCTTTCCTGCCGAATCATGAAAGGTGACGCACCAGCATCCGCCCCACACGCCGTTGTGCTTCTTGACAATTCTCTCGAAGTCAGGCCATGCCTTTGGCCCGAGCTCCCGCACGGAGAACCGCGTCATGGCTCTTCTTTCCAGTCGTGAAGGTCTAAAAGAGTTCTCCGTAGTCTGGCACATAGCTAGATGACTCCGCCGAGACCTGTCAGTTCAAGTTGGTGCCCCGATTATCAGAGCAGTGACCTGGAATAGACTAGTCTGCAAGCGAGACTGCAACTGATTCTGAGGCTACTCTTCGATTATCGTCTTCTCGCTTGGGAGTGCAGATGGAACTCTGATTGTGAAGCACGTCAGAGGTGGCTCTTGCCTCGTCACCTTGTGTGGCACCTTCTTCGGCACTTTGAGAAGTTGCATTGGGCCTACTCGCACGTCGCTCTTGTCAACCCTTACAACGAGTGCACCCTTGATTACAAGGTAGTACTCCTCCGACTTGCTGTGGCTGTGGAGCCTCTCGTCTTCTTGGACCGAATCCTTGCTGTTCGTGTAGGCCATCTGAACCCATTTGGAGTAGAGGGGGCTGGATTTCCGGATTGCCGGCGGTGTTCCGACAATCCAATGGTTCTGAGGCCCCTTGAGGTCGACCAATGCCGCCTTCCTGCTTGAGTTGTCTTTTCCTACGGGCAAGTGAGTGACCGCGACCTCCAGTCTCCAGGGTTCTAAAGGCCACCGTAGAGCTCACGCTCAGCGTTCTTCATTCTAGGTAGGCGCCCCAACGATAGAAATCGGCCGGACTGCTCCGGGATAGCTATTTCAAGGCGCCCTGAGAGGACTTCAACATGGCGGTAACGAAGGAGATATCGAACTTCGAAGAGCTACGTAAGCTTCGGCTAGCTGACGACGGCTACTTCGTGATTACCGACACCGCCCGCCCTGCGATTGTCCACAGGGTGAACGCGAAGTGCATCAACGTCGACAGTTTCAACGTCAAGGTAGGCCTCAACAAGGGCAAGCAGGGGGGCTACTTCTGGGTCGACAGTCTCGCGACTGCCGCCCACGTGTACGGGGCGAAGCGCTGCAAGGTCTGCAAGCCCGAGCTGTTCCTGGTCCCTCCTTCGACCTTCGACCGTTAGTGCTGTCCGGAAGCGAGAGACCGGGCGCGCACACGCTAAGGTGGTTCTACTGAGGATGTCCGGCAGAGTGTGCAGAGGGCCCGGGGGGTCTAGACCCACAATGGGTTCGAATGCGCACGCGCAGATTGCCGGCAGTAAGCGCTCGCGCTAGCCCTGGCTGAGTCAACCACGTTTTACTTCTACGTCGTTCTGAGTAAAGTGATGTCACGCAGAGTAAAGAAATATATACCCACACGTCCAAGGGGGTAAAGATGTATTTACTTGGATGAAGACATCAACAAAGTCGAAACGGAACTGAAGGACGAAATCAGGTCGCTCAGAGACAATATCAGGCGTGAAGTGCTGAGCGCCATCCGGATGCGCGCGCTTCAATAGAGCCCATGTTCGGCTACAAGCGTGCGCTCGCATGAAAGCAGGCGCTTGGTAACCCGGCTAAGCCACGAAGCCCCTGCTTCGGTTGTCTCACTCAGATCAGAAGATCCCGCCCCGAGACGCACCAAGAACCACCTGCTTGAGGTTTAAAGACGCCTGCCCTCACCTTGGGCTGACAATGGGAAGGAGACCCGTCAGTTTCCCGAATGTAGGGGAAAAACACAGATTCAATCCTGTGATCACCTCGGAACAGGACGTCAGGACTACCTACGGCGGCCGGGTCCCTCGCGCCCCACGAAAGGCTGTGCTCGTGTACGACTCGAACTTAGAGGATGCCCTCCTCGCGAAGGGCGGACTCAGGCTCTCGAAGAGGTTCCATCTCGTTACCTCGAGGGTCTACCTGACGCGGCGCAAGGGCACCGCCCTCGTCAAGCTGGCGATAGGAGCCCCGATAACCGCCTTGGTCGTAGAGAATCTGATTACGATGGGGACTCAGGAGTTCCTCATAGTCGGGACAGCGGGGGGCCTGAAGAGCCCTGGGCTCGGCGATTTATTCCTCTGCACACGGGCCCTCAGGGACGAAGGCACCTCACACCACTACATCCCAGACTCGCCTTTCGTGGAATCTGACCCCGTACTCAACCAAGCACTGTCGAGGGCGATGAAGGAGGGAGGCCTTGCCTTCAAGTCCGCTCCGTCGTGGACCATCGACGCTCCCTTTACAGAGAGCGTGGAAGAGCTGCAGAGGTACTCGAAGGAGGGGATAATGACCGTCGAAATGGAGGCGGCTGCGCTGTTCGCGGTGGCCAGGGCGAGGGGTGTGAAGGCTGGAGCGGTCTTTATGGTGTCGGACGTGCTCACTGAGAAGGGATGGAGCGGATTCATCAGGGGGACGAAACCCAAGCACTTCGGGTCACTCGTGGAGGTGTTCGGAATCTTCGACAGGCTGAAACTTCCAATGGAGTGACGACTCTGAAAGAGCGCGCGCTCTTCAGGGATGCTGGGAAACTCGATGGGCTCGATGGTCCTCTACAGAGTTCTCGTAACGCAGCGGTGCCAAACTGTTTTCCGCCATTGGTGAAATAAGCTCCGCTACCGGGTGTCTGTCCAGTTCGACCACCTCGACTTCGGAACCATCGGGCCGAAGAACCACGATGGTGGTTGGGTCTATGAAGAGGGCGTAGGCAGTATCTGCACTGACGCAATTCTTGAGCTGCTCCTCCCATTGCTCTTTGCGATAGTCGCGAGAACGGAATACTCCCCTTTCTTTTTTGACTTCGCCGACGACCCAGTAGGTATTGCTTCTCGGGCTCACATCGGCCGAGACGAGCGACAAGTCGGGTACCTTGCCCTGGCTTCCCTTCTCGATAAGATGAATGTGATCTTTCGGGTAGCCAAGTATATTCGTGAATAGTTCACGGACATAAGGGTAAAGGTCGATTTCGCTGTTACCACTCCATCCCACCATTTCGTCAAGGGTCTCTTGGGCTTTGGTCAATCGCAAGGGCCGCCAAACACCCAATGATAAGAACTTGAGCCCTCCTCACCTATCTCTGAGCAACTTGAGATCCTTGGTGCTCCCCGTCCAAGCGCGCGCGTGTCGCAATGTTTACAGAACGCGACGCCTGCAGTCAGACATACATGCTCATCAGGGTCCACGTGACTCCAAACGCAAGAGAGGTTAGTGTAACCAAGGTTGACGAATCAGTCTTCGAAGTAAGGGTCGATGAAAGGGCGATACATGGCCGAGCCAACAAGAGGCTTCTGGAGATCATGGCCAAGCATCTTGGGGTTCCGAAATCAAGGGTCTTTATTGTGAGAGGGGTGAAGACGAGGGACAAAATAATCGAGGTGGTCTCTTGAGGCGCGCGTGCCGGAACTTGTCAGTTCAGGTAGGTCGCAGCATCACGTCTCGGGTCCAAATCCGCTTCTTTGATCGCCGTAGCCTTGCAGCACGAAAGTCCGGTCCAGCTTTAATATCGAAGGCCCTGCAGTACGACCCGAACGGGTATGACCTTTGAAGGTCATTGAGAGCCGGGGGCTCGGGAAGGGCTTCTCCAAGGTGGTGGCCCTCGACGGGCTCTCTTTCGGGGTCGAGAGCGGCGCGATTACCGGTCTGATAGGGCCGAACGGGGCGGGGAAGACCACCGCGATCAAGATCATGCTCGGCCTGCTGAGACCAGACGAAGGCTCCGTCCTAGTGTTTGGTGAGCGCCCCTGGGGGAACCCGCGCGTCGCCGAGCGGGTGGGCGTGGTGCTCGAGAAGCCGCACTTTCCCTTCAGTATGAAGGTCGAGGACTACCTCACCAGGATAGCGAGGATGCACGGATACCCTTCTTCGAAGGCCCTTGACGACCTGAGGCGAGTGGGGCTGGACCAGGCCAGGGACAGGCGGATAGGGAAGCTCTCGGCCGGGATGCTCCAGAAGTTCGCTTTAGTCCACGCGTTGATGAACGAGCCCGAGCTCGTGATAGCTGACGAGCCGACCTCCAACTTGGACCCTCAGGTGAGGAACGAAGTCCTCGGGCTGATAGTCTCCCTCAACAAGGAGAGGGGGGCGACGTTCCTGATCTCCTCGCACCTCCTCCCCGAGCTGAGCAGGGTCTGCGACACCGCGGTGATAATATCCAAGGGGAGGATGGTCGGTAGCGGGAATCTCCAGGACCTCTACCGAAGCTTCGGGGCCGAGGTCGCGCGGGTCACCACCGACAGTCCCGGCGTCCTCGCGGAGGCGATCAGGTCCCTGGCCTACGTCGTCTCGGTCGAGGTGTCTGGGGAGAACCTGGTCGTGGAGACGAGCCAGGACGCGGCCGAGGGCCAGCTCTACCTGGACATCCCCAGGCTTGCGGCCCAGGTCCACGCCAGGCTGTACGGCATCGAGTCCAAGAACGCGTCTCTGGAGGAGCTGTTCAGGAAGGCCGTCTCGTCGGACCAGGAGAAGGGGGGGAAGGTAGCGTGAGTCAGCAGAGCGGGCCGAAGAAGCGCAGGGGCTCGGCGTTCACTGAGCTGCTTTCGATCTTCCTCCACCTGGACCACCGGCTCCCCGTGCTCGAGGCGTCGGCGTTCCTGTTCTTCTCCGGCGTGCTCCTGTTCTCGTCGGTGTCCAACGGGGACGCATCCTCCGCGTTCTCCTACATGGCCGGACCAGGCGGGCTCTCGCTGACCAGCCTGATCCTCGTCGTCCTGATCCTGAAGAACCTGGCCTCGGGCTGGGGCAACGACTTCGAGAAGGGGACGATGCAGACCTTCCTCACCTATCCCCTCAGCCGAGGGAAGGCGTTCCTGGCCCGCCTCGTCTCGTCGTTGCTCGTGCCTCTGGGCCTCCTGACGCTGGCCCAGTTCTCGGCCGTCTTCCTCATCGCCCCCAGCTTCGCCCAGGCCCACTTCGGAAGCCTGCTGCTCGGGTTCCTGGCCTCGCTCACCGCGCCCCTGCTGATCGCTGCGTTGGTCGTCCTGGCTGTCCTGTGGGCCAAGTCGGGGGGCGTCCCGTTCGCCGTTGGCCTGGTGGCGTACTTCATGATACTCATCTTCTCGGCCTTCCTTTTCAGCATGGGCTCCTCTGGAGGCTACTACTACCTGGTCTGGGCGGTCTTCTTCATCAACCCTATCTACGCGTTCTCGAGCTACTTCAATAACCAGGCATGGTTCGGGTACTACCACCTCGTGCCGACCTACGCCCAAGCAGTCGGGCTGCTCGCCGCTAACCTCCTCCTCTCGCTGGTCCTGCTGGCCGTAGGCGCGCTGCTGTTCGTGAAGAGGACCGAGGCGTGATGGACAGAAGCTCCAGGGCGACCGTCGTCTTCAGAGCGGGCACCCTACTGATCGCGATAGCGCTCGCATTCGGGCTCATTTCGTACATGAGCAGCCTGACGGTCTCGGGCTATCATGGCGACCAATGCTTCCACAACTACGGGTACTACTACTGCGACAACGTCGATGTAGCCCCAGTCGGGACCTACACCGTGCTGTCCAGTTGGAATCCCGCGAGCCCGCAGCAAATGTACTTCCTCAACATGAGCTCCACGCCGGTGGGCGCGAAGGTCTACCTCCTCAACACGAACCAAACCGCGTTCAACGTCTGGATAGCGAACAGGAGCGGCCTGCCGCTGGCCAACGTCTCCTTCAACTACGGTCCCCAGAAGCTCGCGTGGTTCTCGGACTACGTGGCGTCGCACAGGCAGGAGGTCGCGGGTCAGTACGACGTCTCGGGGACAAGCGTGGTCGTGAAGTACTTCGTCCCCGACGTCGAACCGCTGATGGCCGTGCTGACCAACGGGAACACACAATCCTCTCTGAACCTCCCCTACTTCGCGACAAATATCGCTGTCATGATCAACCCGAGCCTGGGCTTCCGGGCCGCCGGCTATCTGGCGGCTTCGGGGGCGGAGAGGGGCAGGCAGAAGCGGTGGGAGCCCGACTTCCTCGAGCATCTCGCCTTGACCCCTTGACCGCTGACTTCAAGCCTGCAGAAACCAGAGCAAGTGAAAGAACGGGCCCGGAGGGATTCGAACCCTACAGGGTCTGTTTTCCTGGACCCGAAATGATTCTGCGGGTCCTAGCCGATTCGAACCCTTGGTCATAACCTCTTGTATCTGAAAGAGGAATAAAAACACCGACCTCAGCCGTGACCGACTTCAGGAGGGCCAGAATCCAGGCCCAAAGCCTTGGCCCGGCCAAGGGAAAGAATCGGCGTAGATTCGCAGCCGTATCAGGTCCGGGCCCGCCGGGTCGGGTATCAGCGTGGAGTATTCCATCTCTATGCAGGACGTGCTTGTTGTGAAGACCAACTGAAATAACACTGTGACCACAGCATGCCCTGATGAGCACGATTGTCAGGCCAGCGAAGTCGAACGAAATTGATGCGATAGTTTCCCTCTGGAAGGAGTTCGTGGCTGACCCCTCTGCCATCGACGAGCCGATTCCGACACACACAGAGAACACGAAGAAGCAAACGGAGTTCCTCGGCGAGCTGATCGATCACGACCCCAGGCAGGTCCTCGTCGCGGAGGAGGGGGGCCAGCTTGTCGGCTACCTGGCATGCAAAAGAGAGGTCAAGCCACTGCTAGAAACGCAGAGGAAACAGAGTTACATCGCAAACCTCTACGTCAAGACCAGCCACAGGAAGAAGGGGATCGGAAAGGAACTCCTGCAGGTCTGCCTGAAAGACCTCAATGACTTGGGACCGCGGGAGGTCGAGCTGTACGTCTGGGTAAGGAACGAAGACGCGATGAGACTCTACAAGGCGATGGGCTTCAAGGAGCACATGGTCGGCATGAAACTGACCACGGCGGGATGAAGGCGCCGCCTATGGTCTTGATCTCACGCCCTCCGTGGCTAGAGAAGAGCGGACGAAGGAGACTTCGATGCCTTTCCAGTGCCTGAAGAGTGGAAGACTCGTCCTTTTGGGTAAGGGAGGCATAACCCACAATGTCAGTGAACATGATAGCCGCGAGTCTCCGCTCGCTCTGGGACAAGGCTTCTCTCAGTCAAGTGAGAGTCGCATGATAAAGCCGTTGTGGGGTGGCACGAGAAGAAACGACAGAGCAGCACGTCTGGGCCGGGACCTTGCAGGAATGGGTTCTGCAATCAGGCGCTGAAATAGCTAGAATCCAGCTAATCCAGACGAACAGAGGATATTCTGAGCTTATTGAACGCGGGCCCGGAGGGATTCGGACCCTCGGTCTTCAGCTTCGGAGGCTGACGCCACGGGCCCGAGGAACCCTACAGCTGCCGAGTTAAGAAGAGTTACCACACCGAGAGCTTTTATCGTGTCTGCCCCAGGTCGGGCCACGCTTGAAGTTCCTGGAGTTCGAGGGCGAGGTCGAGCAGATCATCAAGGAAGCCTGCGCGTCACTCGGCTATGGTGAAATCGAAGTCGAGGTCGCCCTGCCGCCAAACCCCTCCTACGGCGACCTGTCGAGCGCTGTCCCGATGCGGGTGGCCAAGGAGCGGTCCGAGAAACCCGCCGACGTGGCTGTAAGGCTGGCCTCGAAGGCAGCCGAGCTCCTGAAGGACTCCAGGTATGTGGGGTCCGTCACGCCTCACCGCGGAGGCTACCTCAACTTCTCCATCAAGTGCCCGAGGTTCTTCCTCGATTCGATAACGGCCGTCGTCTCAGAGAACGACTTCGGCTCGAAGGAGAAGACGGGGAAGACCTTCGCGATCGAACACACCAACGTCAACCCGAACAAGGCCCTTCACGTGGGACATGCGAGGAACCTGATCCTCGGCGACTCGCTCGCCCGAGTGATGAGGTACCTGGGCAACGAAGTCCAGGCGCTGAACTACATCGACGACTCGGGAGCCCAGGTGGCGGACGTGATCGTCGGGTTCAGGTTCTTGGGGATCCCTGACGTGCCGCCGGCTGGGGTCAAGTTCGACGTGTACTGCGGTGACAGTGTCTACACGAAGGTCAACCAGGAGTACGCGAAGAACCCCGGGCTCAAGGAGAAGCAGTCGCTCGTCCTGAAGGAGATCGAGAAGGGCGGAGGAGAGCTCGCCGAGTACACGGGAGGGATCGTCAGGAGGATACTCGCCGACCAGCTTGCGACCTGCTGGAGGCTCGGGGCCAGGTACGACCTCCTCAACTGGGAGTCTCAGCTGGTCCACTCCGGGATGTGGGAGAGGATCTTCGAGACGATGAAGAAGGAAGAGCTAGTGAAGTTCGAGACCCAGGGGGAGAACAAGGGGTGCTGGGTCATCCCGGATCCAGAGACCGGTGAGCAGAAGGTTGTCGTCCGCTCCGACGGAACCGTGGTCTACGTGGCGAAGGACATCCCGTACGCGGCGTGGAAGATCGGCTTGATCGATGACCCCTTCGGCTACGAGGTGTACCTAGATGCACAACCTGGAGGAGGGATGCTCTACTCTACCACGCTCGGCGGAAGCAAGCCTGGCGCCAGGTTCGGAGGAGCCGATGTCGCAGTCTCAGTGATTGATACCAGGCAGAGCTATCTGCAGAGGATCGTCGGCAAGGTCCTCGAGAGGCTCGAAAAGGGAGCCTCGTCAAGGTACCTCCACAGAGGATACGAAGTGGTCGCGCTCTCCAAACGGACGGCTTCCGAGCTCGGGTTCGAGATCGGCGCGGAATTTGCGCACATGTCGGGTCGCAGGGGGCTCTACGTCAACGTGGACGCTGTGCTTGCCGCTCTGAAGGAGAAGGCCAAGGCAGAGACCCGGAAGCGGAACCCCGATGACACTCAGGATTGGGTCGACGACGTCGCTGAGGCAGTTTCAGTGGCTGCGCTTAGGTACGAGCTCCTGAAACAGGATCCCGACAAATTGATCGTCTTCGACCTCGAGGATTCACTTCGCTTCCAAGGCGACACGGGGCCCTACCTGCTCTATACCTATGCCAGGGCCAGGAGGATTCTCGAGAAGACGACAGGGCGGCCTGTGATGGACATCGGGAGCGCCGCAAAGCTCACGAGGCCTCAGGAAGCAAGCCTGGTCAAGAAGCTCTCGATGATGGACATTTCGGCTGAGACTGCGGGCGAGTACCTTTCGCCGAAGGAGATGGCTCGGTTTGCACATGAACTCGCAGTGGCGTTCAACGATTTCTACGAGAGCGTTCAGGTCAACAGAGAGGAGGACACGGCGCTCAGAGACGCTAGGCTTGCCCTCGTGGATGCTGCCAGCAGAGTCCTGGCCCAGTCGATGGAGTTGATTGGCATTCCTCGCAGAGAGCGGATTTGAAGGTCGCCGACCCCACACAGTTGCCCAATGACGCATAGGCTGCTGCGACTCCTGAAGCCACCACTTGCAGACGCCGGGGCGGGGCTGTAAGAAAGGGCGTCTCCGACGATAGATTAACCTGGGGTCAATGTTAAATCTCCCTCGCCGATTCGCCAATCATCGATGTCGGGGCCACAGAAGATACTCCTTGCAGCCTTAGATATGGACGGCACGGTGCTCGAACACGAGAGCAGTTGGGTCGCCCTTCATCGTGCCTTTGGCACTACGCAAGAGGGAGAGGCTTCGCTCAAGTTGTACACTGAAGGAAAGATCGACTACAGAGAGTTCATGCGGAGGGACATCTCCTCGTGGCCAAGGGGCTTGACCAAGAGCGAGATTCAGAGAATCTTGTCTGGATACAAAGTACGGGCCGAGGCCCAGCCGACCATAGATGAACTCAAGAGACGGGGGATCAAGACCGCCCTGATCACTTCAGGGATCGACATTCTTGCTGAAAAGGTCGCGAAGGAGCTGAACATCGACTACTGGCTGGCCAACGGGCTTCGGTTCGACAAGAACGGCAGGGTTCTCTCTGAAGGGGTAGGGAGAGTTGACCCGACCAGAAAGGACCTTGCCTACTTGAAATTTCTGGCGAGGATAGGCATCCCAAGCAAGCGGACCATAGCGGTCGGCGACACAGTATACGACCTTCGCTTCCTAAGATCGGCGGCGCTCGGGTTCATGCTTGCCCACACCACAAGGGTGAGCGACCCCAAGATAATACATATTGAGAAGCTCCACGACATCTTCGACCACTTTTAGCGAGGTTTTTTACCCCCCTCCATTCGGGTCATCCTGAGACCAGACATGGAAGAAGACCTGCTTCTGATTCCGGGACCGACGAATCTTTCCAAGCGGGTCAGGAACGTGATGGCCGGGCCCCAGCTTCCTCACGTCGGGTCGCGGTTCTACTCCACTTTCAAGGAGATAGTCTCTCTTGCCCGGTACGTTTTCAGGAATGAAAAGGCTCCTCAGTTCGTGTTTACAGGGTCGGGGACAATCGGCATGGAGTCATCCGTCGTCAGCCTCGTCTCCCACGGAGACAGGACACTCACTCTGAGCACCGGGTACTTCGGGCGAAGAATGCTGCTTCTCAACCAGGTCCACGGGGCGAAGGCAGACACAATCGAGTACAAGGACGGAGCTCACGCAGACCCTGACGACCTGAGGAAGAAGCTCAAGAAGAACAGGTACAAGGCTGTCTTCATCACGCACGTCGATACCTCGACCTCGGTATGCAACCCAGCGCGGGAGCTGGTCGAGGAATGCGTCAAGGCGGATGTCTTCTCGATTGTCGACGGCGTCTGCAGCATCGGGGGTGTGCCGCTAGACTTCGACAGGCTCGGGGCAGACATCGTGTTCACAGCTTCGCAGAAAGCACTTGCCGGAGCCCCTGGGGCCGTTCTCCTTGCCGCCTCCGACAGGGTCCTAGACTACATGGCGAAGCGCAAGAAGCCTATCGAGTCGTACTACATGAACCTCCTCAGATGGAAGCCGGTGATGGAAGACCCCAGGATGTATCTCGCGACGCCGGCGACCCAAGTCCTTCTGGCGCTCAAGGAGACGCTGCTCGAAGTGAAGAAGGAGACTCTCGAGAAGCGGTGGGCCCGCCACAGAAGGCTGGGGAAACTGACGCGTAACCAGGTGGGTAAGTGGGGATTCAAGTTCGTTGCTGATGAAGGGTTCAGAGCGGACACTGTGACCTCCTTCTGGGTCAAAGACGGCACAGCCGGAGACATCCAGAAGATGATGGAGAATAGGCACAGGATCATCGTGGCCAGAGGAATCTACGAGGCCAGGGACACCATGATAAGAATCGGGCACTTCGGAATTCTTACGCCGAAGCGCCTCGCATCAGCGCTTCATTCCATGGACGAGGTCCTAGACGATTTGGGCATGGGAAGGACACGGGCAACGACAGCTGCCCGTGAGTGAAGTCTGCAATCTTTTTATCTGCAGAGAAGACGTCGACCAAATGCCGAGCAGCCCGGTCGTCTAGTGGTCAAGGATGGGGGCCTCTGGAGCCTTCGACCTAGGTTCGAATCCTAGCCGGGCTATTTAACCCTCAGAACGATTTAGCGCACTACCTTCGACTTAAGTTCGATTCGTAGCCGGGCTATCTGAAATAAGCTCAGAATGGACTCTGTCGGTGAGAATAAGCCTGATTCGGGCTATTCATGTTACTTCCATTTTGTCAAGATCTCCTCCCTGCGGAAGGTGGCTCTCGAGACAAAGAAGAGGAGCACGTCTACCGCGAGAAGGGCGACTGCGATGATGAGGAGGTTTGACGTTGAGCCGAGGTCAACTATTTTGAGCTCGCCCGCCACATAAAGCCCGGCGAGGGGCAGAATCGTAAGGGCCCCGAGTTGTTGGCTGGTCCTGACGTCGCTCATTCTCGACGAAACGATGACGTTCACCTGAACGCTCAGTAGGGCCGCGAGCGGGGCCAAGAGGAAGAGCTCGATACCAGTGCCCCAGTTGGGAAAGTAGTAGTAACCCAACTCACTCCGGGTCGCAAGGTCCATGAGAATCATGAAGACCACCGACCCTCCCAGGACAGCTCCAATGGATGGGAGGAAGGCCGCGACCCCCTTTCCAAGCAGGATTTCGCTGTCCGTCGTGGGCGTCGCCAGCAGCGGCTCCAGGCTCTTCTCCACCTTCTCGCCCACTATCGTGTAGGAGGCGATGGGAGTCGGGAGATACGCCGCGAGGATGACGTAGAAGAAGGCGAAGGCGGGAAGAAGTATCAGCAGTTCCGCCGCAGGGATGCCAGTCCCACCATTCTTGTGGCCCGCGAATTCTATAACGACCGGGATGAGGACGGCGATGATCAGAGGGACGACCACCAATGAGTAGATTATGGTCCTCTTCTTCCTGAACGTCTTGAAGTCCTTAGACGCGATGATCCACGATTTGGAGAGCCTCATTTGGCTTCCCTCACGAGTTTCAGATAGGCGTCCTCCAGTGTCGAGCCGACAATGGTGACGGATTGAAGGTGGCCGCCCGCTCGGACTACCGCGTCTACTATGGCGGCATTCTCTTTCTCGGGGTCCTTCACGTCGATTGTCAGTTTGCTGCCGTCGACGACCAGATTCCCGATGGGTAGCTTCCTGAGAACAACAAGAACCGCATCGGTCACCTGCTCCAGCTGAATCACGGTCTTTCTGCCGCTCACTGACCGCTCGAGCTCAGCCGGGGTGCCAATCGCCATCAGTTTGGTGTTCAGTATTGCAATCCGGTCGCAAATCCTCTGAGCTTCGTCGAGGTTGTGCGTGTTCAGGAAGATCGTCCTCTTCTCCTTCTTGAGCTCGAGGATGAAATCCCTGACCGTCTTCGACGATTCGGGGTCCAGGTTCACTGTGGGCTCGTCCATGAAGAGTATCTGAGGGTCATGGATGAGGGACCGTGCAATCGCAAGCTTCTGCTTCATCCCTTTTGAGAAAGTCCCTGCTGCTGCATCTTTCTTCTCCCAGAGTCCAAGCATCGTGAGGAAGCGTTGGATGTTCTCCTTCCGCTGCTGCTCTGTGCAGTCGTAGAGCTTCCCGTAGAAGTCCAGGTTGTCGTAGGCGCTGAGGCTATCGTAGAGGCCCACATTGTCAGGAACCAATCCGATGAGCTTCCTTATCTTCAGAGAGTCCTCCTCGTTGCCTACTTCGTGGCCCCTTATCCTTGCCTCGCCGCTTGTCTTCGATATCAGGCAGCATAGCATCCTCACCGTGGTGGTCTTTCCTGCCCCGTTGGGCCCCAGGAATCCGAACACCTCTCCCTCCTCGACTCGGAAGGTCACGCCATCGACCGCGGTGAGGTCACCGAACTTCTTGGTCAGTCCCTCGGCCTCAATAGCCGGTGCAGGATGTGTCATGGGCAGAAGATCTCGCCTTCAGGCCGTATTCTTTCCTATTAATATCATTCAGGGGTACAATCTACACTCGAAGATACTTATGGCCTCTTCTCGTCCTGCGCGGATGCTAACACAATCTAGGCGAATGCGCTGATGGTTTGGGCACTCGGCTCGATGGTCCCACGATGACCCCACGGAAGCGGGTGCTGCGGGCGCGCACAAGTTAGGCTCAGGTTACCACTGACAAGATTCTGGGTTTTGGTTCCAACCCCATCCTAGGTGCGGACCCTAGCCGGGCTATCTCATTTCAAGCTCCATTTGGTAAAAGGGGCGCTCTTCCGCGCGCGCGATGGTTTGAGTGTGGGTGAGCTTATAATGAAGAGGCCCGGAGCCCGTCAGCTATGTCTTCTGGCGACGACGAAGAAGAGGTTTCTTCTGGCGGCAACGAGGAAGAGGCTCTCAAGAAGCTGGACCTGAAGGTAAAGGAGATAATGAGCCCGAACCCTCTCACGATTCCGGCCGATGCCACGGTCATGCAGGCGGCCAAGGCGATGGAGAAGCACGACTCTTCCTGCGTCTTCGTGAAGTCGAAAGGGAAGATAGTTGGGATAATCACTGAGCGGGATATCACCAGGAGGGTCGTAGGAAAGGGGGCCTCACCCAAGACGACGAAGGTCAAGTCAGTGATGACATCTCGAATCGTAGTCACACCTCCCGACGCCAGCATCGAGGGGGCACTCAAGGTGATGACGACGAACAAGGTGAGGAGGCTGCCGGTCGTAGATGAGAAGGGAGACATGGTGGGTCTCGTGGGTACGGCTGATATAGCGAAGGCACTCGCAGAGAAGGCTGGTTACTCAACCTCACTGATAACGGCGATGACGAAGGAGACCCTGCCTCCGAGCGGAGTGTACGGCTAATCGTCGGACGATGGTCCCTCTTTTGTGAGCGCGCGCGCAGGCTCCTCGTAAGAAAGCGGCGAATTAGAAGAACCTCTTATAGCATAGCCGGGCTATCATGAGAATCCACTTTCCGGACCTGTTTGGGGACGAGTCCCACCGGGCCCGAACCTTCTTGCGGGCTGAAATGGATTCGAACCCATGTGGGTTCAGCCCCTAGCTGGGCTATCGCCATTTAGCGCGCGCCTAAGGCCTTGGTCGCTGTCCGTTCGAAAAGGATCTGGGTTCCATGCCGGCTGAACCCTGCCCTTCTGAGAGCCGCGATTATCCTTGAGCCTTGTGGGATCCAGACCATTCGCCTTGTAGTCTCGGGGGCTTCCTTCAATCCTAAGACGTGCCTGACGAGTTTCATAGGTCCGTCTCCCGTGCCAGTAAGAAAGCCGATCTGCCTCCATGTCCTGTCCCTCGTTCCACCCAGGGTGGCGACGCCAACTGATTCGCCTGATGTCCACACCGCCCCCTCGCGGACCAGCTTCTTGATGGTAGAAGGGCTGAGAGACGTTGCTTCGTAGGAGTCCCAGTAGACGCCCGAACCGAGCCTGAACTCTCTCGACCCCATTATCAGTCTCGTGACCTGCGAAAGCTCGGTCATTTCCGCGTGTCTCACACCTTCCTGGGGCGCGAATTTGGCTCTCTCCCCGGGCTCATAGACGTTGACTCTTGACAATTCCTTGAAGTTCATCCTGGCAATCTGCCTATGCGCCGTCCTGTTCGTTGACCTGCTGTCTAGACGGAAGACCTTCACTCCCCGGTCCATGGCGAAGCGCATCGCGCTGCTCCCCAGCATCGTAGCGAGCCCGCGGCCTCTGAAACCGGGATGGACCCTGGCGCCTTCGAGCCATGCGGACCCGTCCTCGAGGAACTTGACCCTGCTCATGCCTACTGGGACACGATCCGCCTCTACTACGAACACCCTTCCTTCTTTATCCTCGAGCCATTCATCCCACATCTGGGGGATGTAATCATGCCCTTCCCAGTTATCTTTGATGAAGCTCATCAGCGGGTCCTTGTCGGCAGGCCTCGCTGGCCTCACCATCGCATTCATGTGAGCCGCCTGACTCGCCCTGTCGTAATAACGCTTCGCAGGAGAAGAATCGATACCGCGCGCCCCGCGCCAGCGACCGCGTGGGGGAGCCGGGGTTTTGGATATGCATGAGCTAGGGCGCGCTATTAAGCGACTCCCATTACGCCCCAGACTTGGACACTAAACTGTGCTGACATCGAGTTAGTCTAGGTGTGCCCACTTACCGGCTGGGTAACGTATGGCTCCTCCAGATACTTCGCCTCTTCCTCCGAGATCTTCACGGCGACCGACCCGACCATCTCTTCAAGGTGTTGCGCATTCGACGTGCCGATAACGGGAGCAGTAACACCCCTGTACAGCAGCCAGGCAAGGGCGACCTGGTTGGGTGTGACCCCCTTCGTCTTCGCCACTTCCACCACTCTGCCCACGATTTGGTCGTTCTGGGGCCTTCCGATGTACCTGACGTGTCCGAACGAACCCGGCGCGACCCTGGCATTGTCCTTCTCAGTGGTGGCAAGCCTCCCGTTCTCGAAGTACTTCCCCGAGAGAAAGCCACCGGCCGTCGGGCTCCAAGGGATGAGCGCGATCCCTTCGGCCCTGCAGAGAGGTATCATCTCCCTCTCCTCTTCCCGGTAAAGCAGGTTGTACAAGTTCTGCATGCTGACGAACCGCGCGTATCCCTTCATGTCGCTCGCGTAGAGTGCCTTCGCGAACTGCCACGCCCACATGCTTGAAGCGCCGATGTAGCGCACCTCGCCGTTCCTGACGATGTCCGTCATGGCAGAGAGCGTCTCTTCTATGGGCGTGTCGTAGTCCCACCTGTGTATCTGGTAGAGGTCTATGTAGTTGGTCCTCAACCTGCGAAGAGACTCCTTCACCTGCCACATTATGTGCCTCCTCGACAAGCCCTTCTGGTTCACCCCTGGGCCCATCTCGCCACGAACTTTCGTCGCCACGACCGCATCCTCGCGGGTGCCACTGAGAAACTCGCCGAGTATCTCCTCGGACCTTCCCTTCGAGTACACGTTTGCCGTGTCGAAGAAGTTGATTCCCAGGTCCCAGGCACGCTTGAGGACTTGCTTTGCCGCTTCCCCGTCGGCCATCCAATCGGCCTCGCCTCCAAATGACATGCACCCGAGACATATTCGCGAGACCTTGAGGCCGGTCGGCCCCAACCTGACGTACTCCATGTACGAACTCCGACGGATTCACCTTATGAGCGTTTACGGTTACTGTCTCTTCGTGCATCACCTGCTGTAACAAGTATGGCTTGAAAACGGACCACCGCCTTGCCAGGAGTAGTGTGTCTGCGTCCAGACTGACTGCTTCGCAATCAAGCGCGCGGCCACCAATTCTGCGACAATCGAACTAGGTGCCTCGCAGCTCTCACTCTGGCCGGAGCGCCCTCCGCGCAGCGAGGGAGCCAAGCACTCCTAGGACTACCGCGAAGACGAGCAGGTAGGCCATGTCCCAGCCGTAGGTCGCCGCCTGACTGGAGGAGAGCGAGCCGTTGATCACGAGGAGCCGGGCGGCCTCGTTCGTCTTCGTGACCGGGTTCACGTTCGCGATTGCCTTGAGCCAGCTTGGGAACGAGGAGGTCGGGAAGAAGGCGTTGCTCATGAACATCACCGGGAGGGTCAGGAAGTTGACTATGGCGACCAGGGAGTCGATGCTCCTCACTGTGAGGGCGAGGGCCGTGAAGACGAAGGACAGGCCTAGGCCAAGGAGTGTGAAGGCCAAGAAGATGCCTACGAAGTTCACCACGCCGAAGGAACCGGGCAGCTGGAGACCGTTCGGGATGAAGAGGGCAACCAAGAATGTGAGCATCCCCAGGATGAGGACCTTCACGAGGTTCTGGGCGACGCCTGAAAGGTAGATGGCGGCCCGCGGGACCGGCGCGGTGAGCAGGGAGCTCAGGTACCCCAGCTGCCTGTCGAGGACCAGGTCGATGCCGCCGAAGGCCATGTTGAAGACTAGTATGATGCAGATGACCGCCGGCGCCAGGTACGTAATGTAAGTCGGGGCGCCTCCGAAGACCGTCTGCAGCACCGACGACCCCTGGCCGGAGCCCGACGGGATCAGGTTGGCGGGGTTGAACGAGCTGCCAAATAGCAGGAGGTAGAACATGGCGGTGAACAG
>JBEKJV010000039.1:0-11546 GCA_050011055.1 Nitrososphaerales archaeon | reverse complement strand
TGAGGCGGTCAAGAAGCTTGGGCTCGCTTCCATCGACGCTGGTCGGCTCTCCGAGATCATCGAGTCGACCGTCCGAAACAATCGTGCTTTGATTCAAGCGAAGGGAGAGGGAGCTTTTTCCCCGCTAATGGGAGAAGTGATGGCGCAGGCCAGAGGGAAGGTTGACGGAAGGCTGGTAAGCAGGCTCCTGAAGGAGAGACTCGCTTCAATTATTGGCGACAAGAAGAGCGAGTAGCTAGGATCAGGCGCGAAGAAAAGGAATGGGTGTCCGCCTTCTACGGGGGGGACAACTTCTGCGTTCTTCGTCTAATGAACAGGCTCAAGATGCCCAGCGCTGCAGCCGCGGCAACCCCTACTGATGCAACCAGCTCTATCGTGCTCAGCCCGAAGAGAGACTGTTGATTCGGTTGCGAATGAACACTCTGGCTAGCGATTGTCGGAATGGACGTCGGCGCGTAGTACTGGCTGCCGCCTGACTGTTTGGAAGCGCCAAGGGCTGACTGTGCTGGAACTCCAGTCGGCTTGCTAGCGACGGTCCCATTGACCGCAGCGTTCACGGGGCTAGGCGCTGACTGGACGCCCATAGGCATAACCCAGTAATCTGGCTGCTGGTAGTTGAGAGTCAGGTTTGCTGTCGTCGCCGGAGGTAGGAGCAAGGTGGCACCGGAGAGCCCTACGTACGCAAGCTCCCAGGGAGCGGTTGCATTGACCCATGGGACCGTAGCGTTGACAATCTCGCCGCTTACGTTCCCCTGGACTTTAGTAGCGTTGTTGGGTAGGTCGAGCTTAACCCAGCTCCAGCCGGTTATCACTGCAGGGGCTCGGGGGATGACCAGCGTCGCCATGCCGCCGCTTCCAGTCGTATTCGACATGGAAACCCCGCTGTCTTGGCCCCACCAGTAGTACCATTGGCCGACTATCGAAGCCGAAATCGAGGCGCCTGCCACTGCTGTCCCGTTGACGTAGGACACCTTGATGGTCACTCGAGAGGTCGGGTACTGGGTCACGTTCTGGGTTGCGATGTTCAAGGTCAGAGCAGAATCGACGTACTGGACCAGGAAGCCGTATTCCGCAGACGGCTGGTAGATTTCAATCGGAGTGCTAATGACTGTTCCGTTCGGCGACTTCGTTGTGGTCGAGGCACTCCCCTCGCACAGACTGCACGCGTAGACCAACTGGTTCATCGCGCTCACGATGAAGAGGTAACTGCCTGTAGGCAGCTCGAAGGCGGCCGCCGGGTACGAGCTCTCGTATGTCCCGACGAGGCTTCCGGTAAGGTTGTAGGCGGCTACGGTGTAGGAGTAATTATGGACCACGCTAGTCGTCACGAAGATCTGGACGTTGTTGAATGAGGCCGCCGAGGCAACCCCAGAGATCAGTCCTCCGCTTCCGACGAGGAGGACGATGGCGATCACGGTGGCAGCTGCCCGATGCAACCCCCCCGAATGGTTCATGTAGCTCTTTGTTGTCGTTCTCATCTTCACGTCAGCTGTGGTATGGAAACGGGGAGAGTTATTCCTACCGCCCCGAACGCTCGTTCGGAATAGGAGAACAGGCAATCCAAAACTGCCTGATACATGCGTCCCGTGTGGTCACGCTTGGTTCCCTTCAGGGACTGGGACGCTTTGCGAAGGCGGCCAGCCTGAGTCTCCGATCATGAGTCGAAACACATGCGCGGATTGACTTCTACGCTTCCTTCGGCTTGAGCTTCTCCGATCCGATTGGTTCAGTCCGTGTTGAGGGCTCCGCCAGGTTGGCGAGGGCGACTATTTTCCAACCTTCGTCCAAGTGGGCCTCTAGACCAGCAGGGGGGAAGCGCTTCTGGTAGCCGGGTCGATGAGTCTCTTCACTGGCCTGCGCGGACTCGCCCCCGGCATATCTCGTCTTTCGTATAGAACATCGTGAACCTCCACCGATGATCTAGTTACAAAACAAAAAGGTGGGGGGGCAGGAAGTAGGCGCATTGGTCTATGTGACTATGTCGCCGGAACTGCCTGCTGCGTCGTTAACCCACATGTTGCCGTAACCCACGCCAGACCCTAGAATGTAGACAAAGGCCCACAGAGGTTCAGTGTACCCAGAGTACCCAGGAGCGAAGTAGAATGAGAGCCAGCTGACATAGCCAGGAGTGTTGTAGGTACCAGCCAGAATGTCTGCTTGTGAGCCACCCCAGTCTTGCTTCCCAATGTTGCCAGTCAAAGGCTTGGTGCTGTAGGGTGCGTGGCAGGAGTGCTTCACTGTAGGCTTGCAATAGTTGCCCAAGAAAGTGGCAGCAAACATCTCGACCTTCATGCCTATCATCTTGGCAACGCCGTTCTTAGGCTCTGTGACACCATTCATCGGGCTTAGTGCTAGTGCAAAGGTCTTCGCGGTTCCTGTGTATTGAATAAGTGCGCAGTAGTAGTTGGAACCAATAGTGCCATTGTTGGGGCCCTCCCAGACAACGACGCTCTTCGCGTAGTTATCAAGCGCCCAAGAGCCAAGGAAACCACTGTCTTCGTCGTTATGTATTGTCATTCTCACGTTGATTAGTGGTGTTGAAACCCAGAGGCCAGGATGCGCGGTTGTGCACTGGGTGGGTATCACTGAGGCCGGCATGGGTGGAATTGCCAGAGCGTATGGAATGGCCATGGATGCTGTGAGGGAAATTGCGAGGATTGCGATGAGTTTCTTACTTGCCGTCAGATTTTTCATCCCTTCTGCGTACCACATAGTGCTACTTATGGAGTTATGACATAAGTTATGTTTCGGAGACTGCACGTTGATCTGCAAAATTCGTTTGTGCATTATCGGGAAGGACGGTCGACTCGTTCAATTCTTGGGTCTGGACTGCGTCGAGCTCACCATCTCGTTCCATCTTTTCGTGCGTCGTGGCACCTACACGGAATGAATAGGCCGAGATGTCAGAACCGGCATCAAGAGGTAGTTAGACCCAGTCAGCTCGAACCTTCACATCATCCGAGCAAACCCTTGTATAGGTTCGACTCCGAGTCCGGTCACTGGACTTCAGACGTTCCACGCAGCCAAATCTTGATAGTTGATAGTCAGCGCAATCTGACAAGTACCGCGGAAATCGAACAAAGAATGATCAGTGTTGGGATTCTGTGCTTGTCTCTTTCTTCGACTTGGACGCCACGCCGTAGGCCAAGACCGCAGCACCGATGGCTGCGATGAGTATAGCGCTGTCGATTGCGCCTGTCATGCTGTCGGACCCGAACGTCGCTGCAACATAGTAGGGAATGCCGAAGACGGCGAACAAAGTCCCTGCGACCAAGAGAAATGCCCCAAACGCCATCACGTACGGTTCCATCGACGATAGCTTGTGTCAACTCTGCACTTAAAGCTGGTGCACGTCGGAGTGTAGATGTGTTTGTTGATGGTGACTTGTGCGTCAGGTCAGCGGGTCGCGTAGACAAGCACAGTCAGCATGAGCAGCATCGCAGCGGCAATCAGCTCAGACGCGTACACAGTGAAGGCGGAAGCCGCCGCGGAACCTGCAATGACCAGGACGGCAAGGACGATGTACAGGGACATCCTCCTCGCGTGCGCTCTCGAGACCTCCGAGGCCCGCGACCTTGCTTCCTCGTCGATTCCCGTGGGGGACTCGAGCACAATCGACAACTCGTACTCAAAGGTCAACCTCTCGCAGACGACGATTACGAAGAGACCAGAAGCGAAAACGCTCCAGGCAGGCGGGAGCACCCTAGCCAGCGCCACAGCCAGGACGGGGTAGAGCAGACATCCTGCGAGCAGGGTCGGCATGACCCTCTTCCACGTGAGGCCCGCCATTAGGGAGGCCGCGCATGACGCCGCCAGCAGGGATGCCAGAATGCCCCATGAGGCCACCGCTGCGGCCCCTGCGGCAAGGAGCAGGATCATCGCGTAGGGTTTCGCGCTCATCGTCTGGTCTTCCTCTTCGCTTCTGTGAATCCGCTACCAGCAGTCCATGAATAGACGTTGGAGAAGGCAGCGAGCATCGCCCTGAACGAGTCCTCCTCCGCTCTAGCAAACCTACTGCCGAACTCGACCTCCCTCGGCCTGAGGATTCTCTGTTCTGTCAGGGCCTGTTCTTCTCCGCCCAGCGCATTGACGAGCACCGAGTTGCAGACGAAGCCCTTCCTCGAAAGCGAGGACACAGCCTCAAGGAGCTCGACGCTGGGCCACGCGAACACGAAGAACAGCGTCCCTTTGCGCAGTGTGTACTGCCTGCTGAAGAACAGCTCCAGAAAGTGCTCCGCATATTTGACGCTCCAAATTTCCCCCTCTCTTGAGTCGACGAGCATCTCGACCATGGCTCTCAATTGCTTCGAGCCGAACCCTGGTCTGGCCTTGTCAAGGTAAGCCCCCATCACGAGCAAGCCCACCCTGTTGCCCGATCCGATCAACGAGCAGGCCAGCTCGTAGGCTGACGTGATGACTTCGCCTCTCCCGTTCCATTCGCCGACCCTTGGCAGGCTCCCAGCAGAAAGGTCGACGATGATGACGCAGTCGAGGCCACGCTCGACATGCCACTCGTTGACCAGCATCTTGCCCAACCTCCCGCTGGCCTTCCAGTTCACATCCTTCAGGGGGTCGCCAAATGCGTAACTGCGTATATTCATGAAATCGAGGCGCCCTCCTCTATACTTGGAGGGAGTGACGCCCGACCAGCCAAAGGCCTTTGCAAGTCCGGTATCCACCATCTTGACCAGGCGCCTCGGGTAGACGCGCACGGCGAGGGGCGAAGGAAGAACAAGCGCCCTCTCGGACAGACCAAACATCGACTGCAACCTGACTGAGCATGACTCAAATTGGTATTCTCCGGGCTCACTGAATTGCACCTCGTACCTTAGCGTGACTCTGCCGCCTTCAACCATTCCGCAGAGAAGCGAGGTCGACCCCTTGGTGACCTTCGCGTGCGCAGGCGGAATGCCGCGTGAGCGCTCCGTTGTCATCGTGGGCAGGGCGTCGTGGAGGAGGACCTTCTCCACACCGCGGCCGTGATTCTCCAGGGTCAGCTCGACCATGACCGGGACGCCCATCAGCGCCTTCGTTTCTGAGACATGCCTCGATACGGTGAGGCCAGTTTTAAGCGGCCGCGGCAAGGGGTTTCTGAGATCGAACGCTACGAAAAGGAGCACAAGCGTCGAAACAAGGCCGAAGGATGCAACTGGAGTGACGGACAGAATGGCGGATATCCAGAGGCCGACCAGAGTGACGGCAATGGCCAGCGACAGCTTGGTGTTCAGGTTTCGCTTACCTTGGGCACCGGTGTCTCAGCGAGCACCTTCTCCACGATTGTCTCCTGGCGCAGACCCTTCATCTCGTAGTCGGTGTCGAGCACTAGCCTGTGCGCGAGAGCTGGCACGGCGAGCTCTTTCACGTCGTCGGGGGTTACGAAGTCCCTTCCTGAACATGCCGCCTTGGCCTTGCACAGCCTGAAAAGATGAATGGACCCGCGGGGGCTCACACCCACTTCGACGCTAGGAATCGAGCGGGTCTTTGAGGCAATTCTGACGATATACCTTCTTAGGTCCTCGTCGACATACACTTGCTCAAGCTTGGACTGAAGGGCAGTCAAGTCTTTGGGGCCTAAGACCCTCTCAACAGCCTGGAGCTCCTCCGTGAGCGACTTTCGCAGCTCGAGGATCGCGACTTCGTCGTCGTGCCCCGGGTAACCAATCCGTAGTCTGACCGTGAACCTGTCCATCTGTGCTTCGGGGAGCGGGTAGGTTCCTTCGTATTCAATCGGGTTCTGGGTCGCGAATACTACGAAGGGCTCCGGGAGGGGGAACGTCTGGTTCTCCGCCGTTACTTGGTGTTCTTGCATCGCCTCGAGCAACGCAGATTGCGTCTTGGGCGGGGACCTGTTGATTTCATCTGCTAGGAGTATCTGGGTAAAGACGGGGCCCTTCAGGAAGCGGAAGCCCTTCGACTCTCCGAGGACGAAGGTGCCAGTGACATCTGCGGGGAGCAGGTCCGCGGTGAACTGGATTCGCCTGAACTCACAACCAAGCGCCTTGGCAACCGCCTTCGCCAAAGTGGTCTTCCCGAGGCCTGGAAAGTCCTCGAAGAGGATATGGCCTCCCACGAGAAGGTCGTACGTGACGAGTTCTATCACATCGCGTTTCCCGACGATCGTCTTGGAAACCGACTCCACCAGCCGGTCGCGGAAGCCAACGAATTCGGATACATCCATGTGACTGGGGCTCTTTGGGCGTGCTCAGATAAACCGTTTGGGAGTGCGGGGGCACGTTCTTCTTGCAGGACTTATGTGGGTTTCTCATTGCGCGCTATTGGCTGACGCATCAGGAACCCTTCTGACAATCTCTTCTAGTCCTTCCTCCGAAAGCCTCTGCCATCCTGACTCGCCAAGGAGTGCTCGTTCGAACGGGCTGTCAGATTCGCGACGAAGCCAAGCCGTTGATGCCCTGGATTTGATCCTGGAAACGGTGACGTAGTGTGCTATCCTGCTTCTAGGCGCGTGTTCTCTCTGGCCGAGCTCGGTTACTGCCGCATCTCGTTTAACAGGGCGGCCAGCTAGTTTACCGACTTGGGTCTGGCTGCCTAGGGTTTGGTAAGCTTGTTCAACGCCCGTTGTCTTGGCTCCCTTGACAAAACAGAAGTAGGCCACCGCAATCGCCATCACGGCGAACACCACCATGTCGGTCAGCCAGTAGGGCCCAGCCCCGAAGCCGTAGGCCACCGCGAAGGCAGCGGCGAACACAGCGTACAGTAGGCCCTTACCGACCCTCACCCGCTCTCCTCCTGATGACGTCGGCGAAAGCGCCCATGAATTTCGACGCCTCTCTCGCTTCGAATTCCGTTAACTCTTCACCGTACCTCGACCTGTTCACAGCAAACGCGAACTTGAAGGCTTCGGGCTTTTCCACTTTGAAGAATGACGAGACCCTACCTACATACTCCTGGGGTGTCTCGGCAGGTTCGTCCCGGAGGCCGACCTTCAAGCATGCCCTCCGCATGAGGAGGTAGTAGCGGAGAAGGGCCGCATTTCGCAGTTTGTACGACCATGTCTCCTCGAGGTACTTCCGTTGATGCTCCATCTCCTGCAGCGTGCCCTCCAGATCTAGCACGTGTATGCTGGTCCTGTGCCGAAGGATGAGCAGACAGGCGCCCCCGAAGCACACGATTGCAACGGCCGCCAGGAACCACGCTAGCGAGATGGGTAATCCTGACAAGACGGGGAAGGCTGGCAAGGAGAGCTCTGGCAAGACAGGAGAAGATCCGTTTGTTTTGCCTCCACCTGTCCCTGTGGAGTTCGTCTGGCCCCTCGTGGAGTTGACCCCCAAACTTATGCCGAGGAGTTTTGTGATTGAGAAACTGCCACCATAGTTGAACCCCGCTACCTTCCCCGATTCAGCTGCACCCGAGACCACTATGAGTAGCACGCATACGCAAGCAAGCAAGACGACCCCATTGAGCCTGTCCACGTCCAGCAGAGACAAGCTCCGCCGCTATATTGTTTCCAGCAGAATCCCCTTCCCTTGCCGAGCAGTAGAAAGGCCCTGAGCACTGACCGGCTAGTGAACTAGCCTGCGTGGAAGTTGCCCTAGTATTACATGGTGGGCGCCAGCATGATGGCATGTGGTGTATGACAAGTGACCTGTTCTGTAATACTTACGCAACCTGTATATCATCCCGCACCCCGCCCCAAAGGAGGCAAACAGTGACAGAAGCGAAAGGCGGTCATCGCAGACTCCCTGTGAGAGGTCGTCACTTTGTGATTATTCTTCTTGCTCTTGTCGTTCTGTTGGGTCTATCCTCTTCGGTTCGCGCATCGGGGCCATTGACGGCCCCCGCCATTGCTGCTAGCCCCGGATCGATTGATCTTGGTCAGAATGAGACCCTGTACACAAGTCAGGCCTTCAGCGGGGGAACATTCCCGTACACTTGCCAGTGGCTGGAAAAGGCTCCCGGAGCAGCCAGTTATAGTAACCTCAATGCCACTTTCTCTTGTGACACTTCTTCGTTGCCCAGCATCACAACCTACCCGCCGCTCGCAGGAACCTGGAAGTTCGAGCTGAAGGTAATTGACAACTCGAGCTTGCAGGCGGTTTCTCGAGCACTGACCGTATCAGTCAGCTCTGCACTTCGGCCCAGCGTGTCCGCTTCCTCGAACACGATTGATTCCGGCCAGACAGTCAATATCACAGTCTCCTGGACCGGTGGGATTTCACCATATTCCATAGCGCTCTTCAACAGTTCTACTAGTACGTGCGGGATCTCGTCAACGGTTGTGGGTTCGCGACTTAATCAGCCATCTTCGCCGTATACCTTCAATATCGTTGTCCCTTCATCCGAATGGTACTGTGCCGTTGTGACAGATAGCGCTGGAGCTCCAGCCACCGCAACCTCCTCCGCAACGGAAGTAGTCGCGAACCCTGTCTTGACAGCTCCCGTGGTCACCGCTCTTCAGCCCATGGTTGATGCCGCACAGAGTTCTAACCTCTCGGCCTCCGTTGCCTTCACCGGAGGGACTCCTCTGTACACATGTAGATGGCTCGAGGAAAGTCCAACGGCCCACAGCTTCAGCAACCTGGGGAACAAGTTCGCATGTACTACATCTGACCATCCTGCCGTTTCCACCGGATCACTCTCGACCCTTGGCTACTGGTATTTCGAGCTCCAGGTCACTGATGGCTCGGGAAGTCCGGCCTTGGTAAGTTCCCTGCCTGTCAGCGTAAAGGTGAACTTAGCTCTCGTTGTCCACAAGATCATCGCGAATCCAAAGTTGGTTGAAAGTGGCCAGAGTTCAATTATCACCAACAAAACGGTTCTGTTCAGCGGGGGAACCCCACCCTACACATGTCGGTTGCTAGCGAAGGCTCCTGGAAACAAGAGCTACAGCGTCTTGATAAGTTCCATTGTGTGCAATCCTTCCACCACGCCCGTGTCCACGGGACTACTCAACGCCGCAGGATCTTGGTCCATCAAATTCAGCGTAACTGACAGTTCGGGAGTGCTAACGTCAGTGGCCTCTTCAGGCGTGACCATCAACGTCAGGGCCGCGTTGGGGACACCGATTGTGTCTCCGTATTCTGCTGTGACGGATGCGGGTCAGTCAGTTAAGGTCAGAGTGACCTGGAGCGGAGGATTTCCGAAGTATACGATACAGCTTTACAGCAGCCCCTACAGCTCCTGCCTTTCCCCCACGCTTGTGGCAGTCAAGACGGGTCAATCGTCTCAGTCATACGTTTTCAAGAATCTCCCGGCCCTCACTGCCAACACTTGGTATTGCGCCAAGGTGACTGACAGTTACAAGACGCCCGTAACCACGAATTCGGTTGGCGCGGGAGTCACGGTGTATCCAGCACTGGTCGCTGCAGTCATCACAGCGCGCCCTCCAGCGGTCGACAGCGGCGGGTACTCGCTCCTCAACAGCACCGCTTCGCCGAGTGGGGGATTGTCAAGCTACATTTGTCAATGGTTGAAGGAAAGTCCGGGGCTCCATAAGTACAGCAAATTGGGACTTCCGTTCAGCTGCAGCAGCTCCTCTTTGCCCACTGTATACACACCCACACTGCCGAAGACCGGGACATGGTATTTTGAGCTTGAGACTACTGACGTGAACAAGGTGAATGTCTTTTCAGTGCCTGTGAGTGTCACGGTCAACCCCCCACTTGTTGCCCCGAGGATTAGTGCCCCGGCTACGGCCATTCACGGCCAAAACGTGACTCTAAGCACAACTGTCATGTTTAGCGGGGGAACTCCAACGTATGTGTGCCAGTGGCAGGAAGAGGTTCCTGGAGCGGCGGGTTTCACAAACATAGGAGGTCTATTCTCTTGTAGCGTATCCACTCCTCCCACTACTAGCGCAGGACCGCTCTCGGCCGGTACTTGGTACTTTAGGCTCCAAGTCACCGACAGCGCGGGTGCGACTGTGAATTCGGCGCCAGTGCAGGTCAAGGTCACGTAGTCATCAAGGCTCGCAGAGTCTTCGCACAGGAAGCTCCGGTCGGAATCATTCAGAGGTTCCTAACAATTCTGCCCTGGAAGAAATGCCACGGACTTCGACTCTTCCATTGTTGCTTCCGAACCGAGAATGAGTATTTGAATTCCCGCTTCTCCTACAAATCGAAATACAGATAGAATTCGTACGGGTGGGGTCTTGCCGACACTGCCCTATATGCCTCCATCTCGAGCTCCATCATGACCTCGACCAAATCCGTCGGGAAGATTCCATCCAGGAACGAGGAGTCGCTCTTCAGGCTTTCGACTGCCTCTTTCAGGCTACCCGGGAGCTCGCCCACCCTGAGGTCCCTCCGCTTCTCGGCCGTCAATCTGTAGATGTCCTCGTCAACCGGTTCACCGGGGTCCATCTTCTTCGTTATGCCGTCCAGCCCGGCGGCGGTGATCGCAGCGGTGGCGAGATACGGGTTGCAGGAGGGGTCGGGAGTCCTAAACTCGACTCTCTTCGCCCCTTCTGAGCCTTTCTCATAGCCCGGAATCCTGACGTTCGCGGACCTGTTCATCCTGCTCCAAGCGATGTAGACGGGCGCCTCGTAGCCCGGGACAAGTCTGTGATATGAGTTGGTTGTCGGATCGACGATCGCGCACAGGGCCCGGCTGTGCTCCATGATCCCCCCGATGTAGTAACGGGCCGTCTGGCTGATTTCGGCGTAGGGGTCAGAGCGGTCGAAGAAGAAGTTCTTCCCGCTCTTCCAGAGGGACGAGGATACGTGCATCCCCACCGCGTTGTCCCCGAAGATTGGTTTCGGCATCGTGGTCGCGATTAGCCCCATCTTGCTCGCCACACTCTTTGTCACGAATTTCTGCGTCATCGCGCTGTCTGCCGACGTAACGAGTTCGTCGCGGTACATGTCGATCTCGCACTGCCCTGCGGTCGCGACCTCGTGGTGATGCGCGTTGCAGAGAATCCCGAAGCCGTCGCGGAGGTAGTTGACGCATGTCCCCCTGTAGTCGCTCATCGTGTCGACTGGCTGGGCAGGGTAATAGCCCTCCTTGAAGCGGATGGGGAAGTTGGTCCCCCTCGTTTCGTTCGCAGATTCACGTGAGGTTATCTTGAAGCCTGAGCTGAACGGATCGTTCGCCTGCCAAGTTGCGCTGTCGAAGACGAAGAACTCTATCTCCAGCCCCCAGAGGGAATCCGTGAACCCTGCCTCTCTGATTCTGGCCTCGGCACTCTGGGCGACATGCCTAGGGTCTCTGCTGAACCTTCCTGCTCCGTAACCTGATCTGATGTCGCAAATCAGTCGAGCCGTCTTGACGTCATCCTCAATCCAAGGTATGACCCCGTAGGTGGATGGGTCCGGCACCAGCAGCATGTCAGACTCTTGAATCTCTACGAACCCTCTTACCGACGAGCCATCAAGCTTCGCTACCCCGTCAGAGAACATACGCTCGCTTATCATCTCGGAGGGAATGCTCACGTGCCTCAGTCTCCCAGGCACGTCCGTGAATTGCAGGTCTACGAACTTCACGCCCTGCTTCTTGACCATGTCGAGGACCTCAGTCGGGTTGAAACTCCGTTTTACGAACCTCCCGTCATCGGTGATCTTGTAGGTCAATCGCAGACGCAGCGCTTG
>JBEKJV010000038.1:0-14154 GCA_050011055.1 Nitrososphaerales archaeon | reverse complement strand
TGACGGAAGACTTCAAAGGCATCTTCAAGCCAGTTATGACCCCAAGAACAAGCACATCAAGGGAGACTGGAAGTTCTTTCGAGAGCTACCCAATGGGGACTTGAAGCATCTACTTTCAATCAAGATGGAATCAAATATCCATTCGCGAAAGGACTTGAGAACTACTTTGGAGAAGGTAGGATGGAAGTATCTTCGCAGTTATGGAAGCGTCCAGCGTCTTGACCGGCTCGATTCTGACTCATTTCACATCGTAATGGTCGCAAAGAAAGCTTAGCCGATGTACCTTGATTGAGCCGCATCACGTAGGGAGTTTGCTGGACATCCTGCTGACGCCCATGAACTCTGATTGGCCTACAAGCGGGGCCGCAGAGACCGCCGCCTCGATCTTTTCGATCATACCCTCCTCCTCAGGCGCGACGATGTCGACGATTATGGCTGAAAGCCCGAAGGCTATGGGTTCGATTTTCTGGCTTCGAATCTTCGCCTGATCAGGAAGCACGCCGGCCACTGAATCGATGATCTTTTGGTGCTCGGTTGTTGTGTCCTGTGGTAGGACCTTCAGCCGTATGACGTAAGACCCCATTCAGGTTCCCCTAAGGCCCTTCGAAGCCGCAGTTCACGCACCTGTAGTGCCTGGAGAACTTTCTGCACTTCTCGCATCTCCAGACCAGCGTCTCATGACAGTTGGGGCAAAGGAACTTCGTCGCCCTCTCGGCAGGCTTGACGGGCCTGTTGCACGAGTTGCACAGGGGAAGAGACACCGTGGCTTGCGACATTTCTCTGACGACCCCTTGGGACCTGGCTCATATATGTTGCTGGGCCGGCGGGGTTCCTCGGTTCTCGCTGAGCAGCGAACGGACCTCGGAAGAAGCCACGACCCTGGCGATGCGTGCGAGGCCCTGAATCCCTAGCACCCCCAGCAGTGCAGACGCATGGAAATCGAAGTCGGCCTTAGAGAGCCTGCGAAGAATCCTAGGGGTTGCGACCGTCGCGACCAAGGCATCAAGGTCAGAGTTTGAGAGTTTCCTGAAGACACCCCGTAGCCTCATCATGGTCTTCATCTCCCGCAGAAACTGAGCCTCCCACTCGCGCTGATAGTTACAAAGCAGGTTGGAGTCGTCTAGCCTGAGAGATTCACTTACCCAGTGTGCGGCCATCACAGCCCCGGCCACGGATGTCATTATTCCGCCTGCCGTGGTGGGCTTCACCTGACCGGCCGACTCGCCGACGAGTACCTTCCTCCCACTCACGAACTGAGGGATAGGTCCCCCGACATAGATGGGCGCCGACACCTTGCGTAGTATCTTGTGAGGTTTGTCGGCAAGGAAGGAATCGAGCGCCTTGAAGGGGCTGATCCCAAACCCGGCCGCACCGACCTTCGCCATGCGCTGCCCGAAGGGGATGACCCAAGCGAAGAACCCTGGGAACCGCTTGGCATCGAGGAAGACTTCGACTGCGCGCTCCTTGACCCAATCTCCTTCCAGCTCGTACTTGGCCGCGGGAAGGATTCCGACCCCGGGACCCGAGGATGGTCCGGTGGCATCGACGAGGTATTTCGCAGTCACAGTCTCCTGACCGACGTCTACTGACACTTCATCCTGGACCTGAAGGAAGTTTGAGGCCCTAGCCCCAGTCACCACCTCGGCTCCGTTGGCCCGAGCCTCGTCAGCGACCTGCTTGTCGTACGCACTCCGGTCGAGCACGACGACATCGAGGGAGGTCGCGTCGACTGTGAAGTGCTTGCCTAGAGGCGAGTGCATCACGCCCGAAGCAATCTTGTTCTGAACAACCTCAGATCTCGGAGGATGGCCATAGCGTTTCAGGCCTCGTAGGCTGACGAGGCCGTCGCACTTCTCCGGCTCGCCGATCTCGCTATGTTCCTCAGCCACCAGTACCGAGAGGCCCCTCTTCGCAGCTTCAGCGGCGAACGTCAGACCGGCTATGCTGCCGCCAGCGACGACGACGTCGAACCTTGACGCCAAGAGGGAGGAACCATTCGCAAAGGCTTATTCACAGTTGTAATAACCGTTCAACCGAAGGAAGGATGAAACAGGCGATCGTCGTGCGGTCTGACTTGAAGATGGGGAAGGGGAAGCTTGCAGCCCAGGTCGCGCACGCTTCGCTCTCTGCCGCGGAAGAGGCCATGGAGAGGCGGCCTAACTGGTTCAGCGAATGGAAAGAGGAAGGCCAGGCCAAGATCGTGTTGAAAGTCCAGGCCGAGGAGACACTCCGTGAACTACACAAGAAGGCGAAGGCCGCCAAGCTCCCAGCGGCGTTGATCGAGGACAGGGGGCTCACCCAGCTCGAGCCGGGGACGGTCACGTGCCTGGGAATCGGCCCAGGGCCCGAGGAAGTGCTGGACGGGATTACTGGGAAGCTCAAGCTGCTTTAAGCCGCAAGATAAAGGCAATCTTCAGGCCAGAAGGAGAACCCCCGAGAGGCGGAAGTCGGAGTTTCCTAACTGCAGTGGGCTGGGGCGGGCCCGCACCCAAACCGGTTCGATCCTTTCCCCTCACGCTGCGCGCCGTTCACCAAAGGAGCTTGAGTCTGCCCCCGGGGGGATTGGGGCATGGAAAACGATGTTCAAATCCCGTCTGAGAGTAATCCGCTAATGGTTCTGTAGAGTCTTCTGTACGATATTCTTGCTACATTTCAGACGTGAACCAAAATGGGATTTCATCATGAATGGGGCAGGCTGCGCCCTTTCGGGCCCGCAGCCTATTGGTGATGCGACCGCGTCCGCAAGGTGACGACCGCAACTCCCAGTGTAGCCAGGATTACTGCTGTCGCCCCTATCGCGACGGTGGTCACGCCCCCTCCCAGATTCACATGGGAGGACGTCGTTGTCGACCCGGTTGCGCCGAGGGCGGCCTCAATCGAAGGTACCGCCGACGGAAGGTAGTACTGATTTTGGGATCCCGTCCCGGACGGAGCGGATTGTACTGTCGATGGCACACCTGTGGGCTGGCTGGCAATCGTCCCGCTGGACGCTCCCGAGGAGTTGGCTGTTGCAGTCTTGACCCCCATGGGCGTTACCCAGTACTCTGGTTGCTGGTAGTGAAGGGTCAGGTTGACGCTGCTGTTGGGTGGGATGACCATCGCAGATGCGGATAGGCCGACGTAGGTCGTCTGCCAGTAGACAGTGACGTTGATCTTTTGACCCCCGATATTGGCTGGAACTGTGTTGTTGCTCACAGGCTGGTTGACCGGAATCCAGTCCCACGCAGAAATTACTGCGGGCGCCTGCGGAAGGATCAGATGGGCGATTCCAAGGTTGTTGGTCTGGTTTGACATCACGACACTCGAGTTGGGGCTCCACCAGTAATAGTCTTGGCCGATGATGGAGGCAGACACGTAGGCTCCGGCTGCTGCCGTCCCATTGGCAAAGGTGACTTTGACCGTGACCGGGCTCGTGGGCAGCAAGGTGACGTTCTGGGTCTGGATTGTGAAGGTGACTGGGCCGCTCACTGTCTCGACAGCGTACCCATATTCTGAGGCTGACTGGATCAGGAACACTGGCATGGCTGTTGTGCTACTGCTTTGGGACCCACCCGAGGCTGGTTGCGCGCACATTGGGCAGGAAGGGTACCCTTCGCGAAGTGCAGACACGGTGAAGAGATAGGTTCCTGATGGAAGCTCGAACGCAGCGGCTGGGAAGGAGGACTGATACGTCGCGACCTGATTTCCCGTCAGGTTGTAAGCTGACAAGAAGTAGTTGTACTGCAGGTTTGCGCTTGTGCTCACGAAGATCTGTACATTGTTGAATGAAGCAGCACGAACCGTAAGTGCAGGAAGGCCTGTGAGGCCAAGGAGGATGATGGTCACTAGCATGACCGACAGCGCCGAGGCTGTCGCTCTGCGTGAAGTGCGATTCGTTCTCATGGTTTGTAGATGCATCTTTCTCAGACGTCTATTGGGGAGGGGGAGAGTTATACCTATGTCGCCGAACGACCGTTCTAGGCTACAGAACAAGCGCGCCCTGATAGGGACTACGGGCGGGGCGGCAGCCTTCAGACGCGAGGCACGGAGGAGTATGGAGGGGGAAGTCGTTCTGACGAATAGAACTAACAGGGTAGCACACGTTAGTACGTATTCATGAGGTCTGGAAGATCTGCGTTGGGGGTCATGGCAGGGGTCCTGTTAGGAGTGAGCATGTTCCTGGCTGGCTCAGGCCTTGGCTCGTACGGGGGGCTGTACGCCTCGTTCACTGGGAATCCTGTTGTGACGACCAGCACCAGCACTTCGGGGCAATACGCGGTTAAGACAAACGCGAGCGGTACCTGGTACATCCCATCTGGGACAGGCACTGCTAGCTCGAACTCCACCAAGGGCCAGGGAGGGTGGGTTCTCGTTCCTGGCACAAACGCCGTTCAGGACGATATTGCCTCGCATCTGGAGAATATAGGGCGACAGCCGATTGCTCTCACGGGGTTCGCCCTCCTACCGGTCTTCGCCGCCCTCTTGGTTGGGTTCGTACTCTATCGGGTGTCTAGAGCGCGCAACGTGAGAGAAGAGCCTCCAGAAGCTGCCTAATCGGTACTGACGCTGGACCAGAATCTCTGCGCCGTTCAGCGCACGCGCGTCGTCAGGCTTGCTCATCGAGCTTCAGAGACAGGATTACTGAACGAATGTCTTTTTGTCCAGTGGCATGCAATCTTAATGCTTGAACTATCTCTTTGTGGAACCTGAACGCCTCGGACCTATCTCTTTCAGCTTGCTACGGAGGTTGCACTCCGCATGCTTTTCTGCTCCCACAGGTGTTAAAACCATCTTTCCCCGCGCGCAAGCTGCTTTAAGGAGTCAGACAGAGACAACTTTCAGGTCAGAACGTGCTTCCTCGCGCGCCACGGGGGGAATGGGCGCCACCGTGACATCGTGGCTTGAGCGGTAGTTGGTAACAATGCTCTACTAGAAGGCGGCCGGATTGACTACCACGAGCCGGAGTCAACTCCTGAAGGGCATTGCCTCGTTCTCCGTCACCTTCGGCCCGATGTACCTCGTTGAGAGTGTCGCAAACTACCTCTTCCTAGGTCACGACCCGGCCTTCTACTCAGTCTCGGGGTCGAGGATCGTCCTCTTCGTCGCCATAGCGCTGGTGGGTTCGGTGGTCGCAGGCGCTCTTCTACTGGACCTGAAGGCGGCGATTGCTACCCAAGCGTCCGCTCTGGTTGCGTTCTTCTCGTTCGCTTATGTGCTCTGTAACCCCAAGGTGTGCTACTCGGCTGGCCCCGACGGCTTGGAGCCGCTCCGGATGGGAATCTTTCTAGGCGCCATAGCGATTGCGGGGGCATCCATCGGCCTCAGCGCTCGCCGCAGAACCGCGAAGTCGCCGGGCGCCACGGTGGTCGTCACTTTCGGCATTTTCGTCGCCTTGGCCTTCCTTCCGGTCGCGTACACCCTCGCCAGTGCCAGACTTCTAGTCCCTCTCTTTCCTTGGAGTCTGTTCATCTTCTTTGCACTGCTCTCCTTTGTCACCGCGGTCACTTCCTGCTCTAGACTCGGCTTGTTGCCAGGCTTTCTGCTACCATTGGCGGCGACTGGATTCATGCTCCCGCTCTTTTGGAGTATGGCCACAAGCTACCTACCGCAGATACTCCCTGGTGTTCAGATGATGGCGCTGGGGGCGCTGACAGGCTCTGCCCTCGGTGCTCTCACGGTCCACTCCAGGAGGGAGGCTGTCATACGGCATGAAGTGGGGTTCTCTAGGTCCCTCTTGATCGTCTTGCTCCTCGTCTTACTACTGGTAGTGGTCGTCGCCCCCGACGAAGTAAGCGGGGTGCTGCCAGAACCTGCAACGGGGCCTCCATCACACCTGGCCATTGGGATCCCGGTGTACGCTGGGGGGTACATGGACATCGACGCGGGTCACTCGACCGGAGTGGCAGTGACTGTCAGCTTCGCTGGAACCACCCCGGCTTCGATTGGAGACGACAACTTCCTCTCGGGCGGAATCGGAGTCCACTCGCCTGACTGCTGTCGCGATGGAATCGACTACGGCTATAGGTTCGACGTCTACATGTTCCACGACGGGAACGAGTCCCTCGTTGCCAGTGCGTGGCAGATTTGCGACAACAACGCAGCCTGCGGGGGACACTCTTGGAAGAACCTGCTGTTCTCGAAGATGAGTCCTCTCGAAGCCGGGTCCAACGTGTCTTCGGTGACCCTGCGGATGCAATGGAAGGGGCACTCAGTCTACTGGGCGTACCAAGTGGGGACAGGCGCTCTCGTCAATTTCACGGGGTTCCTGGCGCCGGCACACCAAGACCCGATATTCAACACAGGGGTGCTCAGCGGCAGCTTCTACTTCCTCCAGTTCGGGACGATGAGTCGGTATCCTCTGACCAAGCCGGGGTGGGCAGTCACCTTCGCCTGCCCATCCGTCATTGCCGGCGGAACGTGGCAGTGCGTAGACCATGCGCGGACTCTTGAAGGGAGCGAGTCCGACTGGAAGGTGCTATGGAGGTGGGGGGAGGGCTATCCGCACGCAATAGTGACAAAGTCAGGAGAATATTCCTTCACATTGGGATACTCGGCGACGTCTACAATGGGGAGCTTCCAAGCGCTATGGTAGGATCGCCAAGCTGCGAAGCCCCTCAACTCCCAATACGGCCCGGTCAGCTTGGTAGCTGGATGGTGCCCAGCGTCGCGAAGGAGCCGAGGTCGCTTATCATCACCTCGCCCTGAGACACAGTGTAGAGGTCGTTCCCGATTATGACGCTCCTGTCGATTTGAAGGCTGCTGTTCGGCGAGTCACCGTAGTTCTGGCCCGCCGGATACTGTGAGACAGTCCCAAGCAAGGTGAACCCCTGGGGAGTCACCCTGAAGACATAGACACCCTGCCAGACGGGGTCGCCATAGGGAGGCCAGCCGTCCCATCCATACGACTGGTTGCCACTGACCTTTGCGAGCAGCACGGGGATGACCGTGATGTTACCGGTAGAATCGTATGTGAACGCTAGATGGTCAGTCAGTACAGGGGAGTCTGTCCCACGATCCCCTATCAGGTACTTTTCCATCTGAATCGAAGTGCCGTTGTCGAAGACCCTGAAAAGAGAGAGCTTCAACCCCAGGTAATAGGAGAAGTCTCCGGTCGACGATGCGACCGCGTCCTTGCCCACTCCTATCAGGTAGCCCCCTGGAAGCGGATACAGGTAGTCCGAGTATCCGGTCACCCTGAGGGCGCTCAGGATGACCGGGTTGGTGATGTTCTGGAACGATATTACGAAGAGCGGGTCTATCTGTTCGTAGGTGACCACGTAACCAATGTCGCCGACGAAGCTGACCGCGTAGATGTTCTCTCCTGGTGCGATGTTACGTAGCGCCGAGACCTGGCTCATGTTCATGTTGAGCACGTAGACGTCGTCGCTTACAGTGGCCACGCCGCTGATCGTCGTGAACCCGCTGGTGGCCACTCTGAAGTAGTTGCCGTACTCATCAAGGGAGAACTGGTTGAGGACGGTCCCCGGGACAGAGCCCACCGCTTCCACGGTCACATTGCCGCCTGAATAGGAGGCGCGGAAGATGGTGCTGTTCTGTGCCTGCTGGAGGCTCGCCGACGTGATGATGCCGCCGGTATAGACGTCCCCGGGGATGTTGTCCGCGTACCACTCCTGGTAGTTGGTGTAGACCACGTAGATGTTGGATGTCGAAACGTAGATCGTGGAGGACGGACCGGTGAGGACCGAGACCGCCTTCTCCTTCCCACTGGACATGTCCACGCTTACGACCATCGTATAGTAGCTGATCTGTGACTTGTTTGGCGTGTAGTACACCGAAGAGGGGGGGACCGTAATCGTGACGCCGTTCTCGACCAGCCTGGGCATCACTCCGGTGGCATTGCCGCTGCTGTCAAACGAGTAGGATGGCTGTTGGATGACGGCATAGAAGTAACCCTGGGCGAGGCGCGCCGCAACGTAGGTCCCTGTTATGCTGATGTTCGCCATCAGCCTTGGCGAAGCGAGGTTCGAAGTATCATACAGAAGGAGGTCGATGTACGTCGTGTTGGAGTATCGCTGGTCGATGACCATCAGGCGGTCTTGCGCGATCTCTAGGCCGATTACCTGAGTGGCCGGGAGCTTGATGGTGGAAAGGATTGACGCCGAACTTGCCGGGTAGGCGCTCATAATCGTGACCGTGTCGGTAGTCGACACGAACAGATTGGTCCCATCTGTCTTCACCCGGTCTGGTTCGTCGACTCCTTGGACTTGGACGTTTGTGCTCGTGAAGGCAACGACCGAGGGGGCGGCAACCGTACTGAGAGTGGCACCAAAGGTAAGGGGAACCACGCCTCCGAAGAAGATTGGGATACCTCCTAACCAGGACCCGTATCTGCTGTACACCGTGGCGCTCTTCGCGTTCGCGGCCATGAACTCCTGCAGCTGAGAGTAGCTCTGGAATGAACCAAGTCCTTCTGGCACCGCGTTGGGGTTCGAGGCATCCGTCCTGTTGCCTGGCGAGGTGAGGGCGACGGCCCCTATCACAGCCATGAAACCGAAAATTGCAATCGTGAAGACCGCTTCTCCCCGGCGAAAGGAAGGCTCCTCGTGAACCTGCATACCTCTAGCTTAGATGGGTAGGGGATTAAATCCCATTGAGCCGAACGGAGCGTTCTGGGCAGGCGAACACTGCCCCGAAGTCAGAAAGGACTCTAACCGACGAAGCGGGCGACTTGCCGAGACAGCTTCCAGGCAAGAAGGAAAACCACGGAGAGGCGGAAGATGCAAGGGCTGGAGCTCTGCCCTCAGCCCCTGACTGAAGATAGTCCCTGGCCGAATATGTACGCCTTGAAATGGGACCCCGAATGGTTGGTAGCCCGGCCTCGATTGTATAGGTTCGGCTGGTAGCCAGGTTTCCGAACGAGTGATGCGTGAGAAGCGCTTATTACAAGCAGACAGGTCGTCTGCTTCGTGCCGATATGCCATAAGTGCGGAAAGTTGATCAGTGGTAAGAAATACGCTAGACACCTTAGGCGGTGCGGGACAACCCACAAGCACTCTCCGCAATCGAACGCACCTGTCGAGATCTAGAACCCGTGGTTCAATGAAATCTAGGGGCGTAGCCCAGCAAGTAATCACGCGGATGGGGACAGGTTAGAAGAACTCAAGAGGAACGTGAACCACCTAGCGGATAGGGACAGACACGCGCGCTCTCTCTCTCAGACTAATCGATGGTATCTGGGTTTCCGACTCTTTGCTGTACTATCTCGGTCCGACGATCTGCCGAAAGCCAGGACTGACTGCCTAGCCTTTCCTGGCTCTTCTCTGTGCTTTTCCTAGGTTCTCTCTGGCTTTTCCTTGGGCCTGTTCGATCTTGCCCTTGACCTGCTCCGTCTTGTTGTTCGTCAACTTACCTACTTCTTCACGAACCTTTCCTTTGACCTGTCTGCCCTTTCCCTTTATTTCATTCTCGCTCATAATGAGGAAGCGCGGTTTGGTGCTAATAAGGAATACGCGAATATCATATGGAGCTTTCTTAGCGACCTTTGATACCGAGCAAAGAGAGGGCCGGGGGAGCTGACGCGACCTCGATGTGGATGCGGAGAAGGTGGACAGGACCCGGAAACAGTTCGGGATTCTTCCATGGGTGGTTGCCGATTCGACCAGCAAATGCGATGTGGGCCAGTGAGACTTGAACATATCAAAAAGGATGGTAATGGATGACCCGACAAAGACGATTTCCCGATTTTGCCGCTCTCTGCGTTAGAATGTCAAGCGCAGGATGTGGATATGCATATGCAGGCTCAAATGCGCTCAGAGACGAACGAACTTTCCGCACTGCCTTGGAGAGCCATTCGAGCTCGCTCTTGGGCTCTGTGAAGGGAAACTCCGGAACATGGATACACGAGGCAGGAGCGGGAAAGACTCCGGTTCCATCGGCACGACAAGAACTCTTTCCTGCTTCAGAGGATTGCTACTAACAAGACCAATCGTGAAGGAACGACAGGTTGACAATACACATGCCCTGGTCATTACTGGCATGAGTGTATCCGATATAGAACGTCAGAAGAGATCTAAAGTAGGACGTAGAGGCGCAGAAGGTCGCCAGAACGCGATGGATGATGCCACTCCAGATGTCCCAGGAATGATAAAGGCGATAGGCAAAGAAGTCGGCAAGCAGAAAGCGAAGAGAAGGGTTGCAAGCAGAGGCAATGGGCCTCGTCAGCACTGAAGAAAGAGAAGTAGGCCCATTCATTTTCCGATTCGTTGAAGCAACATCATGAAAGGGACCGGCGTCGTGTCAGCCAACTTGTCCACTGGCCGGTCCACATTGGGGCCCCGAGCAGAAAGTGGTTTTTTCCGATAGGATGACCTAGGACTTTTCTGCAAGCTTTTCAAAAGTGCGCTCGTCTTGGCGGTCGCACAAAACCGTGGAAAGAAATACATACGCTTCCGGAAAAGCCAGGGTTGGTTGTGACGTCGCAACTTCCCGAACAATTCCAGCGAGAGTATTTTGATTGGTCTGAGGAAGAGTTCAGAGACAGGTTCGTTGAAAGAGTTTCTGCCGGGCGGCTCAAACAAAACCAAACTTTCGTTGACTTGAAAACAAAGTCGTTTGAGAAAAAGCCCCGTGCGGCTTATCGTGACGTCATCGATCTGCCACATTATTTGAGGATGCTCCCCGGGCTCGATGCCAACCCCACGCCCGCGGATTACGTTAGATCCATACTCAGCTTCACGAAGGACAACCGAGGTCGCGACCTCTTTCACTGGTGGAGGCAAGCGAGAAAAGGAACGAAAGCTCCGCTCTTCGGATCCGCTGATATAATCAACGCCTGCAATCTAAAGTGCGTGCATTGTTACTGGTGGACCAACAGAGAAGCGACGACTGGGGAGTTGACTCCTGAACAGTGGAGAATCGTAATTCAAAACTCCTTCAAGAAGTTGAAGATCGCGAACGTTTCAGTCGTCGGTGGGGAGCCAATGTTGAGAAAGGATGTCGTTCAAGTCTTCTCAGAGGAAATGAGGAACAGAATGAGCGTAGTTACAAACGGCATGTTCCCATTGATTGCAATCAACGGACTTTACTTCGTGTCAATCGATGGGACCGAAGAGACTCACAATCGCATCCGCGGTCCAAAAACCTACGGGCGAATAAAGGAAAATGTGAAGAATCTTGTCGATGCAGGTGGAAGAGTCAACATTAACTTAACTCTGAACACTCTGAATTACATGACAGCGACGGACGTTATTCGCGAATGGGATGATATCGCGGGGAGGATCAGCATTCAGTTCCATACCCCGTTTGTCGATGACGATCCCCTGTGGTTGCCGTTCGGGGAGGAAAGAAACAAACTCATCGACAGTATCCTTGAATATGCCAGCAAGGAGAATGAGTACTTTGTCGTGAATCCGAAAGAGCAACTCGAACTTTTGCGCGGCAACTGGGGATACAAATGTCCCGGCTGGATGATTCTGCCCCTAGACTATAGAGGGAACATCAAGATGGCTGCATGGGGAGCGCGAACGAGGATGCGCTGCAGCCAAAATGCGACAAGTGTGGGAACGCTCCCTATTCCGGCCTCCTTGCCACGATTTTCCCAGGCGAAAAGGCAATGGCGATGTGATCGGGAAAAATCCCTTTTCGGTCTTCTTACGACGACGTGTTGGGATACGAAGAGTACGGTGTACCCTACCAGGACCCCGAGTGGAGGTTGCTCACTCCGAAGCGGAAGCGAGAACCAGAGCCTCATCTGCGACTCGGTGGTCGCGCAGTCTCCGTCAGCGACGCCGTTAGAGATCTACAAGATGGTGATGCCCTGGGATGAAGGGAAGGTCATTCCACCGACCCAATTGGACAAGAAGAGAATCGCGGTGCTTCCCTTCACCAACATGAGTTCCAACCCCGACGACGAATACTTCGCCGACGGTGTGACAGAGGAGCTGATCACGGCCATGTCTGGGCTTCAGGGATTGCAGGTCATCGCCAGAACGTCAGTGATGAACTACAAGAAGAAGGAGAAGAACGTCTCAGAGATAGGGAAGGAGCTCGGGGTCGGGATGGTCTTGTCTGCTGCTATCGTGCGGATCTTGGTCGTATGACGTCCTCGACCGAAATCGCCTACCTAACCACCAACACCGGGCAATGCGCATGATTCACTACGCCGCTCGAGACGCTCCCCACAAGGAGTCGCTTGAAGCCCGTGTTTCCCCTGGTGCCGATGACGATCAGGTCGAACTTCTTGGAGGAGGCGTAGGTGACGATGGTTTCCACGTTGGAGGTGCTTTCAATGACCTCTCCTTTTGCTTTGACGCCCTTCCTCGCGGCGAGTCCGAGCCCCTTTTTGACCACCGCCTCGGCAGCCTGCTTTACCACTTCGTTGAGGGTCTCGGCGTTGGATTGCGGTATGCCCGCCTGACCAGCGTACGCCATTATAGGTATGCCATACACGTGCAGCAGAGTGACGGAGGCGTTGCCTTTTGAGGCAGCGCATGCCGCCTCCACAGCCTTGTTGGAGTCCTCGGACCCGTCGTATGCGACCAATACCTTCTTGAATTCCGTGGTCGTTCGTGGTCAACGGGGACGCCCCTCACTATTTAACAGGTCCATTTGGTTCTCCGATATTGAGCGTCTGACGTGCACGATGCCGTTGGTTCTCGCAGATGCGTCTGTCGTGCATACTCCTTTCATGCAATAGCAGCGCACGCGCCCGATGGGGTCCGCTCCCAAATGGGTTATGAAAATCATCCAAGCTCTTAGCGGGAAACTGTACGTCGCAGAACCTTCAGCCGGACAGCTCAGACGGGCATCAGTCGCTGTCACCTTCGATGACCCCTCCCAAATGGGTTCGGAAAGGGCAGTCTTGGCAGATCTAGGCCTTGGTCCAGTTGTGTTGGCCCACAGCGTCCTTAGTGCAGGATCCGCCTTCTCTTCTGTCAGGAACTCCGGAGGTCACTTCCACAACCAATTTGCAGTTGTTGCACTTGTATTTCTGTGCCATGATGGCCAGGTTGGGTCACGTTATTTTTATTCTTATCTTGGCACGACTCTGACAATCATTCAGCCTCTATGCGCGCGCGCGTGCCTGTCATTACTAGGTTAGGAATTCCCTCAGTTATTCCATGAAGATATCCAGTGACCTATTCTGGACAGAATCTCGTTGGCCGTAAGCCCCTTTCTCGCAGAGGGATTTGCCCAAGGTAACCTGGCATGATCCGACAAAAGGCGATTCTTGGGGTGCGGTCACTTGCCCGTAACTACATTTCTCCCTGTGAGAAGTCTGTACACTATCACGATGACAGCGATGACTATCAATAGATGGATCAACGCTCCGCCGAACCCGGTGATGAATCCGAATAGCCAGAGAACTACGAGGATTATGGCCACGGTCCAGAACAGGTCCACCCCGGACCTATTCGAGTTTGACATGGTTGCTGGTGCAGGGCAAGATTATATATGATTTGCCGGTAAAGGTTCAGTCAAGTTCTCGGCATCTCCACTGACTTCTTAGGGCTGTCAACTTTCTATAGCTGAGATAACCATAAATCATTGAGAGATGGCGTAGGTGGCAGTTTGAATGCAGGCACAAAGGTCGGCATCGTTGTGGTCGTGCTATTCCTGTTTGCCTTCTTTGTTCCTATCTTCCCCGACACGACGGCGTCTGCTTCTCTCTTCGGTGTGAATGTGTCGGTCACCACGAACGCGTCGCTTACGTTCCTAGTGTTTCAGTGTGGTTCGTTCTATGGCACTCACGTGACAGGCTCGCTTGGAGGCGGCGTATCAGGCTCCGTGCCAGTCGGTAGCGGTTATACTTTCAAGTGCGGTTGAGTAATCCGAGCTCTTTGGCTGCGGCTCCGGTCGGTATTGGGGACCACAGAAGAGGTTCCGAGCTCTTTGGCTGCGGCTCCGGTCGGTATTGGGGACCACAGAAGAGGTTCCTGTCATTCGGAGGAGGCTCGAAGTTGGGTTCAGGCCCTGTGTTTGCCGATAAACTCATAAGAATGGGTGTCGGTCATATCTGGCCGAGTTAGCATGAAGTCACCACCCGACGACCTGAAGAAGATTCTGGGGCAGAACGAGCAGATCCAGCACTACGTCAAGGAGAGGATCTACCACCCGACAATCAACGTCGACTCGGTTGCCTTCACCAACGAAAGGATAATCCTCAGGCACCCGCACGCCATGGGGCTGAAGGAGGACTACACCGACTACAGCTAC
>JBEKJV010000037.1:0-12005 GCA_050011055.1 Nitrososphaerales archaeon | reverse complement strand
CTTCAGCTGCACTCGAAGTACGCCTTGGCGACGAGCAAGGAAATGGACCTGGAACACATGGCGGAAGGGGCCAAGGCCAAGGGCCTCAACCTTCTGGGGACTGGAGACTTCACGCATCCCAAGTGGTTCGCTGAGCTGAGGGAGAAACTGGAGCCTATCCCGAGCACAGGGCTGTACTCCTACAAAGGAATGACTTGGATGTTAGCAGGGGAGGTCAGTACTGTCTACGAGCAGGAGGGGAAGACGCGAAAGGTCCATCACCTGATCTACTCCCCTGAACTTGAGGTCGTGGCTCAGATCAATGAGGTTCTCTCAAAGGTCGGAAACTTGAGCTCCGACGGCAGGCCGGTCCTGAAGGGGATTGATTCGGCTGAGCTCGTGGAGCTTGTCACTTCAGTGTCCAGTGGTGTTGTCGTGATTCCAGCACACTGCTGGACCCCATGGTTCGGTGTCTTCGGGAGCAGGTCAGGGTTCGATTCCCTCAAGGAATGCTATCAAGACCAGGCGACAAAGATCTTCGCCATCGAGACCGGGCTGTCCTCAGATCCTCAGATGAACTGGCGGCTCTCGTCACTCGACAAGGTGGGTTTGGTTTCGAACTCTGACGCGCACTCCCCCAACCCCTGGCGCCTGGGAAGAGAAGCTAACGTCTTCGAGTTTGAGAAGCTGAGCTATCGCGCTGTCTTTGATGCGATCAGGTTGAAGGACAGGAGCCGATTCCTCCAGACCATCGAGGTCGACCCGGCGTACGGCAAGTATCATTTCACCGGGCACAAGAAATGTGGGGTCTCGCTCCCTCCAAGAGAGGCACTGCGGATGGGCAACAAGTGCCCGAAATGCGGAAAGAGGCTGACCGTGGGCGTCTTACAAAGGGTGGAGGAGCTCGCGGACCGTCCCGAAGGCTTCACACCAAATGACGTCATCCCGTTCAGGAGCTTGCTGCCGCTCTACGAGGTGATATCATTCGCCACAGGAGTAAACCGTCTCTATGCAAAGGCTGTGTTGGAACAGCAAGACCGCCTTATCAGGGCGTTCGGGAGCGAGCTCGCAGTTCTCCTGGACGTGTCTCTTGAGGATCTCCTCCGCCATTCAAAGCAAGTGGTCGCTCAGGCCATCGTTGCGGTCAGGGAGAACCGGTTGAAGTTCACGCCCGGGTATGACGGGGTATACGGAGTCCCATCCCTTCAGTAAAGCAATACAGCGGGCCCGTGTTTCAAGGACGGGCGCGGGGACGGCCGGATTTGAACACATAGAAAAGTATGGTAATGGACTGCGTTAGAACAGCGTCTATGCTTCCCCGACTGGCCTAGAGCTGCGGAGAGCCAAGCCCGCTTGGGCTCGACCCGCCAAAGCCATTGCCACTACAGGTGTTGCTCGTGTAGGCGTTCGCTGTCCCCTGCGTGCCGGAGCCCGTGGAGTCATCACGGTAGCCATAGTACTCGTTCGCACTCGCCGCGTTCTTGGTGAGAGTGTTGCTGCTGGAGCCGGCGTTAAGGGAGAAACCATTCTCAACGTTGTGGCTCGCCTTGTTCCCGCTCAGAGTGTTGCCGGAAGAGTCGGTGAGGATGAAGCCACGATAGTTGTAGTTCGCCGTATTCTTGCTCAGAGTGTTGCCGGAAGAGCTGGTAAGCCAGAAGCCATAGTCCTTGTTGCTATTCGCTGTGTTCCCAGTGAAGGTGTTGCTGGAGAACTGATCAACCAAGAAACCCTGTCTGTTGTAGTTCGCCTTGTTCCCGCTCAGAGTGTTGCTGGAGGAGCTGGAAAGGTTGAAACCGACATGGTTGTTGTAGTTCGCAGTATTCCCGCTGAGGGTGTTGCTGTCGGAAGAGCCAGCAAGGGAGATGCCATAATCGTTCAAGTCCGCCGTATTCTTGCTCAGAGTGTTGCTGGAAGAACTGACAAGCCAGAAGCCGTAGTCGTTGCCGTTCGCAGTGTTCTTGGAGACTGTGTTGCTGCTAGAATAGTAGATGCCGAAACCAGCATAATTGCTGTTCGCCGTATTCTTGCTCAGAGTGTTGCCGGAAGAGCTGGTAAGCCAGAAGCCATAGTCGTTGCCGTCGGCCCTGTTCCCGCTAAGAAGGTTGGTGGAAGAACCAGAAATCCAGAAGCCATTGTTGGCGTTAAAGTTCATTGTGTTTCCTTTGAGAGTGTTGCTGGAAGAATTGTAGAGTTCGAAGCCGTCCTGTAAGTTCTTGTTCGCAGTATTCCCGCTGAGTATGTTGTTGTTGGAAGTGGTGTCGAGGATGATGCCCCAGCCGTCAAAGTTCGCCGTGTTCTTGCCGACTGTGTTGCTGGAGGAATTGTAGAGATAGAAGCCGACGGTGCCATCGCTGTCGGCGGTATTCCCTCTGAGGGTGTTGGTGTTAGACGAGAGGAAGACGTCGAAGCCATCCTGTGAGTTCTGGTTCGCCGTATTCCCACTTAGTTTGTTGTTGTCGCAGTTGGTTTCGAGGACGAACCCCCAGTCGCCCTTGTTCGCAGTATTCCCGCTGAGGGTGTTGCTGTTGGACGAGTAGTAAAGATAGAAGCCAATGAAGCTATTGCTGTTCGCCGTGTTCCCGATAAGTTTGTTCCCCGAAGAGCCAAAGAGGTAGAAGCCATACGCAAATCCAGTAACGTGACAGTTCTTGACCGTCACTCCCGTTGTCCCAGTGAGATTGATCCCAACGTCTGAGCCTGAGCCGGTTATCGTGTTCCCGGCGCAGTTGAGGGTTATGCTGCTGGCTCCCACTATCAAGAGCCCGTCCCCCGGGCAAGGGCCGATGCTACCCGTCAGAATCACGGTCGTTCCCGACGGTTCGGTAATCGTGGAGCCGCATGCAGGTGACAAGTGGACAGTGCTTGCGAAGACAGGCGGAGGCGAGAAAGCAAGCGTAGAACCCAGAACGGTAAAGAGAAGCAGAACAGCAAGCGGGACCCTCGGAGATTCCTTGTCCTTCATGCCGGGGTTAACGAGAACCATCTTATTTAGACCTTGAAGCGAGTTCCGCCGTCTCATCAGTAGTATCCTTCAGTTCTGACTCGGCTGGGCAGGCTGTAGGTCATTCAGGCGACCTCTCTACCATCGGGCCGCCGTTCCCCTTGTCTGCTGACACGAGTATCGCGAGGAAGGATGCCGAAACAATCAGGACGAACCAGTTGCTGAGCAAGTCCACCCCTCCCCACGACCATGCGGCGAAGTAGGTGACGTGGAGATACATCTCCTTGGAGTCGAAGACGAGGAGGAGCAACTGCATGGCGAAGACCACGAGAGCGCCAAACATCACGCTGAATCTCAGCCCCTCGGAGATTCCTCTCCTTGCCCTGAAGACGCCGACGCAGAGGCAGCAGAGCACGAGTCCGCACACCGCACTGTAGTTCGTGCTGGGAATCGCGTGGAAGAGAAGAATGTACTGCGAGATCCTACTTTCAGCATAGAGGAGGTCGAAGAGCAATGCGTACCAGAAGACGCCGAAGCCTACCGCGCCAGCCGACGCTAGGGCGTACTGGATAGGTCTGGGCGCGACGACTCCTCTCTTCAGGAACTCCGGTGCCTTTGCCATCGAAACCAGACAATAGAGAATGAGGCCGACGACCGCCCCCTCCATGACTTCGACAACCTGCACATAGCTCAGGTCCATCCGTGGACACCTATCGCATCAGCAGTGATGTGCTTAGTACCATTAGGAGCCCAAGTAGTCAGATGTTCGGGTGGGGGCAGAAGAACTAGTACGATGCAGAACATGACGACCATCGAGAGAATCACCAAAACGATGGCGATTGCTTCGGGATCAGGTTTCGCTGTCCTGACGAACCACGGCAAGAACAGTAGCAGGAACGCGGTCATTGCAAGTCCCGCCGCCAATGCCAATTCTGCCTGATACTGCGACTGCAAGCCCAGGCCCTGCGAATAGGAGAGATAGGCAGGGTATGTCCCAAGATACCACGGAGAGTTGAAGGCAATCCACGCCGCGACCGCGGAAGCGCTGAACAGGACGAGAGCGAGGGCGACGGCCTTCCTCATCAGCCCTCAGCAAGAGACTCGTACTTACTTAAGACTCCACGACCCACCTTGACCGAGGCAGAAGTCTCCCGTTTCTTTAACTGAGACGTTCACTATGACAGCAGCGTGAAGCGATTGCCACTCCCGAAGTGTGGGAGGTCGAGGCGGCTGGTCGCCGTGGTGCTATTCTTCGCGGCCTCGCTGGCGTTCAGCCTCCTGGCGTTCTATTCTCCGGTGAAGTCCCTGCCGAGTCCTGCCACGTGCACCATCGAGATGACCGCCGCCTCCTGCCAGTACGTGCTGGCCCAATCCAAGGCGCAGATTGCAGCAGCGCAATTCCCCTTCTGGCTCTATCGGTCTTACGCCGAGACATCGGAAGGCTTGGCAGTCGTCGCGATGTTGCTGTTGCTATATCCAATGAAGAGGGCCGCATTGTCTCTTTCCCATCCAGTGACTCTCTCGAAACCTATGAGACGTCTGGCTTTCTCCATCTCTCTGGCGGGAGCAGTGGCATTCTTGGTGATGGTCGGCATAGATGTGAGCTACGCTCAGAAGTACTTCCCATCTCTGCACGACTCTGCAAGCACGGCGTTGTCCTACTTCCACTTTTATGCTCTCCAACCCCAAGGCTCCGCCCTCGGCAGCATGGCTGTTCTTGCCGCCACCGTCGCAACTCTCGGGTTCATGATCTATCATCTCGAGAAGGGGCTGCCTTCTGCTTTCGCCTGGGCACTGAGGAGGTTCACCCTCCCTGCGATTATCACCTTGCAAGTCCTGCTCCTAGTCTCCGACCCGTCTGAGATGCCCGTTCACGTCACCAACTTCGCTTCTTGGTCGCTGGGGGGCGTAGCCGTCCTGAGCAACTGGTTTGTCCTCATCGTGGCCTTGTTCCTCACCCTGCTAGGTTACGCTCCGTCTCTCCTCCTCTCTTCGTAACAATACTTATTGACATGAACGGAGGAGGGATGGAAGCGTGGCTTGGATCTGGAGCGTTGTTAATTGGATAGGACTCGTGCTTGCTGCAGGCGCTGGAGTAGCCATTTTCTTCAATATGACCCAGTATGGTAGTCCTGGAGCCAGCGTATTCTATGAATTCATGGAGTATTCTCTTGGTGCGCTTGCACTCGGAGTCGGGCTCATGTTTGTATCCCGAAAGTTCCAGACTTGAAGCTCCAAAAGGCGCATAGAAGCTTCTGGAGATAGCATCCTCTCTCCAGAGACAGCATCCTGTATTACAATTCCCGATTGTCGGCGCGTCTGTCGAGGTCCTCTCCATGAGGCACTTGGCGCAAGCGCACGTAATCAGATTGAGAGATGCCTAGAACGAGAACTTTCTGTCATTCTCAAAACATGGGAATAAGGTTGTCCATTACCATAGAAAGGTGTGGGGACGGCCGGATTTGAACCGGCGGTCTACAGGTATCTTAGGCCGCTCCAAGGCTCTATCATCCACGTTGCCGTGTCAGCCGATTGATCCTTTGCACTGGAGCCTGTCGCCCTCCCTTTCCAGGATGAAGTCCCGTCCGGTGTCTCCATCTAGCTGGGCTACGTCCCCACACGTTCTGCGAGGGCGCCGCGTCGTGGTTTTATGGTTTCTTTACTGTCGGCCCTTCAGCTTCTTCAGGTCAAGGAATTCGTCGAGCGAGGGCTTCCCGACCTCGAGGGCTTCGTAGACGACGCGAGCCACAGGCTTCCTGATCTCTATCATCCTTGTCAGGTCCGAGGGCGTTCCGAGGACCACCGCGTCGCATTCGACCGCGTTGATGCTCTGTTCCAGCTCCTTGAGCTGCCCTTCGCTGTAGCCAAGGGCAGGCAGCACCTTCCCGAGCTTCGGGAACCTCTGAAACGCGCTCTTTATCGAGCCCACCGCCTTGCTCCTGGGGTCGACCAGCGTTGCCCCGACGGCCTTCGCGGCGACAGCTCCGGCGCCAATGGACAACCCCCCGTGGGTGACCGATGGTCCGTCCTCTACAGCAAGAACCCTCTTCCTCCTGACTAGCTCCGGCTTGTCTAGTACTGCCTCGGACTTCGTCTTCACAATCTTCGCTCTGGGATTGAGCGCTCGACAGTTCTGAATCAGCTGGTCGACCGCCTTCTTGGCAACTATGTTCACCTTGTTGATGACGATGACATCCGCCATCCTCACGTTGGTTTCGCCAGGATAGTACACTGATTCGTCCCCGACCCTGACCGGGTCAGCGACAACTATGTTCAAGTCCGGCGTGTAGAAGCTGAAATCGTTGTTCCCACCGTCCCACAGGATCACATCTCCCTCTTTCTCTGCCTCGTTCAGAATCGCCTGGTAGTCGACACCAGCGTAGACCACGAGGCCCTTGTCGATGTGTCCCTCATACTCCTCCCTCTCCTCAATCGTCGCGTGGAACCTGTCCAAGTCTCCGTGCGTGGCGAACCTCTGCACCGCAATCGAGAGGTCCCCGTAGGGCATCGGGTGCCTAATCACGACCGGTTTCAGTCCCCTCTCCAGCAACAGACTGGCCACTCTACGGCTGATGGTGCTCTTGCCCGCACCGGTCCTCGTCGCCACAACGGCGACCACCGGCTTCTTCGACCTGATCATGGTGTCGGCCGGTCCAAGCAAGTGGTAGCTTGCGCCCTTCGACTGGACGATTGATGCCTTGTCCATCACATATTGGTTCGAAACGTCGCTATACGAGAAGTAGACGTCGGTAACCTTATCCGACACAATCAGGTCCCTGAGCTCGTCCTCGGGCCGGATTGGAATTCCTTTGGGGTACAGCCTGCCAGCGAGAGAAGCAGGATAGGTTCTGTTCGAAATGTACGGAATCTGGGTCGCGGTGAATGCCACCACCCTGAAGTCGGGGTTGTTGCGGAAGAACACGTTGAAGTTGTGGAAGTCTCTTCCGGCCGCACCCATTATCAGAACATTTCTTGGCAATAACTATCCCTCGTAGGTTCGCCCCCGAGACCGTTCTTATATCAGGTTTCCCGAATTTGAGGTCTCTTCTACAGGCTGCGCTGACTACAGGCTCCACGGCTTCCCGCCATGGACGACCTTCTCCGGGAGGCGGCCGCCCCACTTCTCTAGAAAGGCGAGATCGTCCTTCTTGCTTCTGAGGTGGTCAGGAAGCATCACCGGAATCTCCTCGATTATGGGATAGTAACGGCCGCACTCCGAGCAAAGCAGGACGCCGTCGAGGATTACATCTCCGTTTACGTTGAATTCAAGCAGCTCGAGCGGATAGTGCTTGTCTATCGGGCACGCGAGTATGTTGAGGAGCTTCTTCTGCACGGCGCTCAGACGCCCTGCTGACCGTATAAAACTCTCGGAGTGCTAGAAACGTTAATCTACCGTGACTGGGCCTCCCCACTCAGCCGGCCATAGCGTGTGGGTCCTACCCAGACTCGTTCCGACCCTGGAAGTAAAACCACGCGTCGTCACCGTGTTACTGAGTTCCGAGAGGACTCGGGAAGGGGTGATGCCGGCAACCAATCAAAGCCTCCTCCTCTCTCATTTCTCAGGTTTTCTGGTAGGAATGTTTAAGTCCGAGCGACGGGTGCCGATTTTTCGGATTCCATTTGTCTCTGTTCCCCAGCGTGGCTCTTCAGGTGTCGGGTGCGGACACAGGTTACATCTTGTACATGATATTCTTCATGGGGCTCTTCGTGTTCCAGTTCGCCTTCGGAACCAGAATTCAGGTCTACTTCGCACTCAGCGACATTGGAAGAGGCCTGAGCAAGTTGAAGGTGATGAAGGAAAAGTCAAGGAAAGAGGCGATCGACTACCTCGTCAACGTGGGCAAAGCATCCGGCGACTCCGCTCAGAGGGTCGACCAGTTCCTCGACTACGTCACCATAATGCCTGTCAACACAGACCCGCAGGGCATAATGAACAAGATCGACCACATAGTGACGACCAACAACGACAGGGTCAGAGCCGAAGTCACTTCGCTCGTCTCTCAGAACAACCCCGTCACGGTCTCGATATCGGAGAACTTGCTCGAGGTTGCCACCGCACTCAACCAGATTCACAAGATCGTGAGGCACTACTACATCTTGGGGAAGAAGACCAACTCGTACTTCACCCTGATTCAGTTGCAGATGCTGATGCCGATGATAATCCAGGAGTCTGACGCACTGCTCAACGCGGTCGATTCATTCAAGGTAGGTCAGCCGGTGGGCGATGGGATAGGTTGCGTGTCGGTCTCCAATTTCATGGTGGGCAAGGAAAAGCGTGCGATTGCGAAAGATACCGTCATGGCAATATCAGAGTACAAGGGAAGGAAGCTGTACGTCGTGAAGGCCGACGGTCCGATGGCGTACGTCGGTCAGCCGGGCGTCGCAATCAAGAAAGTGATTGAAGAGATGGGTGTCAAGCCGAGTGCGATCATAATGATCGATGCGGCTCTCAAGCTCGAGGGCGAGAAGACCGGGGAGATAGCGGAAGGCGTGGGCGCCGCCATCGGCGGGATAGGGGTAGAAAAGTTCCAGATAGAGGAGGTCGCGACCAAGAACAAGGTCCCATTGTATGCAATCCTCGTGAAGGAGAGCATCCTTGAGGCAATCACCGTGATGCGAAAGGAGATCGCGGAGGCCTCTGAGAAGGTGGTCCAAACTCTGCAAAGAGTGATAGAGGAGAAGACGAAGGAAGGGGACGACGTCATTGTCGTAGGTATCGGTAACACTCTGGGGGTAGCTCAATGATGAGCTCAGTGCCGGCAACCGACAAGAAGTCCAAGCTTCTGGTCTACTCTATAGAGGGATGCCCCGTCTGCGGCCAAAAGACGAAGAGGGCCTTCGTGGTGGGGGACTATATCACAAAGGACGGCTCGAAGTGCACGAAGTGCGGAAATCAGACTCGGATCAGCCTCGTCTACGCAGAGAGCTCGAAGCCTTCAGGTTAGGACGACGAGTCCGCCCTCGTCGAGCGCCATAGTCTGCTCGAACTGTGCCACGGGGTTCCCCGATGCCTCAACTAGAGTGGGGTACGACCTGACAATGCGTCTTTCCATCAGTCGTCCCAGGATTCCTCCGACCTTGTCCCTGCCGAACTCGTCGGCGTACCAGCGTGGAGTGAAGGGAAGGGTCTTGCGTTCCTCCCAGACCATCTCCGCGAACCTGTCCAGTTCCGCGACCCCTGTCCTCTTTCTCACCGCTAGGGAGAAGATCGTCTGGGAGGGCGAATCAACTACGTAGCCTGCCGCGGAGGCTAGTGTGACGAACGGCTCGATCGCGAAAACGTCTCCTCTCTTCAGCGACTGCATTCCTGGAACGTAGAGGTTGGGAATGCTCTTCCCCGCGTGGACCAGGTACCTGTCCAGCGTGTGACCCGTAAGGTTCTCGATGGTCCTGAACCCAAAGCGAGATGCTTCCCGGTAAATCTCCCTGCCAATCTCTCCCGTCCTCACCTCTCTCTTGGCCATCTCGATTGCCGCACCTAGTGCCCTCTCAGTAGCTTCGAGGAGCAGGCGGTGGTCCGGGTTGAACGTCACACTGACGGCAGTGTCTGTGATGTATCCGTCTACATGCACCCCGAAATCGACTTTGATTAAATCGCTCTCTTGGAAGACAGACTTGTCGTCGTCTTGAGGAGCGTAGTGCGCAGTAACCCGACCGACGCCGATCCCTGTCGGGAATGCCGGGCTCCCGCCTCGCGCCTCGATTTCCTTCTCTACGAACAGGCAGGTCTCAAGGTATCCCATTCCTGGTCGGACACGCGTCTTCACGAGCGCCCTGACCTCATTTGTGATTCTCCCAGACTTCTTGTATTGTTCTGCTACTAACATCGGTTCATTTCACAAATCCTTTATTGCGTTCGTCTGACCGACAAGCATGAGGTATTTCAACTGATTCCAGTCCCGGGGTCTACTCGATGAAATACAGCGCTGTGGCCACTGGAGGAACCTTCGACCACCTTCACAAAGGGCATGTGGCTCTCCTCACGAGGAGTTTCTCACTTGGCGATGCCGTCGTAATCGGTGTCACCTCAGACGCCTTCGCCTCAAGGGAGGGAAAGTCGCCAGACCAATCGTACTTGGAAAGAGTTGAGATTCTCGAGTTCTTCCTTCGTTCAAGGTTCCCAGGAAAGAGGCACGTCATTGCAAAGCTCGACGACTACTTCGGCCCAGGGATTGTCTCGCCTGAAGTCGAGGCAATAGTCGTCAGCAGAGAAACCGCGGCCAGGGTCCCGATAGCGAACGCGCTCAGGGCGACAAAGGGGTACCCTCCTCTCAAGGTGGAAGTCGTGGACTACGTTCTTGCGGGCGACGACAGACCCATTTCATCGACCCGCATTAGGATGGGCGAAATCGACACCGAAGGGAGGCTCCTAAAGCCGAGCCGCTCGAGACGAGGTAGCTGATCCTCGATAATGGGCAACTGCGTTGCCCTTGGTAGGTGTTTGATGATTATTGCAAGCTTCTGATTTGTCGATATCGGTTATCATTTTCGGGGTTGACGAGCACTGACTAGCCATTAGACATGGTGGGGCCAAGGCCCTGTTTGCGGTTCTGCCAGGCTATTGGGTGATTCCGGCTTCTGTTCGGATTCGGGCGATGGTTCTCCGTGGCATTCAAGTGCATCTTGTGTGACAACTGCCCGGGTCTGGTTGAGTGTTATTACCGTGACAAGCGAGACCCTGCGACATGGCTCCGCTGGTCAAACGACTCGAGAAACCAGGAACGCTTGTCTCTCGTTCCGACAGTCACCAAATCCACTCAGGTTATGTGGTATTGGAACCACACAAAGAAGTCGGAGAACACACGACCGAAGACGGAGAAGAGCTGATCATAGTTGTCGAGGGAAAGGCTGAGGTCATATCGAATGGACGCGCTGAAACGGTTGAAGCTCCTAGCGTCGTGCTCATCCCAGCGCATACAATTCATAATGTCAAGAATAAGTCCGAAGCTTCTCTGAAGTACGTGTACGTGTTGCCCTTGAGATAGCGCGCGTCGGGTCTTTCGCCTTGTTAACTGGCAATCATCTGATGGCTGCGATAGTTGGGTGTATGAAGAAGTACAGTATCATCAGGACTATGAGGACGATGATCCCGAGGTTTCTGAGTATGCGGGATTGCTTTGGAGTGGTTGTTACTGCTGGAGTCGCAGTCAACGTGGTTGGAACAGCTCTTAGATTATATACACTTGGTGGTTCAGTTGACTTAGCGACATCTGGTTCAGGGTGTCAGACGTCGGCTTACGTGGTTCTAGTGCGTTGATTGCGAACCCGTCAGTGGAATTGAAAGATAGAAGTAATCGTAACGATGGAGGTTGTCGTAGTCTCGGAAGTAGTGGAGTTTGTCGCAGTGGTTGGAATTGCGCATGAGAACTCCCACGATCCTTTCCCTGGGTCGATTACGTGATAACCCCAGCACGGGAAGTAGAAACCCCCTACACCGAAAAAGTAGAATGACATCGACTCGTACTGGGGTTGCGGATGGCAAGAGCTGAGTGAGAGAGTTTGACACGGAAGAGCAGTGGAGACTACGGGGACGAGCATTATGAATACTGCTAGACAGAACAGGGCGATTGCGACGATGGCCGTAGTTCTACGGTTCATCTGACACATTGAGAGGACTTGCTCGCTTACTTACGCCTTCATGTCGGCCCGCGTTTTGGATTAGAGTTAGCCACTCGTTCTCGTCATCTATCTTGATTCTCGCTCTCCTTTTGTCGCTAAATACAATTCCCGTCAGTGACGTTGAGGTGCGCCCACCCTTCGCATCACACGCATTGGGTCGATGAATTCCTATTCAAGCGGGTGAGCGCACGCTACCTCTGACGGGGTTCTGTCTTTTGGCTCACGCAGCCAGCTGTGCGCTAAGATGAGGCTTGGAAGGACTGAAGTGGGCGTGCGGTCACCTTCCCATCGACGCCGACGGGGAGGTTAGGATTGGCACCCCCCACACACCCGCTGGGTGAAAACAGACCAACTCCAGATAAAAGGTTGATGAAGCCGAAACTCATGGACATGAACACCAAATCCTCCTCTTGCGAGGACTGCCTCCCTTTCGCTCCGGTTTCTCGTGCGTTTTGAACAGGAATCA
>JBEKJV010000036.1:0-12357 GCA_050011055.1 Nitrososphaerales archaeon | reverse complement strand
TTGTCGCTTTCGAATCCCAGCGCGTGCAGGTACTCGTGAAGCAAGATCATGAAGACGTACGAGTTTACCCTTGCTTTCGACTTCGATAGCTTCTGGACTATCCTGAGGAGGTTACGGTTCATCACGATGGTGTTCGATCCCATTTGGTGATATGCCCCGACGTTATTGGGGATGTCTCCTAGGACCAATGTAAGGCCTGCCCTGTGCATGCCTAGGCTCATTTCTGCCGCCGTCTTCACCATCTCGAAGATCATGTCGAAACCTTCGGCGTGGGCGAGAACCCTCCTGTTGCCGGACTGACTCACTCTTCACGAATTGGGGCCGGTGGTAAATAAATCCCTCTGAGGAGAGAAGACGAGAACGGTTCGTCTTCAGTATGTCTTCTGAAGTTGGGCGCTCAGAACACCATTGACGTAGGTGCTCGTCAGGCTCGACCCGTCGACTGAGGCGTGAAGCGGCCTGCGCACCGTGAAATCGGGGGCGGTTACAACCAAGTCACCTCCGAGAAGCGACACTTTCAGCTGACTGCTTCTGTAGCCAGGGACATGCATTATGAATGTGATGTGGGTTGATGATTCAATCATCTCGTCGTCGTAGGTTCGTGTCTCCGCGCCTGCTCGCTCGTCAACCACGTGGACTAGACGGCCCTCTAAGAGCGTCACCGCGTCGTCAACGAGGTCGTCCAAGGCCCTCTGAAAACCGTCGCGGTTATCCGGACCACTCGTCACCCAGATCCTCCTCGATGTTGTCAAGTTCGAACCCCAAGTCTTCCCATCGGAATTTCCTTGGCAAATGATGCAACTCAGCGAGCGAAGCCATGTTAGAACCTACGTGCTAACGTTCCTTGATATCGGCTATGGATTGCATAACTTGACCTGTACTTTGCGTTCTGTTCACTAAACTAAGGTTAAATTAGCGTTAGAACTGGAGTTTGTCCGTGCCCGTCATATTCCGGGTCACTCTTGGGAAGACCGGGAACAGCCTCAGGATAACGATTCCGAACCCCGTTGTCGAGGGCTTCGGATGGAAGAGGAAAGACCAGATACTGCTGATCGTTACAGAAAACGAGATTACTCTGAGGAAACTCGAAAGCGGCAGGAAGGAGCGGTCACATAAGGCCTCTGCCGCATGAGAAGCGGGACGCCAGGGACGTCGTGTGACGCCGAACAGAAACACGGAAAAGGAAGTGTGTCGAGGGACTGGGTATGCTTTCGAAGAGTCTCAGCGTAGCATTGATGGTCACTGATGCGAAGAAGTCTGCGAGGTGGTACGAAGAAAAACTCGGGTTCGCCACCGAGGGTTCAGGGCATTGGATTACGGTCTGGCCTAAGGGGTCGAACGCAAAGTTCCACCTCTGCGAGGGCAAGTTGGAGCCCGGGAACACGGGAATAAGTCTCTACTGCGAGAACGTGGAGAAGACGGCGGCAGCGCTTGAGAGGAAGGGGGTCAAGTTTACAACTCCGGTTACGAAGAAGGAGTGGGGCACGTTCGCCATGATTGCTGACCCAGATGGAAACGCGATTTGGCTGAACGAGGGCGGCCCGTAGGGTCGAGCCCTAGCCATCGGGTCGTATGCCAACGGAGCTTCCCCTTTCTTGCCTTCCTAGCGGCGGATGCCCCCGAATCCTTAGAGCTTCAGCTTCTGGGCTCGGTCGGTCTGAATCCATCCTGTCAACTCTTCGACCACGTTTGGAAACAGGCCGAACTAAGTAGACTTGTGTGGACCTAGGGACTTCGACAATAACGTTTTATCGCTGCCAGTGACTGTATGCCAATGTGACCCTGGGCAGCTCGATAGGCAACTACTGGAGTCTGACAAAGCCCAGAGTCTGGGGCCTTCTCGTCTTTACTGGTTTAGTGGCGATGGTGGTGGCCTACCGTGAGACGCCAGGGTTGACTCTTTCCCCAGTGCTGATGCTCGTCACGGGGATTGCCTTGATCTTGGGGAGCGCCTCTGCAGACGTCCTCACCAACTACCACGATAGAGATATCGATAGTATGATGAAGCGCACGATGAAGAGGCCGATGCCCGTAGGCGACATATCGCCAGGGGCCGCCCTCGCCTTCGGCCTTTCGATGGCCGCTCTTTCCGTAGTAATCCCTTTCTTCCTAATCAATGTCCTGTCCGCCGGTTTCATGCTGCTGGGGTTGCTTGACAATGTAGTGGTCTACTCCCTCCTCCTGAAGAGGCGGAGTTGGCTCAACATAGTCCTAGGAGGCGTCTCAGGGGGGATGCCTGTCTTGGTCGGCTATTCGGCCGTCGGGAATCCCCTTTCCCCGATAGCCCTCTACATGTCCGCGTTGGTCATGCTCTGGATCCCGGTTCACATCTGGAGCCTAGCGATCTTCAGTAAGGAAGACTACGAGGCTGCCAAGGTGCCCATGCTGTCCGTAGTCTTCGGCGACAGGGTTGCTGCAATCTGCGTGGCTGGTACAAGTGCCATGATGACGGTCTTCTCAGTCCTCATCTTCCTTTTCACTCCAGTAAGCGTATTCTACACTGTAACGGCCCTTGCCCTTGGAGGGCTGGTGCTGGGCTACAGCGCTAAGTTGACCGTCGATCCGACCCGGAGCACTGCCTGGACCCTCTTCAAGATCACCAGTCCGTACCTGATGCTGCTCTTCCTTGTCCTAGGCATGACCGTCTGGATCTGATCCCATTCATTCTTCTTGATCTGGGGTGATTATCACCCAGACGGCCGCATTTGGTATTCAGACATGAAGCGATTAACCGAGCTCAGTGGGCATAAGCGAAGCAATTCTGAACCCGTTTCCCTGCCAAGTCACACCATGCCCTCTGGTGTGTCTTTGGCGGAAGAGCTGCAGAAGGCAAGGGAGAGGAGTTGCTTGGATGACACTCTGGAGACGTAACGTCGTGCATCCACTGTTCGAATCCGTTTGAATTGAATCTGAGTGGGATTCGACAAGTAGACCGTGTCCTTACGGGTCTAGTCCATCTTGTCTGTTAAAACTATCATACCATAGCCTCTACCACATTTGAGCAGTTCTCTTGTAAGTGACTGAGGCCCCTTCAACGTTGAGCAGAATGGAGTCCGCATCTCAGCTGCGAAGGCCACTGGAGATTACATCGAGGAAGAACGAATACATGGTGATCGCCAGTTTGCCGAAGAACAGCTCCTCGCTCGCCGTCAAGGCTGAAGAGGCCGGTGCCGACGCTGTCATGCTGAATATCGAGGGCGATGAAGGTTCCACTCAAAGCCACTACGGGAGCTACGACCTCCACGACGTGTACATCAACGATGCCATTTCTACGGTCTCCGTCCCCTGCGGCTTGTTCGTCGGCGGGGGTAGATATCTCACCGAAGAATACTGGGAGAGGATAATGTCGAGCTCTTTTGGCTTCGTCGAGATGTTCGCCCACCAGATGCCCCTTTTCGTACTCTCCGACACCAGAGTGAAGAAGATCTGTGCTATATCGACCGGCTACATCCTCGAGCAGGTCAGCCAGCTCTCCAGAATGGAAGGGGTGGGGGCGGTTGACGTCGCAACGGTGCCCCTGCAGGCCAGGGGGACCCCGTTCAGCGTCCTCGATTACGCGACCCTCGGCGTGATCTCAAGACTCTCAACCAAGCCCTTGCTTCTGAGGACTCAGAAGAGGCTCGCCCGGTCGGACATCAGAAAGGTAGTGGAACTTGGCGTGAAGGGCCTAATTGCGGACCCCTGTATCTTCTCAGGCGCCGATGAAACGTATAAGGACGAGCTAGCCGACCTAAGCTTAAGGCGACCGGCGGCTGAAGAACAGTAAGATTCAGGCCGTAGTCCTGGCTGGGGGGCTCGGGACCCGGCTGAGACCGTATACCCTCCTCCTTCCGAAGCCAATGCTCCCCCTAGGCACCAAGCCGATTCTGGAGCATATTCTCGAGTGGCTGAAGTCCAAAGACATCACCGAAATCGTAGTATCCACAGGTTATCTGGGGAAGATGATTCAGGAGTACTTCGAGAACGGATCAGAATGGGGTGTCAACATTTCGTACGCGACCTCGCCCCGTCCGCTGGGGACAGCGGGGCAGCTTAAGGCCGCGGAGGAAAAGATCAGAGGAAGATTCGTCTGTCTCTACGGGGACGCTATACTGGACTTCGACCTTCACGAGGTGATCAGATTCCATGACAAGAAGCGAGCTGTCGCGACGATGGTTCTTATGAAGCACAGCGTCGAAATGAAGTACGGTTTCATGAAGACGGACAAGGACGGAAGGTTGACCGAGTGGAAGGAGAAGCCTAGGATTTCAGGGTTCATCAACGTCGGGTGCTACGTCATGGAGAAGAGCTTCCTCAGGTATATCCCGGCAGGGCGGGTCTATGGCATGAAAGAAACCTTCGAGGAGGCGAAGGCCGAAGGCGCCAAGCTCTACGCTATGAAGACGGCTGGAGAGTTCATCGACATCGGGGATAGGAGATCGTACAGGGAGGCGAACGACGTCTACGTAAAGAGGATCGGGAAGGTGGTATAGCGGATTGGCGACAGTTGTCTTTGAGGACGATGCCATCGCAGGCTTCGGTCCCCTGACGATGCTCAGGCACACGGGTCAGCTGAACAGGGGCACGAAGACCCTCTTGGAAGCGGTTTACGAAAGCATCGCCGGTGCTGCCGACCTGATGGTGTGGGGCCGAGCTAGTCTGAAGGAAGTCTCTAGAGAGAGGTTGGAGAGGGGGTACAACGAGAAGGCCGACGGTCTGACGACCTTCGTCAATGCCAGGGCAAGGCCAGGGAAGTTGCTCTTGGTCCTTACCTCTAGGAAGACCCCCTTTGCAGCTATAGCCGACGGACAGGTAGTTGCGGCCAAGGTCAAGGGGACGGAGATGAAGCCGGGTCCGATTGGCAAGAAGGACGCCGTAAAGATAGGCAAGAGTGTCGAGAAGCTAGATGCCCCCGTGGAGAGCCTCTTCGCCGGGTATTGGGATCTAGTCCAAAGCAATGGATTGGCGATTGCTGCACAGGCCAAGCACATGGAAGACCCGCTTTCGCTCCCAAGCACAATCGAGGTCAGAGGCCCACGTTCAAGTCTGAGGATTGACGGTCGAGCCGACGTGGAGTTGCACGTCACGTTCGACACGAGGCTGGGACCCATCGTGGTCGAAGAAGGCGCTTCGGTAGAGAGCTTTTCCAGGGTCATGGGACCATGCTACATCGGGTCAAAGACCAAGGTCTATTCCGCCCTGGTGGGTGGAGGAACGTCCGTCTTCGCGGGTTGTAAGGTGGGGGGACAGGTCGAGAACTCGATAATCATGTCGCACACCAACAAGGCGCACCATGGATACGTGGGCGACTCGTATGTCGGTGAGTGGGTCAATCTTGGGGCAGGTAGCACCTTTAGCAATTTGAAGAACACCTACGGGAACGTTCGGCTAGACATCGGCGGAAGCAAGGTGGATTCTGGAATGCTCAAACTGGGCCCGGTCGTTGGAGACATGTCCAAGGTATCAATAGGCACCCTAGTCTACTCAGGCAGAATGCTCGGGACCAGTTGCCATGTCGCTGGTTTGGTTGGTAGGAATGTCCCGAGTTACACGTACTCCGACGGCTCGGGTAGAATGGTGGAACTCTTGATTGAATCAGTGGTTGAGACGCAACGGAGGATGGTGGAGAGGCGCGGGAACACCCTTACCAGGGCCGAGGAGGCCCTGATTCGGAAGACGTTCGAGGATACCTCTGAAGAAAGGAGGAGGGCTGGCGTGAAGAGGGGAAGTCTTTCGTGACCACGCGCTCGGTGGCTAGAGTCGTCCGGAAACCAAGCTCCAGATGCCTTTTCGCAGAGTTCCCAAGGTCAGAGTGGATGAAGGAACCTGTTCTGTTTAGGGCCGAATCCGCTCGGAGCTACTGCAGACAGAGCACAGCGTGAAACGACTTGCAGGACCCTTTTTCACTCAACAGGATACTGAATATCGACCCGAGCAAGGTCCACAAGACCTACGAGAGGTGGCCGATCATGGCCCGTTCGGGCTTCAATATCGAGCTCGACCTTCCGCGCGCTGGGTTTCGGAAGGCGTACGTTCTGGGGATGGGCGGCTCAGCGGCCGGCGGCGAGATTATTGCCAGCTGGCTCTCCGACAGGCCGGAGTTCGAAGTAGCTACCTTCAAGGGGCGATTGCCGATTGGGAGTATGAGCGACGTGCTCGCGATCGCCTGCAGCGCCTCTGGGCAAACCGAGGAGACGATCGAGATGATGGAGACCGCGGTTCAGAGGAGTGCAACGACTGTCTCCGTCTCCTCTGGCGGCAAGCTCATGGAGGTCTCGAAGAAGCTGAGGGTTCCTCACGTCATGATGCCGGAGGTCGTTGCTCCCCGCTATATGCTTCCATTCATCATCTTCTCTTGCCTCTCGATCATCAATGAAGGGCTCGGGCTCGGTTGCGAGGACGAGGCTGAGAACGCCCTAAAGGAGATGGAAGTCGAAGGGCAGGCAGTCGGGATCAACACACCAGCGTCCGAGAACCCGTCGAAACAGCTCGCTCTCTCAATCTTGGAAAAGACCCCTGTGATCTACGGCTCGATGTCGACCCGCGGTGCGGGAATCAGGTTCAAGAATCTTCTCAACGAGAACGCGAAGATACACGCGATTTTCGACGGGCTACCTGATGCCTTCCACAACGAGGTTGAGGCCTGGGAGGACCCGAGCGTCGACTTCGCACCCGTTCTCCTCAGGCACCCTTCTGAGACTGAGCGTGACAAGGAAGGGGCCGATCTTATGATGAGGATCCTCTCGGAACTGAGAAAGAATCCCATAGAAATCAAGGGGAGGGGCAAGTCGAACCTCGCCCAACTCCTCACAATGGTGTACAGACTCGACGTGGCCTCGTACTACGCAGCCATTGGGATTGGCCGGGACCCGTTCCCGACCAGACTGATGGACCGTTTCAAGGTAAAGGGCTACAAGCGGAGTCAGGACACAGCCCCAATGCACCGAATAGGCTCAAATCAGCCCAATTCGTCAAGAGACGAAAATTCAGCCACAGAAACAGACTCTCTCAAATCACACAAGAGAACGAACTTCTCAAGCAAGACATAACAATCCGGACGTACTGGGCAGGTTTGACTAGGCCAAACAAACCAGTCAACGACCGCATCAAGGTAGACACACTCGTAGCCGTCCGAAAACTCCTCGCAATCCTCGGCAGACCAGCATCGACGACGGCGATGCAAGAACTCATTGACTTCAAACGAAACAATCCGAAAGACCCTAGTCTCGAAAGGCAACTGATGCTATGGAAGGCCGAAACCAAGGGAGCAACTGTTTTGACCAACATTGCCCGATTGCTGGGCATATTCCGAAGAAACTTCGCTCCACTCGAGATGCGCATCCACGTATCGAGCGATTCATAGACAATACCGATAAGCGAACCAGTCCTCAGAGCCATCAGACTCGACAGCGAACTAGCGCCCAACGAACAGGACGCTACAGACCTAATGGTCTAGCGCGCGCGAGAACCACTTAATGCCAAGACTGGCACTCACAGGAGAGACGACCCGACCACAGGTCAACCAGCTAGAAGAACTCAGACGCGAGAACAGTGAACTCAGAGAGCAACTACTGAGACTTACCAAGCTGATGACAGAGAGAGCCTTGGCGCTCTCTCCCCCTCCTTTACACTCAAGACGAACGACAAGATGGAGAGAATCTCAAGAGTCAAGCGTGCCAGAGTCAGACGTGCTCCATACAGCCTCAAGATTCTAAAGCTGGGATAGTGAGCGCGAGCTAATTCCTCAGCATCTGTCCTGAGGCGTCAACCGTCGGCAGTTGGCCCCTGCGTCTCCTGGAGTCTCCCGTCATGGAAGGTGGCGAAGTAAGTGAACTTGACAACGGTCTGGTCAGCTGGCCCCTGTGTCTCCTGGAGTCTCCCGTCACAGAAGGTGGCGAAGTAAGTGAACTTGACAATGGCCTGGTTCACTTTTGACTTGTCCATGCATGGGAACCGGGGCATGTCATACATCTGGATTCTTGACGCAAGATTGAATTGAGGAGAAATGATTTCTTGGATTGGCACAATCTGGCAATCTGAATTCTGAATCGATAGCGTTTGACCGTTTGGCCCGCGTTCTGAATCACCGTCACCCAAAGATTTCGGCTCTGTCCCATTGACGGTTGGTTCTGACGGCTGTCCCGCGACGGTTGGCGGAACGGATAAGAGACGGGATTGACCCGTTGAGCCCTCATGGCACTGATACACGTGGGACTTGACGGATGTTATGGTCTGGGGACTCGTCTCCGGATGGGATACTGAGCGCGCGCTAATCCCCAGATGTTGCAAATATTATCATCCCCATAAGGAGTCAGCACACCTCCGGTGTGCAAGCCTCGTATCAAGGAAAGGGCGTAGTCACTACTTAATTCCGACGAGCTGTGCCAGCTCTTTCCTCGAACTCGCGCCCAAGACCTGTGCGGACCCTTCGGGAGAAACGTCGTTGACGTAGATGCCGCCACCCAGCTCGAGCCCGGACCACGCAGGCCTCCTCGGGTACACTTCAATATGCCAGTGAATCTGCTTGGTCGTCTTCTTCTCCGAGGAGCTGTGGAAGACCATGGTGAAGCTTGGAGAGTCCAGCGCCTTCGAGAGCCCCCCGAGCGTTGACCTGAGCATCAGTGCTAAGTCCATCATCTCCTTTTGGGACAACTTCAGAAGGCTAGTCATGTGTCTCTTGGGATAGATCCAGAACTCGAAGGGGTGTGTGGAGACCCAAGGAGCGAACGCTATGAAGAAATCGGTCGCCAGAATCTGGCGGGGGCCGCCTGTCTCTGTCCCAACGACCTGACACATCGGGCAAACGCCCAAGTCATTCAGAGATGTCTGGACTGTGTCGGCCTCCTCTTCGACTGCGGGAGGAACCCGGGGGGTAGTCACAATCTGGATGTTCGGGTGGACGACTGTGGGGCTTCCGTCTCTCTCCGAATTGACGTAGACAAGGACGTAGCTCACCCCTTTCTGCGAATACAACCATCTCACCTTATCCTGCAGAGACGCTAGGATATTCGTCCACTGCTCGATATCGATCTTCGAGAAGGGTTGGTCGTGCTTAGGGGTTGCCACGAGGACGTAGTGATACCCTACAGCTGGCTCACTGTAGTGAGGGGGCTCCCCGTAGGAGGGAGGGGCGTTGGGAGTAACGTAGGGATTCTTCGCTGGGAAAATCCTCACGGACCAATTCCTGATCGTGTCTCCCTCGGAGTCTGTCTGTTTCAGGAGTGTGTCGCCCCGCTTCACCAGCACCAAGTCTGCCGGGGGCGTCATTTCCTCATTCCCCGGGCAATAGTTGCACTTCTCTGCTCTCTGCGGGATGACCTGGCCCGGCTTGAGCCCTCTGTCGGGGAGGATTATGGAGAGCTTGTCTGTAAAATAGTCCTTTCTGATCTCAACCATCGGCGCGGGCGGAGAACGCCCTCCCGATATTAGGGTTTGGAAGGGTCCAGACCCGAAAGGGTGATAATGCGACGTGCGGGAGACAAATGCGCGCAGATGAAAATAGGATACGTCCTCCTCGACGGCTGTGCTGATAGGCCGAGCCCGCAGCTGAACTTCACTACGCCGCTCGAAGCAGCGTACACGCCGAACCTGGACGAGGTCGCTCGCAGATCCAACCTCGGTAGGGTAGTAACTGTGGGGCGGGGAGTGGCCCCAGAGTCCGACATTGCGGTCTTCAACATGCTCGGTTATTCGTTCGACAAGGGATATCCGGGCAGAGGTGTCATTGAGGCGGTCGGGTTAGGTCTCGAGGTCCGTCCTGGAAACCTCGCTCTTCGGGCAAACCTGGCCTCAGCTATGGGGAGGCGGATTCTTGACAGGCGGGCAGGCAGGAACCTTACGCAGCAGGAGGCGATGAGGCTGGCCGAGGGTCTGAACAGCATCAGGTTGAAGGGAGCAGAGCTGGAGTTCCGTGCCACAATATCATACCGGGGCGTATTGATCATCAGGGCGGATCAGCCGCTGTCGGCAGAGATCTCGAACACAGACCCCGCTTATTCGAGCGTAAGGGGATTTGGGGCTGCAAATCCCGCAGTCAACCGTGAAAGCGTGCTGACTGCAAGACCGAAGTCCGAGACTGCCGCGGCGAGGAGGGCGGCGGACCTTGTCAATGAGTTCACCGTCAAGAGCACTAAGGTCCTGTCCGAGAGCGAGGTCAACAGGGAACGCGTGCGGGAGGGGAAGCTTCCGGCCAATTGCGTGCTGCTGCGCGACGCAGGAGACCGTGTGCCCGAGGTCGAATCCTTCGAAGAGAAGCACGGGATGAAAGGCACAGCCCTCGTCGAGATGCCCGCCGAGGTCGGCATCGCGAAAATCCTGCGGATGAAGATAGTAGCGGTTAAGGACAGGAATGACATGATGGAGAAAGCGACCCTCTTCACGCGAGAGCTACGCGAAGGAACAGTAGTCTACGTTCACATCAAGGGGCCGGACGAGTTCGGCCACGATGGTGATGCCGTAGGTAAGAAGAGGATAATAGAAGCGATCGACAGGGACTTCTTCTGTGCCATGGTCGATCGCGTCGGTGATGTGAAGGTTGGAGTATCTTGCGACCATTCGACTCCGTGTACTATCAGGATGCATGCAAGCGATCCAGTCCCCCTTCTGATCAGCACCGACTCAAGAGGCGACGGAATGCGCTTCACTGAGAAAGGCGCTAGGAAGGGCTCGCTAGGGACGATCAGGGGCAGGGAAGTCCTTCGCCTGCTATCGAAGAATCCAGTCCCAAACCGGGCCTCTTAACGCTCCACAAGACGGAGAATGCGTTCTAACGTTGCATCGACGCTTCCATCTACGGGTCCCTCCCTGATGCGACCCGATGCCTCAAGTCGACGTACATGCGGATTTCGTCTAGGAACCTTCCATTCCGCAACATCTTGCCTGGCACCACCCCGACCCTCTTGAAACCGAGCTTCTCGTAGACGTGAATCGCGACCCGGTTGATTGCGAAGACCTGAAGCTCTACGAGCCAGACCCCTTTGCGGAGTGCTTCCTCCAGTGCCGTCTTGGCCATCATTTGGCCGATCCCTATCCCACGGCACTCGGCCAGGATGACGATGCCGAATAGTCCTGTGTGCCTTTCGTCTCTCGGTTTCCGTCTGGAGACATCACAATGACCAACGATCTTTCCGCCCACGAACGCAGCGACGCTGACCACCTCGTTCTTCTTCATTCCGAGCAGGATTCTGTCAAGAAACTTCTCCTCGTCTGACTTCCTGAGTCTTCTGTCCAGAGAGGTTATCCCAAGCTCAGGGTTCGTTCTCCTCTCCCTTACAACGGCATTCGCAAACTTCAGGAGTTCATCCAGGTCACTCCTCCGGAGGGCCCGCAGCACCACTTGAGTTCCGTTATTTGCGGTGAAGGTGACATATGTCCGCCTATACTTCATCGAACCGGGAGCTCTGCGCGTCTTCCTTGAAGGTTTCTGCCCCTGTTGGACTTGACCGTGTGGTCTTTGGTCGCGCTGCCGCCCGTCGGAAGTCTTCTAATCTGAGCCCAGCGATCTATTGGACATGGCGCCTTATTTCATCTATGTGCTGGAGTGCTCTGATGGAACTCTGTATACGGGTTACACTGTTGACCTCGAAAGGCGTCTTCGTCAGCACAATGCCGGAAAGGGAGCGAGGTACACGCGGTCAAGGATGCCTGTGAAGCTCGCGTTCAATGAGAGATACAGCAAGAAAGGCGATGCGCTTAGACGTGAGATTCAGATAAAAAGAATGAGCAGGAGCTCGAAGCTCCTTCTCTGTGCCGGATATCCGCCAAAGCCAAGGCACAGCCTACGCTAGCGAATACGAACCACCTGATGCTCCACTGGTGTCGCTGTTCTTACTTGCCGACGACTATTTCGATCGAGGAGATGTTCCGCATTTCGGCGCCTTCGCCGACGACCTCGGTGTTGATGCCGATGTCCTTGACTTTGTACATGCCGTTGCCGAGCCTCTTGGTGACGATTTCTGCCACGTCGACTGCTCTGCCGATTGACATTCCTCTTGCCTTGACCACGATCTCTCCGGCTTGAGTAAGCTGGATGAGCGCGCTCATAGCGTAGCTCATGACCGGCTTCTTGCCGACGAAGATGTGGTTGGGCGGCGCGCGCTCGCCTTGCATTTGGCCGCTTGGTTGCTGAATTGCTGGTGTTGGCGCCTGCTCTTCAGAGTGTTCCTCTGATTCGTCTGAGTCGGTTTTTCTCTTTGGCATATGATTGACCTTGTTCGCCACGACCCCCGTGTCGCGTATTTAATCCTATGGGGGTAGGGATTCTGTTAACTGATTAGGTCTCTATGGGTCAACTCGTTCGATCATTTTCCAAAGTCCTTCACCTTGGTTCTTCCAGAGTTCTTCAAGCTGATCCCCGTATTCCCGTCTGCTGATGATCCT
>JBEKJV010000035.1:0-15844 GCA_050011055.1 Nitrososphaerales archaeon | reverse complement strand
CGGGCAAATCCTCCGGAATCCCTGAATTTCCGGTTCAACCCGGCATCGCTCTTCTGGTCACTATCGTCATCGTGATGTCGTACTTGTTTGCCAGGCGCGGCCTTCGAGCCGACAAGCTATCCTAGACCTAGCATGCAATTCTCTGTGTTGTGCGCGCGCCAGAATCTAGCTATTCCGGACGGACAGAGGCTATTCTGAGCTTATCTAAGGCGGGCCCGGTGGGGCCAGCCCCCAAACAGGTTCTGAAATTGGATTTCGTACTGCTCAGTTGGGAAGGCCCAGTTTCTTGAAGATCTCAGGGAAGCGTGGGTCGTCCCTCACTTGTCATAGTCACGAGAATACCTCATCAGACGTTAAGTGGTAATAATCTGACCGCCGAAATCAATAGCCATCGGGTGTACCTGGACCAATCGGCGAACCATAGTCGTAGAGTTCTATCCAGTTTCCGTCGGGATCTCTTACGTATCCCATGTGAAAGGAGCCTGGTTTTTCTGGATTAACTACTTGCTGAAGCGACCCGAACAAATCGACATGACCAGCTCCTCTTGCTTCGAGTCGTTGCAGGGCCTCCGCAACGTTGTCCACCCTGAAAGAAATGTGGTCAAGGCCTTCGCCAGCTATGTATGGAGAGGCATAGGGTGAACCAGCAGGGTACCAATTCAGCTCTAGCTTTTGCCCTGATTTTGGGTCTCTGAGCAGCACATAGATACCACCACCAATAGTCGTGCTATCTCCCCTAGTCACTTCTCTCAGCCCAAGTAGCTCCGTGTAGAATTTGACGGACTTCTCTAGGTTCGTTACCCGTATACCGATGTAGCTCAGAAACATGTCTCCTCTTGTTCCAATGCACCTGAAAAACCTTCGACGCGTATTGGGTTCGTCGCGCGCGGGTGGCTGGAAGCGCGTGAGCTCCCCGCGCGAGTCGCCGCAAACAATCTGCCAAGAGAACAAAATCTAGGATCCCTAGGGACGAGGATACTCCGAGGCCCTGCGTAGTCCCCAATATCCACTGGGCCTGAACCGGTGATTATTACCCTAGCCAAGATAAAAGCCATTCGCCCGCGCCCGATGAAAAATCACACTGAAATATCCAAACCTCTGGTTTCGGCACTAACTTGGTAGCGTCTTCCTCTCATCTCCGGTCGATCTTTGGCGCGTTCAGTGCGATTGGATATTCGGCCGGAGTCCTTCAAGGACAGCAGTTAAAGGCGATCAATCATGGCCACACGGAGAAAGGTGGTAGTGTTCGCCCTGACTCCCACTCGATCTTCGAAATCGGGTCATTAACCAAGTTATTCACGGCTCTTCTTTTTTGTGACCTGAAAACACGAGGCGTTCTCGACTTTGATGACCCCGTCAACGCCTACCTTCCATCAAAAGTAAGAGTGCCAAACCACGAAGGAAAGGAGGTCACGCTTCTGCATCTCGCAACTCACGCATCTGGGTTGCCGAGAATGCCGTACAGGCACTTCGTCAGGCGTGACGACGGACAACATCCTTTTTCCCGCTTCTCGGTCGAAGACGCCTATAGGTTCCTCGACGAAGTCAAGCTAGAGTCCCACCCGGGTTCGAAGTACGCTTACTCGAACTTCGGGTATGCTCTGCTGGGGCACGTCTTAGAATTGGCATCTGGGGCGGACTATCAGGAACTTGTTCGAACCCGAATATGCATCCCTCTGGCAATGGAGGACACCTCGATTGACCTCACCGCAGAGCAGAAACGGCGGTTCTGCCACGGCTACTCCATGCAAGGAGCCCCGAAGACGCGCCGAAGACTGGAGTTCATGGGACCGGCGGGAGGCTTGCGTTCTTCCGTAGACGACTTGGCCAAGTCCCTGCGGCAGGCTGCAGCTGACCCCGGCTCTGGACTGTCAGGGATGTTGAAATCATGCATGGTGATTAGACGGAGATGGCCGGTGGATTTCATCTCCAAACTGCAGTCGGAGCCGGGCTTCCAAGACCTGCAAAGTGCTGGCGTGGGGCTGGGATGGCATGTCTATTCCCTGAGAGGAAGGAACTTCGTATGGCACAGCGGTGGGACAAGAGGCTTCAGCAGCTTCATCGGGCTCGAAACTCTGTCCAAGACGGGAGTGGTCCTGCTCACCAACACAAATGGCGACATTACCGACGTTGGGGTTCGGGCCCTGTCACTGGCCTTCGCATGACAAAGCCGTTGTGGGGTTACTGAACGGGCCTGGTGGGGCCAGCCCCCAAACAGGTTCTGAAAGTGGATTCCAGGCCTTACGACAGCCTGGCTAAAATTCACACCTAGACAGGTTCGAATCCATTTCAGTGTCAGTTTCGTCTCTCGCACAGGTCTTCCTGAATCTCCTTGTTACAATCAGCAGCGCTGGAAAGACCAGTGCTGTGAGCAAGAGCGGGCCGATGGCCGTGAACTCTGGCGCTCCTATCGGAGGGCATGTCAGTTGCGTGTAGCCCGTGTAACCGATTATCACGCCTCCACATTCATTGTCGAAGTCGCCGGCGTAGCTAGTGATCTTGCCGTAGGGGGCGTCGATTGTGCCGAAGTTGTAGATGGCAGCGCCGAACTCGTTGGTGATACTGGCAGTGAGATATTCGTTGGTCATGTTGCCGTAGTTGGTGAAGGTGCCCCGGTTGGTGAAGCCGCTGTAGCTGCTGAAGGTGCCCCGGTTGGTTAGGACGCCCGTGTTGTCGAACTGGCTGTAACTTAGCCACTCGTTGATAACACCGAAAGCTTCGTTGGTGAGAGTGCCGGAGTTCTCAAAGTAACCACCTTCGTTGTTAATATGGCCCGAGTTGGTGAGGGTTCCGGAGCTAAGGAAGTCACCGGCACCTTGGGTGAGAATGGTGCCCGAGTTGGCGAGGGTGCCGGCGTTGGTGAAGTCGCCGCAGTTCTTCAAGGTGCTCTCGTTGGTGAAGGTGCCATTGCTGTAGATGTTGCTAAGAAGCAAATAGAAGGGAGGGGGGACGCAGTTATCGACGAAACCTTCGTTGGTAATGGTGCCGTAGTTGAAGATGCGGGACCAGTAGATGGAATCTGTGTCGTGGATTCTGCCGTAGTTGTCGAGAGTTGTGCCGCTAGGGATCGTCAAAGAGGACGCAATATACCAGTCGACCGCGCCCGGAATCGTGCAAGTGCTGTTACCGCTGTTCCAGGTCGCTCCAACTGAGGGAGTGCACGTGGTAGAGTCAAGCGTGCCGCTCACCGTGTAACCTGTCAAAGCATGCACCGGACGGACGCTCAGGGGACCTGCAGCTCCTGACAGGGAAAAGACTGCAAAAGCGAGGAGGAACACCAGACCCATCTGCACGATAGGCACCCCGGTGCGTCTCATTTCACATGGCCTTCATTCACTGATTCGCAGAGTCATATTAACGCGTTATGAAGGAGGGAATCTCGTGTGTGAATCTCAAGTCCATACCCCAAGGGCTCGGACCCAGTGGGGATCGTTTCCTGCACCGGTCATGTAGACAGCAAGAGTCTCGCTGATCTGGGCAAACGCGGGCCCGGTGGGATTTGAACCCACGACCTACAGCTATGCCCTCATGCGAATAGGAGGCTGCCGCGCTGTCCGTATTTCGCTCGCTTGGATCTGCGCTACGGGCCCAGCCGAGGGCCGTGTCGAAGTGGGATATTACTTGTTACTGCGATTCATTCGACAAGGTCGAACTCTAACTCCAGTTCCTTCCGTGAGTTCCTGAACTTGAGGTTGCCCAACTTGATCCTCCCCACTTGCGACGTGTTGTCGACGTGGTTCTCAATGCAGCAGTTGACATTCCAATCCGGTATCCTCACAATCTTGAGCCTCGTCACGCTGGAAGGCACGGGGAAAAGGTCGTAGATCGAGTTCCCGAAGTGTCCCTCGGCTTCGTCCTTCTCCATTTCGAACTCCACAACTTCCGCTCCCTCCGACACCTTGTCGTTGGCGGCCTGCTCGATCCTTGCAATCTCCTCGTCGGTCGGCTTCCTGTCAAACTGCACGGTCAGCCGCCCATGAGTTCCTGAGACGAAGACTGAGGCCGTCCACCTCGCCCCGAGTACATGCTGAACTGCCCCCTTGAGCACGTGGACTGCTGTGTGCGTCCTCGTTTCTTCGGAGCTCAACTACGCCCTCGTCGCGATCTTGTAGAAGTCCGAGAACTTCGTCTCCAGCCCATATCTCGCTTCGTTGCTCCTCATGTACCAGAAGATAGACAGGAGCGTCGGCCACATCGTAAGAAGATTGAACCTGTCCTCTACCTTTGCTTTGATGAACTCGTAGACCTTGGCGTAGACTCTGAAGTGGTCCAACACCGCCCTCCTGTAACCCTCTCTGTCACCCAGGTGGTCCACGAGGAGGTCGGCGCACTGCATGCTCGGGATTATCCCCTCGCCCAGCATTGGATAGACCGTTCCAATGCTCTCGCCCACTCCGACCACGTTTCCGTTGAAGAATGGCTCGCAGAGCTTGGGCGGCGTGATCCTGACCGGCCTCCCGACCCGCCTTACGACTTCGCACTCATACTTCCTCACGAACTCGTCCAACTCTCCCCTGTACCTGTGCAACAGGTCCCCGGCGCCCACGTGCGCCATCCCGTCCCCGAGAGGAAAGTACCACCAGTAGCCCAGAAGCCCCGGATACGGCCTGATCACGAAGTCGTCATAGGGCAGCTTCTTCGACTTCACCTGGTACTCGAGGCAGGGCACCACCAGGTCTTCTTTCAGCTGCGGCAGCAGCGACCTGTGGATTCCCGTGGCGTCAACAATCATGTCGAAATCCGAAAAGCCCCCGTTTGCCTGCTTGACCTGCTCGCCCCAGTGGACTTTCTTCCCCTGCAGCATGTCGCGGATCAGTCTGTGCTTGTCATAAGTGACGAGTCCTTTCAGCTTGATCTCGAGCTGCTCGTCCCCGAGGTCGACCACCATCTTCTTACCCTTGTGCAGAACGTAGTCCTCAAAGTTGAAACCCGTCCGCCTCACCAGGTCGGAGATGAACGGCTGGCTCGTCCCCCACGCGCAGGCGGTGTACCAGTTCGCCTCTGACCGCATCTCGAAGGCCTCGGCTTGATGCTCGTCGGGAATCCGGTTGAGCAGGTAGGCGCCCGCCACTCCCGTCCCGACCACAGCTATTTTCAATCTGAATGACTAGGTCATCGCCCCTCCTTTTTACTTGTCGCTTCACTTCTCAGACGTTTCTGGTGCATTCTCTGGACATCAATCCGCCGCGCTCTCGTTCTCAGTTCCCCGCGCAGGATTCGAAAGAGAGGGACCTTCTAGAACGCCGTTTCATGAAAACAAACATCGCCAATCTTAAATAGCGTGAAAGGGCCGGTTTTTTTGCGATGGTTCTTTTCGGGGACATCGGTTCTGTCTTCGTGATGGGCCTTGTCGGGATTGCCTTCATCGTCCTGATAATGGTTGCCTCGAGACTGCTCGCCCCGAGGAGGCCCAACCCAATAAAGAATGCAACATTCGAGTGCGGCCAAGTCCCCGTCGGCGCCGGCAAAATGCACTTCATGATGCAGTACTACGCCTATCTTCTGATGTTCATAGTCTTCGACGTCCTCTCGATGTTCCTGTATGCCTGGGCGGCAGCCTACAAGCCCATGGCTCTCGGCCTCTCGTCTGACTGGATGGTCACCCTCTTCATGGGGATGCTCTTCGTCCCGATGGGTTTCGCCGTCTACCTAGCGGGGAAAAGGGAACTTTGGTAGAGGTCCAGAAGTCGGGGACCTTTCAAGTCCTCGTCGGCAAGGTCGATGACATACTCCAGTACGCTCTCGGCGATCCGCTGCGCTATCTCGCCAATTGGGGAAGGCTCTACTCTCTCTGGCCCGTCCACCTTGAAACCGCCTGTTGCTCGGTGGAGGTGGGTGCCGCGGCTGGCTCACGTTTCGATATGGAGCGGTTCGGGGCACTAGAGGCGTTTGGCTCGCTCCGCGCCTGCGACCTAATCATAGTGATGGGCACAGTCACGCGTAAGCTGGCGCCAAGGCTCAAGATGATCTACGACCAGATGGCCGAGCCTAAGTGGGTCATCGCCATGGGTGCTTGTATTCGGGGAGATTCACTGGTGTACACCCCGAATGGTCCATCTCGCATCGACCGGATCGCTGTCGGCGATAATATCTTCACGTACGACGAGGATGAAAGACAGGTCGTCTCCGCAAGAGTAACGGCGAGTAAGGAGCAGGGCGTCAGACCTGTCTACCGCCTTCGCGCAGGTTCCTACGAACTTGTGGCAACAGAGGATCATCTTTTCGCTGTCTATGAACGAACGCTTTCACGGAGGTGGGTTGCCTATCAATCAATGCTGGCCATGCTAGATGGGGGATTCACGCTCAATGAGATCTCAACCCTCTTAGATTCCTCCCCCAAGACATTGTCATACTGGAGGACTCACCCACCATCGCAATACGGTTTCGATGTTGTCTGGAAGAACCTTGGGCAAACCAGAGAAGGCGATTTGCTCACGACTTTCAACGAAAGCGTTCAGGGCTCTCCGTGGATGATAAACTATCGCCATGAGGGAAGGACTCGCAACACTGTCAACATCCCAGAGCTCGTCGACGATAGGCTCGCATGGCTTGCCGGCTTGTACTTTGGAGACGGCTGGAACATTGAAACGAGACTGGGCTTCTCTCTATTACCCGACGATCCGTCTAGGCCTCACCTCGTCAAACTGGTGAATGAACTCTTTGCAATCCGTCCGTCTGAAGGAAGACAGGTGGAAATCCAATCGACAGCAGTTGCAGGGATGTTCAAGCAAGCTCTATTATTTCGAGGCGATGTGTACACAAAACGAATCCCAGGCTGGGTCTACACGCTTCCAATCTCCTCAGTCTTGAGTTTCATTGCAGGGTTGATTGAATCGGACGGTTATGTCCAGAAGCAAGGTTTCGCCTCGATCAGTTCCGCTAACAGGGAACTGATGAGGGACGTCGTCGAGCTATGCCACTACAGGGGCATCCACGTAGGCGGCGTCTACGAGAAGCAGAAGGAGAACGTGCTCGAAGGCAGGCTGCTGAGGTCCACAGAGTACATCATCACCTTCCCCTCTGAAGTCGTAGCAAAGTTGCCGCTTCACAGGCAAGATTACCTGGCGAGGGTCAAGCGGGGAACACGTTCCTTCGACGGCAAGTCCCATCTCAAGACAAGCCACGCGGGCATCGCCCTCCGGAGGGTGACCTCTATCGTCCCTGCAGGCAGGGAGGTGGTCTACGACATCGAGGTGGAAGGTCATCACAACTTCTTCGCCAACGGCCAACTAGTCCACAACTGTTCGATCACGGGTGGGCTTTACTTTGATTCCTACAACGTCCTCAGGGGGATTGATGACATAATCCCAGTCGACGTCTACGTCCCAGGTTGTCCTCCGCGGGCTGAGGCCTTCCTCCAGGGGATTGTGCTCCTTCAGGAGAAGATCAGAAAAGCTTCCAGTCTGAGCGGAGCATGATCCTGACTTGAGCAAAGTGCAAGAGAAAGGACCCGGGCCATCTCAACCGCCCGCCACGTCCCCGCCCGTCGTGCAACCCCCTTCTCCCGTTCAACCGAAGCCCGAAGCTGCAAGGGCGAAGGAGCTCTCCTTGAGAATAACATCGAAGTTCCCTGAAGTGAAAATCGACTATGTGCGCGAAAAGAGGCTCAAGGTCACCGCCCCGAGCGCCAGAATCAAGGAGCTCGCTACGATGGTACGGGACGAACTCGGTTTCGACCATCCCAGCGCAGTCAGCGGGGTCGACTGGATAGCCAAGGACGAGATAGAGATAATCTACTTCGTCAGTTCAGTATCTCGGGCAGGCTACCAGGACTTCGTCGTCGCACTGGCCGAAAGGATACCCCGAGGGAATCCGGTCGCACCCTCACTGATTGAAGTCTGGACTGGGGTCGAATACCATGAAAGGGAGGGGCAGGAGATGCTGGGTGTCAACTTCGAAGGGAATCCGTACAAGGGGCACTTCCTCTTGCCCGAAGACTGGAGCGACATGCCCCCGCTGCGGAAGGACTACGTGTCCCCGGGGAGATAGAGCATGGCTATCCAGACAGAATACGACCCAGACTCGGACAGGATAATGGCAGTCGCCTTCGGGCCTCAGCACCCGGGAGCTGGGCATTTCCGAATAAAGCTCTGGCTGGATGGTGACTACCTAGTAAGATCGGAGCCCGACCCTGGCTACATCCACCGAGGCGAGGAGAAGATGAGCGAGTACAGAAACTACATCCAGAATGTCCCGCACCTCGAAAGGCCTGTCATCCCGGACAGCTCGAACATCTTGTTCCCTTACGCCCTTGCGGTAGACGAGCTGATGGGCAACAAGATACCCGACAGGGGCCAGTACCTCAGGGTCATAATGTCGGAGATCAACCGCATAATCTCTCACATGTATTTCATCGCGATCGAGGGTCTCTTCACCGGGCACACCACCCTGATCACTTGGTGCATGGGTGATAGAGACTTCTGGATCGACCTCGCATCGAGAATTGGCGGGGCGAGGGTCACCTTTGCCTACATCATCCCTGGCGGAGTCAGGAACGACATGCCAGACGGGCTCACCGAAAAGGTGCTCAAAACGTGCGACTGGTTTGAGAAGCGGATGGACGAGTACGAGAAGATATTCTTCAAGAACCCGTTAGTGCTCGCGAGGATGGAGAACGTCGGTGTCCTCTCCAGTGAGGACGCGATAAGGCTCGGAGCTGTCGGTACTGTACTGAGGGCCTCGGGCGTGAAGAGCGATCTCAGAAAGGACGAACCATACAGTCACTACGATGACTTCGACTTCGATGTCTCCTCCCTTAGCGGTGGCGACTCGTGGTCAAGGGCATATGTGGCCCTGTTGGAGATGAGGCAGAGCGTGAGGATAATCCGTCAGGCCTTCAAGAACATACCGCCTGGTCCTGTCCGGCTCAAGCTCGGCCCGCAGCCGAGGGTCCCGGCAGGAGAAGTCTACGCGCGCACAGAAGCGGCGAGGGGCGAGATGAGCTTCTACTTGGTGAGCGATGGTTCCCCGCGGCCCTATAGACTGAAGATTGGGAGCCCCAGCTTCAAGAACATGAGAGTCCTCCCACACCTCCTGAGGAACGTACACGTTGCTGATATCCCCATCATCTATTGGAGTCTGAACTATTGGCCTTTGGAAGCAGATAGATGACGCAACTTTCGACTCGGACCAATCGTTTACCCTCCACTCTCCCCGTGACGGCCCCTGTCGCACCATTGCCCGCCAATTCCTGAATCATCTTCGTCTTCATCGTCGGGGTGGCAAAGCACTACGAGGTAGACTCGAAACCTCTCTTTCTCTTTTCCGACCGCGTCGACATTGCAATTCGTTAAGCAGTATGTCAAAGGATATTGCCACCGTCAGGTATGTTCGACTCAGCGGATATCATGCTCTGATATCACGTTGAGCAAGTTCGAGAAGCAGTGGAAAGCTCAGGAGAGCGAGAGCTTCGGGAAGAGGACCAAAGACGCAATACGCGGCCCTAAGCCGTTGAAGCCCCAGATTCAGAAGGCGACCCAGCAGCTGACTGGAGAGATCAACCGACTGGACCAGGCCAGCAATAGGCTGAAGCAGCGTGAGAGTTCCATCTTCAAGAAGACCGTGACTGCCGTTCAGGCTCACGACCAGGAATCCAGCAAGGCGTACTCCAACGAACTCGCCGAAGTCCGCAAGATGCAGAAGATAGTCTTGCAGTCGAGGATCGCACTGGAGGCGATCACGACGAGGCTGCAGACCGTCACCGACGTCGGAGACTTCGCTGCTACGATCGCTCCAGCAATCGGGGTGATCAAGAACATCCGCGCTACTCTTGGTGAAGCGATGCCTGACGCGCAGGGCGCACTCGGGGAAATCGGCGCACAGCTCAACTCGATCATGGTGGACGTCGGCACGATAACGGGCACGACCTTCTACCAGGCCGAGAACAGCGAAGAAGCGGACAAGATTCTGTCCGAGGCGTCGGCCATAGCCGAGAAGAGGATAAACGACACTCTGCCCGAAGTGCCCGGATCCTCGAACGAGTCCATTTTCACAAACGGATAGACACCATGAGGCTGTTCGGCCCAAAGCCGAGCGGCCTTCCTCTTTCTATGGCTGCCACGCCTGCCTTTTGAGCAGAAGCGCAGGACTCAGTCAGACTCGTGAATCACGCTGGAGAGGAGGTGTTCCACAACAGCTCTAGGAATTGCTTGAAGTGGCTCGCCACAGCAGGGCTATCTATCCAGCCACATGCCGAATAGTCGGGAAGCGAAATCAACGCTGTTTTGCCGTCCACGAGCAGGTCAATCGCCACGAGATTCCCTGTGCGGATTTCTGCAGTCGGCGGCAGCAATCCCAGTGCGCCCGCGTCCCCGATTGCCCTGACGTCGACGCCCCTATCAATCACCTCAGCGAGGAGCTCGAGGAGCCTGGCGTCCTCCAGACCCATGGTCGGCGCCACCAGCACTACGCTCTCCTTCGCGCCCCGGAGCATCTCGTACATCTTGGCGAGGACCTTCTGTCTCCCTCGCAAGGTGTAGACGAGTTCGGCTTCTTCAGTAGGCTCCGGGCTGTAGACTTTCTCGAGAGAATCGAAGGTCTCTTCAATCATCGAGTTGACCATCGCCCTAACGCTCTCGGGCTTCCTCGCCCTGTAGGATGCTGGTCTCTTGACGACAAGGTCTACCCATCCGAGGGCTGCGAGTCGCCTGAGGGCTTCGTAGGCGTTGGGGTAGGGGATTCCTGCCTCCGCGGCTATCTTCCTTGGGTCGGCAGGACCGAGCCCGGCCAGGGAGACGTAGCATTTCGCCTCGTAGGTCGTGAGACCCATGTTTCTCAGCTGTTCGATGATTGCCCTGCGGTCCATTTGGCAATGCCGCGGTAAAGCTCTTATATAGGATTTTAGTAGCCAAAACTACTAATGGCTCCCGAGCGGGATTACGACGTCATCATCGCCGGTGGAGGCATAGCAGGCCTCATCACGGCCGCTTCCGTAGGGTTCCATTCCAAGGGGAAGGCCCGTGTCTTGATCATCGACAGGAACAAGGAGGAAGAGCCTGGCAAGAAGACTCACAACGGCTGGACGTGCGGTGATGCGACGAGCAAACGGTCGCTCGATTACCTCGCAGAGCACGTTGGCATCAGGTACGGCTCGCCCGAGTTGGAACACCATGTCAGTGGCGTCTATGTCTATTCGCCCGACAGAAGGACGAAGGTCCTCTTCGAGGGAGAGGGTTTTCTCTTCAACAGGAAACTGGTTTCGCGACGCCAGGTCAACGACGCGCGGAAGTTCGGGGCAGAGTTCCTGTTCAATGCCACGGCCGAGAGGCTCCTTTCCGAAGGTGGATACATCACCGGCGTTTCCGGTCGAAAAGCCGACAGGTCTACGTTCAGTCTGACCGCAAAGATCGTGATAGACGCAACCGGATCTTCTTCCGTCCTCAGGCGGTTCCTGCCGATCCCATCGATGATTGAGAAGGAGATTGACGCCGACGACGTTGTGGGCACCGGCCGGTATATCCTTGAGTTTGACCCAGCAAAGCAGGATCCTGCGTTCTTTTCCCCAGAGCATTGCATAATACATCTGGACCAGTTCATAGCCCCGGCCGGCTATGCATGGATCTTCCCCAAGGGGGAAAACAAGGTCAACATAGGACTCGGCGTCTCGAAGTCAGGGCTCGACAGACGCAACAGGCGTTTCGGACTCAACGACAACCTGCAGAGCTTGATTGACAAGTACGTCGCCGACAATCCTGTAATCAAGAACCCGAGGCAGCCACAGGGCGACAGCGACTCAGGGAACACTAAGGGCAACTGGCAGGTTCCGGTCAGAAGGCACAATGATTGCCTCGTGGCGAATGGGTTCGCAATCGTGGGGGACTCGGCCTGGATGCCGAGGCCCATAGATGCTGGTGGAATCAGTCCCTCTATCTACGGTGGGACCATTCTGGGCAAGGTGATAGCTCAGGCCCTGGAGGCGGGCGACACCAGTGAGGGCTCACTCTGGAAGTACAACGTTGAGTACATGAACAGCCACGGCTATCCCATGGCCAGCTTCGAGGTGCTCCGGCGGTACCTCCAGACAGTGACCAACGAACAGATCAACTACGGAATGAAGCACTTCCTATCTGAGGAGGACATCAACGCGATCACTGAGCGGAAACACCCCGAGTTCAACCAGGCGAGGTTCATGAACCCGGCAATGTGGGTGAGAATCTTAGCCCAGCTCTCCTTGGCAAGGGGGCTGAGGTACACAGTCAAGAAGAGCGCCGCCCTAGTGGAGATCAACCTGGGGTACCCCGAATCGCCAAAGGGCTTCGAAGAATGGAAGACAAGGCTCGGGAAGGAGCTGCAGGAGACCGTAACGAAGTTCAAGCCGCTCGACGTGGCTAACTAGAAATAACAGAACTTCGGCGCCTAGGGTATGACAACGACTTCTCTGGATGCTCAGATTCTCGACGTAGTGAAGGAGGCCTCTCCTTCAGCCGCATACCTGATGGGCTTCAACGACTACGCTGGCAAGCTTTTCATCGCGTCTCAGGCCAACGTCGACAAGTCTCTCCATAAGATCAGGGCACTCAGGAAGCAGGCAAAGACCGAGCTCCAGAGAAAGATCCTGGATTCCATCGAAGTGGGGCTAGAGTTCGCGGAGCCCCAGCCTGTTATGGACGACATCGTTGGCGCTGTCTTCGCCCACCTTGTCAAGGAGGGGATCAGGGACGACCACATGACCTCGCTCCTAGAATATGCGGGGAGAGACATAGACGCCTGCAAGAAGAGATTCTCTAAGAGAAAGATTCCGATCGCGGTCAAGGCTCTGACACTGTACAGGCTGGGAGGAGTCCTGGAGATCCTGGACACCGTGAAGAGCGAGACGAAGAGCAAAGCGCTGAAGGCGCAGTGCGACTCGCTGAAGGCCAAGGTGTCTGAGTACGTGAAGCTGTTCGCGCTCGACGGGTTCGGGAGGGGCGAGTTCCCCAACGTCGAGAAGATCTTCAAGAAGCACGGTTCTGACCTCGGAAGACAGAAGTTCTACCCGCGGGCGCTCAAGAAGGGGTTTGACTACACGGAGACCCCAACACAGCTGGAGAAGAAGGCACTCTCGTGGATAGAAGAAGAATTGCCGAGATTCAGAAAGGTGACCGAGAAGCTGGCGAGGAAGTTCAGCTGCGAGGCGACCCCGGAGAAGGTCGAGGAGAAGATCAACGCCAGAATGAGACTCGACCCCAAGAAGCTAGTGAAGACGACTCTGGAGATCCGTAAGGCTGTGCGACCATTCGTAAACGAAGACGTTCACGGAATCAACCCAAAGTACAACACTACGGTCATGGAGACGCCCCCATACCTCACCGGCACGATTCCAACAGGGGCTGCCCAGTTCTTCGACACCTACACGAGCAAGCCGTTCCAGGTCTTCTTCCAGACGACCGACCCTAAGAGGGACCCAGACAAGTCGGTCTCTGCCCTAATCAATCTCCTCGTCCACGAGGAGTACGGGCACTGCGTCCATCATTCGAACAGTGCGGTCGGGTTCGTAGGGAAGCTTCCCATGCTGCAGCTTCTAGCGGGCGCGCCGACGAGCGGTCCGATAACAGAGGGGCTCTCTTTCAACAGGGAGCTCGAGTTCTACGCGGCGTCAAAATCGCTCGAATCGAAGGAGAGGCTTACGAAAGCTGAGAAGGGCTACGTCGACCTGACGGAGAAGTACGGCGGCCTGAAGCTGATCAACCTCGAGGTCGAGTTCATGACAAGACGGTGGCGCATCGTCAGGTTCCTACGAGTCCTCGGCGACGTATGGGTCAACACCGGGAAGAAGGACTTAATCGCATTCGTCGATTGGGCTCACGAGCACACTGGCATTCCCAGGAGTAGCGTCTACTTCCAGCTCTTCCCTGCACACGAGGGGATCTTCCCAGGGTACGCGACAACCTACGCCGTCGTCGGTCAGGAGATCAGGGACATCGAGAGAAGGATCAAGGGCCCGAAGAATCGGGTGAAGTTCTCGACCTATCTCTGCAGCATAGGCTTCCCGCCGCGGAGTATCTACACGAAAATGCTGAAGGACTACGCTGCTGGGCTAAAGTAGAGCCACGCGGGTGGTCCTGCAAGTTCTGCCCTCGTTGCGTATGCAACGAATGAACAGCGTTAGATGGACTTACTGCCCCGCTACCCAGCCATCAAGAGTCTAGTCGAACTCGCCGCCGCCCTCGCCCATGCCACCAGCTCCTCCTGGTGGTCCCGAGGGACCCTTCGACTTGCCCGCCGCGATGACATCGTCGATGCGGAGGATCATTGAGGCCGCTTCAGTGGCGGACTTTATGATTTGCACTTTGACCGCCAGTGGCTCGAAGACTTCGCGCTGAAACATGTCCTTGATCTTCCCGTCTGACGCCTCCACTCCATACCACGTGCCCTTCTCAGCGTGCTTCGCCCTGAACTCGACTTGCGCATCGATTGGGTCGAGACCTGCGTTGATTGCGAGCGCGATGGGTATCGATTCGAGAGCCTCAGCGAACTTCTGTGCAGCGAGCTGTTCCCTTCCTGAGAGCTTCTCTGCCCACTTCATCACTTGGTAGGCGGCCTCCGCTTCTGCCGCCCCTCCACCGGCCACGATCGCAGGTCTCTCGATGACGTCCTTCGTGACCATCAGGGCGTCGTGCAAAGAGCGCTCGCCCTCGTCGACGATACGCTGGGTCCCACCCCTGAGCAGGAGAGTGACCGCCTTCGGGTTCTTGCAGCCTTCGACGAAGACCCACCTGTCCTCTTCGATCTTCCTTTCCTCGACCACCGCTGCGTATCCCAAGTCCGCCTCGGAGAGGTCCTCGAAGTTGTTGACGACTCTAGCTCCGGTCGCCTTTGCGAGCTTTGTCATGTCGCTCTCCTTCGCTCTCCTGACCGCTAGGATCCCGGACTTCGCGAGGTAGTGCTGCGCGACATCGTCGATGCCCTTCTGGCAGACGACCACGGTCGCTCCGACCGCGGCTATCTTTTCGACCATCGACTTCAGCATCTTGGTCTCCTCATCCATGAATTTCTTCATCATGGACGGGTCGTTGATGTTCAGCTTCGCGTCGAACTCTGTCTTCTCTATCTCGAAGGGCGCACTGACGAGCGCAATCTTCGCTTTTTCTATCCTTTTCGGCATCCCAGAGTGGACGACTTCCTTATCCAGTATGATGCCCTGAATCAGCTTGGTGTCCCTGAGTGAGCCTCCAGGCTTCTTCTCGACCTTCACATTATCGATGTCGATCACGTATCCTTTCTCCTTCTTCTCGGCCACCGCGAGGGTCGCGTCCACAACCAGCTCTGCCAGCTGTTCGGCCTCTCTGGAGACAAGCTTGGTTTGCATACTGGTCCTGGCAACCTTGATTAGCCAAGTTCGGTCGTCTGGCTTGACTCTCTGAGCGACAGTCTCTAGGGCTTCTGCAGCCTTCTTGGCTGCCTTCGAGTAGCCATCTACAATGACCGTCGGGTGTACGTCTTTGTCGAGCAGTTCTTCTGCCTTCTCTAGAAGAGCCCCTGCGAGGACCACAGCGGACGTGGTGCCATCACCGACCTCATTGTCGGTCGTCTTTGCAACTTCGACGAGCATCTTCGCGGCCGGGTGCTGGACATCAATCTCCTTCAACATCGTAGCCCCATCGTTTGTAATCGTCACATCTCCAAGGGAGTCCACTAGCATCTTGTCCATCCCTCTGGGACCCAGAGATGTCTTCACAATCTCCGCAATCAGCTTCGCGGCTTGAATATTGTTCCTCTGAGCCTCTTTGCCCCTGTTCTGGCTCGACCCTTCCCTAAGAATCAGGACGGGCTGCCCGGAAGAAGTCATGGCTGGTATTGCAGTTGTAGACACGGTATATCGGGAATCGGTATACAACCATGTGTTTATAAGTTTACAAGTCGCTCA
>JBEKJV010000034.1:0-12544 GCA_050011055.1 Nitrososphaerales archaeon | reverse complement strand
TGGCGATCCCTCGAGCTCAGGCGCCCCGAGTCTTCCGCGGTCTTCAAGATTGAGAACGCGCTCGTCCAGAGCTTCGAGGAGTACCTGTGCGCCAACGGCTTCATCAGGGTGTTCACCCCAAGCATCATTGGGGGGGTCTCGGAGGGTGGCTCTGAGGTCTTCAAGATCGATTTCTACGGGAAGCCCGCCTTCCTGCGACAGGATCCTCAGCTCCACAGACAGCTCACGATTGCTGGAGGGTTCGACAGAGTGTACGACCTCGGGACCAACTGGAGGGCAGAGCTTTCTCACACTCCACGCCATCTGAGCGAACACCGGACGATCGCGCCCGAGATGGCATTCATTTCGGATGAGAGGGACACGATGAGGGTCCAGGAGCAGATGGTCGCCCACGGGGTTAAGAAAGTCATACAGGAGTGTGGCGACGAGCTCGCGACGCTCAAGGTGACCCTCGAAGTCCCGAAGACTCCCTTCCCCCAGCTGGACTTTCCGGAGGTCTACGAAACCCTCTCGAAACTCGGTAGTAAGTTGCCAAGGAACCAGGACATAGATGAGGCCTCTCAGCGGGCCCTCGCTGAGCATGTGAAGAAGGAGAGCGGGTCCGACTTCTTCTTCCTGAACAGGTTCCCATCCGCAGTCAAGCCCTTCTACGTGATGAAGGTCGACGAAGAACCCGAGTTCGCAAGATCGGTCGATTTGGTCTACAAGGGGTTGGAGCTCTCCTCAGGGGGCCAGAGGGAACACAGGGAGGAGAGGATCGTCGCCCAGATCAAGGAGAAGGGGTTCAGTGCGGAGAGCCTGAAGTGGTTCACAGAGCCGTTCCGGTATGGCGTCCCGCCCCACGGTGGCTACTCCTTCGGGATCGAGAGGTTTGTGGCGTACCTACTTGGAATGCAGAACATCAAGGAGGCAGTCCTCTTCCCAAGGGACCCGGAGACGCTTCAGCCTTAGGAGTATTGGCTGAGCGCAGCCTCGCGCTCGGTCTCAACCAGCAACTCGATGCCCCTCGCCTGCCTAACTGCTTCTCTCAGTTTGTCGAAATCCCCGATGCGGCGCTCGCTCCGCCGTGCCGGAACGATGACCTTGGTTTTCTTTCCACCGTCCGGAAGCCACACGGTGTTGACCGTCAGGACCTTTGCGGGGAAGAAAATGTCCTCCAGGAACTTACGGTCGGAGCCGCCCGCTCCAACGATCCAGACTTTGCCTTTTAGGGCACCCTCAAGCTCCGCGTAGACAGAAGGGTTTGATTTGATGGCTGCGAGGTCTTGCTGTTCGAACTCAAGGACGTAGGCGCTCCCGACATCGAAGGCTCGCTTTAGTGTGACCCTGTTAAGCTCGGAGAGTTTGTCGGCGAGCCGTACAACCGCCCTCGACGCCTCCACGTCCGCTTTTGATATCTCCCCTCTGCGGAGTCTCGACTCACAATTGGCGCAAAGTATCCCAGTCTTCGCGTCGAAGTTGCAGATTGGGAGCTTGGTCGGCAATTGCTGGCCAACCCGTGCCCTCCTCACGGATAAGATTATCGTCGCGACGTCCCCGTCTCTCCTGAAGGAGGTCGCTCATATGCTGTGCTCGGAGCCCAGTCGTCGACCCGCGAGGCCTACTTGATTCAGCCTGCTATCTCTGGAGCTCGATCTCTATCGAAGAGACGTTACTCATGCCTTCCCTCATTGTGCTCTTGACCTGCTCCGTATTGATGGAGATGTGCTTCACAGTGATATCTGTGGCGAACCGTTTCGTGACTATCTGAGCTACGTCAACCGCCCGCGAGATGGCTCTGCCTCTTGCCTTCACAGTGACGGTGTTCGTCCCGTTCTGGATCTGAGTCAGGCAAGCCAGCACATAGTTCATCACTGGCTTCTTACCGACGTAGATGGTGTCCGGTTCTCTCGGCTCTCTTTGTTCGATCGGTTCTTCGGTCATGTGAATGGGACTCAGCCCCCTCGGGGTCTATATATTCGTGATGGCCATTTGGTGAATCTGAGTTGAACACAAAAGCGCTAGCTTTATCGCCGGACTCAAAGCCGGCTTCGGCATGAGGCTCTTTGAATACCAGGCCAAGGAGCTCTTCAGGGCCTACGCGATTCCGGTTCCGAAGTCGGTATTGGCTTCTGACGTGGGGGCAGCGGTAGACGCTCTCAGTAAGCTTCGCTCTCCGGTCGTCCTAAAGGCGCAAGTCCTCGCCGGAGGAAGAGGCAAGGCCGGTGGGGTAGTTACGGTCGACGACGAGGTTGGTGCCCGGCGGGAGGCGACAAGGATCTTCAATCTCTCGATCGGCGGGGAGAAGCCTATTTCGGTTCTTGTCGAAGAGTCTTATCCCCATCAGTCAGAACTCTACCTATCGGTCTCACTCGACAGGGGTGAGAGGTCGTTCGTCGCGATAGCCGCATCTGCCGGAGGGATTGATGTCGAATCCCTTTCGGGCAAGGTCATCAGAAAGGTCCCGTTCGAAGGAATCAATGAGCAGTTCGCACGCGAGGTTGCCGCTCTGGTGGGACTGAGAGAGCCGAGTGCAGGACAGTTTGTCACTATACTTCTTGCACTGGAGCGGCTGTCACGGGAGAAGGAGTGCGAACTGGCTGAGATTAACCCTCTCGCGGTTGGGGCGGACGGCAACCTGCTTGCCCTCGATGCGAAAATGATAGTGGATGACAACGCGCTTTTCAGGCACCCTGAGTTCGCGAAACTGCATCCAGAGGACGAGTTTGAAGGAGAGGCCTCCAAGCAGGGCTTCGCCTTCGTGCGGCTGGGGGGGGACATTGCGGTTGTCGGGAACGGGGCGGGCTTGGTTCTTTCGACTCTCGACCTCGTGGGCGATGCCGGAGGGAAAGCAGCGTGCTTCCTTGATTTGGGAGGAGGCGCCCAACAGGAAAGGATCGAAGCGGCGCTGAGGCTGGTGAACAGACTGCCTGGAGTGCGGAGGATTCTCATCAACATCTACGGGGGGATAACTCGCACCACGGATGTTGCGGAGGGGATCAGGACCGTGCTGTCGGAGGGCCCAGTCAAGCCGCTTTACGCCAGGGTCAGCGGGGCCGAGGAGGATTCGGCGAGGAAGCTCCTCGAAGGGACTCCCGTCAATCTATTCAAGTCGGCCCCCGAGGCCGTGGCTGCTGTGGTGAAACCCTCTTGATAAGTCCTATATGGTGATGTACTATAGGTACAAGACATACCTCTGCTGTTGATTTCCTGCGTGCGGTTATCGCTGTTGTTAGGTTGGTTCATTGTTCTATTGGTATTGTTTTGATTGTTCGCGTGCGCGCGCTGGATGTATGGTGAGAAAAAGCAATGTCGACATAGGGGTACGGGTAGTCCCTAAAGTGTATGGTTGCTTGGCTGGTTTGGTCGGTTGTCGTTTTTCTCGGCGGATTCATTCTCGCGTAAGCGATGTCTTGGTTCGTTGATAAACTCTGCGAAAGGTTCTGTCAGACCAGCGGGAGATTTCCCGTTGTCAAAGTTTGGCAGATGGTTAAATGGGAAGGGAGTCTGACTTGCGCGGTTGACGAGCCAAAAGAATAGGCTGGTGTATACACTCGCCGTGATTGGACTACTGACTTGGTTAGTGGCATTCATACGAATGGCATACCTGTCTGGTCCTAACTGGCTGGTTAACGACTTAGGGGTGATTGGTGCGGTCCTATTGCTATTGGCGGTCATATTCGCGTGGGTTTGGAAGGATTCCAAGGATTAGGATACACTCTCATCACTTGGATTCGGTGGATGACCGACCGCCGCGTTCTGGCATGCGCGCGCGGTGATGCTAATCCCTCAGGCAGAACTCTGTCCCGATAGTATCTCGGCGACCTTCTCATGGAGAACCTTCACGTCACACTTGGTTCTCCCTTCAAGGACTGTCAATCGGAATCTCGTCTTCGACTCGATGTGTAATGATGAAGCGCGTCCAACACCCCCTGCGGCACTCAGTCTCGCCGTGACGGTTGTTCCGTAAGAGGCTTTGGTCCAATAAGCATGACGGATTTGACCGGGAGTCTTCGCCACAATTTCTCTCTTCACTTCGTCTGCTTCGATGAGTTCCCACTGTAGGCTCTGAATCGCGTCCTTCGTGGCGCTGAAGACCTCGTCCACAGGGAATGCTAGTTCGAAATCCCCGGAGTGGCTTCCCATAGGTTGCCTCGATTCTCTCCATTGACCTCTTAACAGTTCCGTCCATGGTTCTGTTCGGTGTCTGGGTGATTTCGAAGGTTGTTCGGCTTTGGGTGATGCCTGCCTACTCAAACGCGGAATGTTGCCCAGAACACGAGTAGCACAATGATGGGGATGCTGGCCGCAAGGAGAGCCAGAATGACCCACCACCAATCGCGGTCCAACGCGCCTAAGATGGAGCTAGTGATTCCTTAAGCAGTTTCATCCATTTGTTCTTCCCGTGAACACCGACTCCCGCGACCTCTACGGGGCGTAGCTTTTGCGAAGGTTTCATGATTCGGGTGGTCTCTGCGTCTTGTCCTGCCGCGGCCTCCCCCCTCTGGTTGTTGTTGCTCTTTTCGTTGGTTGTGTTTGGGCTTGTTATGGCGTGTCGTTGACCGCTGGCGCGGGTTGCTTTTGCGTCGTCGCCTGCCGTGGCGGGTCTTATCCTATTGGCAATCATTTGTTGTCCCCAAGCGCGATTTTCGTTGTCGAGCGTAGCGAGATAACTTTCTCGCGCTTGCTTTTTGGGAAGGTCAGCGGAGAGAGTTTAGACAGTTTCATTGGTCGGTGGGTAAATACGGGGTGGAATCAAATAGGGATTTTCCGTCAGATTGGTGGGCTCAGGGGATTGACCTTGAAACGGGCCGTTATGACCGATTCCCCGGCACTAATTCGCGGCTCGACATGAAATGACTGTCTCACGAGTTCTTCGAGAGCATTCTTGGCGATGATGCTCCACTTGGGACCCAAATCATGTCGCATGACGATAACATACTTGCCCTCCTCCTCCGTCACTCTTGTCTGGTTCTTGGGATTGAACCTAGACCGCGTCGTCAACAGGTGTAGTATACCCTTCGGGGAGGAGTCTCCAAAGAAGAACTCTGCCATCTCTTTCCGCACGGCGAATGATTCTCGCCCTATGCGAGCGAGTGTCTCGTCATCGCACCCTTCAAGTAGGCTCATGAGCATCGATTTCGGAAGTTCAGCGATTCCAAACTCCTGAACCTTCTTTCCCCATCCGTAATACTGACCGAGAATCGTATTGATTAGTGAGTTGACGGATGTATCCTCATCGGCGGCATCCTGCTGAAGGGATTTCGCCACAGATTCTGAGATTCTGATTGTCCTGAGAACGGCCTTGCGTTCATTTTTGCCTAGGTCTGACAGAATAATGGCCTTTGATAGGAAGGACTGTCCGCTCTACTTATCTTTTTTCACTCGGAATCAGGGTTGGTTGCCATTTCACCATCAGAGAGAGTTTAGAGAGTCTCTTTGAGCGGTAAGGAGGTATGGGACGCAAGCAAGGAGAGATTTCTGGTCAGAGCGGTGAGTCCTGCGGATTGACCTTGAAACGAGCCGTGACGGTCGATTCCCCCATGCTAATCCGTGGTTCGACGTGAAACGTCTGCCCCACGTATTCTTGGAAGGCGTTCTTAGCCATGATGCTCCACTTGGGGCCAAATTCATGGTGGAAGACGATTGTGTACACGCCCTCTTCCTGTGTTATTCTCGTTTGGCTACCGGGGTTGAACTTGGACCGTGTTCCCATGAAGCTGATTACCGACTCCGGAGAGGTGCCTTGAGACCAGAACTCCGCTAGGTCCTTCCATAGCGTGGGTATGACCTCTCGCCCTATTCGGGCGAGCGTCTTGTCGTCCAACCCTTCGAGCATGCTCATGAGGAGCGACTTGGGAATCTCTGCGTATCCGAACTCCTGTATCTTCTTGTCCCAATTGTAATGCCGACTAAGGATCGAGTTGATCTTCGCGTTGACTGTAGTGCTTTCGTCGGCGGCTTCCTTTTCAAGAGAACGTTCCAGCGATTCGGGAATTCTGATTGTCCTGAGATGGGTCTTATTCTCATCTTTATCGGGGCTAGGCAATGGAATGTGCTTTGATACGAGGGGCTGTCCCTGCTACTTAGGTTTGTTTGCCGACGTCAGGAACTAGTCGGCACTCTTGAGTTGGAGAGAGTAGAGAGTTTCGTTGAGCGTTGAGGAAGCGCGATTCGGTTTGAACGAACCCACATGGGACGAGTGCTTGGGCTTAAATAACAAGAGAGCGATTCAATTCCTCTTGAAGCCAATGGGGAGTATTGTCGAGAATGAGACAGGTGTCTCCTAGCTACTCTGTGAACATCGGAATCCTATACGTGTCAATTGTTCTAGTAATCATCTTTGGCGTCTATCTCAGTAATGTGCTCGGCTCTTCGCCATCGGTAGGAATCAGCCAGTCTCCCTATTCTTCTTCCTCATCTTGCAGTAGCTCTTTCAATTATGGTTCGTCAAGTCCAATTTCCGTTCTCGTGGCAAGCAGCAATTCGACAGGAACAATCTGTGTGGAGTATGGGAATTCTCTGAACAATTCAGTCTCCTTTCCTGCGTATCCCACAGTTTACGAGTACAATCGCTCGGGGGTCTACGGCGTGTGTGGGTACTGTGTCTTCAACGTGGTGTCGTCGATTCGAGGTGTCGCCTCGCCAAGCAACGTGACCTTTGTAGCAAGTGCGAATCCTGACAGCGAAGCCGAAAATGTGACGTATTCCATTATCGTGCCTTCAGACGTAAAGAGTGGTGTCTATGGGATATTCCTCCCCCAGTTTTGCTCATTGTTTCCCCTCGTTGTGGTGCCAAACAGCAGTTCGACATTGCAGTTGAACAGGTCGGAATTCTCTTCATGGTATCCTCATGAGGGCTCGTGCCCAGATCAATTTCTGAGCGCTTTGGTTGTGGGCGTGAGTGGTTTCCAAATTGCGTTATTGTAGCTAGCGCGCGCTAAGGCTAGACGGCTTGGCTCGGCCAAGCTGAGGATGGCAAGGATGACTCGAAATCACGCTCTTGTCCAACGTCACAGAAGGGAATGGAGGCGGCGCGGAGCGCCGCCGCGCGACGTTGAGTTGAACGTGTGTTCGGGCCGTTTCTTGGCAGTTGGAGCTTGGTCGAACCTGAGGGGCGAGGCATGAGGACTCCCGCAGACTTGGCAGGAATCAAGGTTGAAGCGTCTGACAAATGGCTAACGATAATCCAGAACGCGGCCAAGAGCGACTAAATCATCAGAAGGTTCCTCTGATGGTTCATGCGTTTGCTAACATCTCGAAGCGGACAACTGAAACCAGAGCCCAAGTATGGATTAGCGCCAAAAGAGGCATATTCCGTCTTCGTCGCGGACGGGGAGTATGTCTTCATCGGAAGACGATGAGCAGAAGTCGAAATATGAGTTCAAGGGCAAGTTCGGCGCGAACCCGTTGGCTCCACGCCCCATTCAGGAGGCGTCTTACGAGGATGCGGACGCTCTAGTCAGGCAAATCCTCGGTCTGACAAAGAGCAGAGAGACGGACTCAACAGCGACGAAATCCTGAGGCGTAGCCCGACGTTTGACAGGGACAAAATTCTGAGCCGTGGCCCATCAACTTAACAGAACCCCGACAGACAATACCTAAGTACGGGGCGACAGTCTTTCCTATCAAGAACAATTCTCTTGTCAAACCCCGACATGGACAGGCGCAAGACCGTTCTCAAGACAATCAGAATCTCAGAGTCGTTGGCGCGTTCTCTCAAGGAGGAAGCCGACGATGAAGGTACATCCGTCAACGCAGACATCAGCTCAATCCTCAGTCGACATTTCAGATGGGACAAAAAGACACGAGAGTTTGGAATCGCTGAAGTCCCCATGTCGTTCCTCAAGAGCATACTCGAAGCGTGCGATGACGATGCGCTCGCTCGAATAGGGCGAGAGACCGCCCCGGCCTTGGGGAAGGAGATGACGGAGTTCTTGACTGGAGACTCCTCCCCGGACAGGATACTGGACATGGTGGCAAGCCGAACCAATCTCAATCCCAATTTCCAGACGAGAATAACACGGGAAGAGGGTGAGTACACGATTACCTTACGCCATAATCTCGGCCCGAAGTACAGTATCATCGTGAAGAACGCCTTCCAAGAGTTCACGAGGGTATCGTTTCATGTGGAGCCACAAATCAGCACGGGAGAATCAGTAGTCACGGCTCGTTTCAAGGTCAATCCACGGAACTTGCCAGTCTGACAGGAACAAGGTCTGAGACGTGTGGCGAAGACTTTTGAGAATCGGAACATACAGAACTATGTGGCCTGACGCTTAACAGGGACAAGATTTCGCGTCGTGGCCCATCGACTTAACAGAGCCGCGATGGGTGGTTTAACAACTAATCCTTATGGTCAGAAAAATGTCGGGAGGGAGAGCGATTAGGCTCTCTTAGTAAGTAGTCTTGTGAGTTGCAGTATTTGCTCAGTCAGTTTGGCGTTAGTGCGCGCGCTGTCCATGCTTGAGCAACTCCTATTTGACCATCGGCCGTTCCGAGACGCGAGCAGCATGATTGGCCGACGGTATCCGGAGGTAAACAGCGTTCCCTACTTGGTGGCAGTTCTTGGCGTGATATCGCTCTTCATTGGCCTATTGCGGTATGAGACAGGCCAGCAAACTGCGGAGGTTGCGATTGCGCTGGGGTTGCTTCTTATCCTGAGCTTCGGTGTTTGGAGGGCGACTGTCTGGATGCGGAGCAAGCCTAGCGCGCTGAGAGGGCAGTCTGATAAACGGGGGAGAGAGCGGTTAGGCTCTCTCTTTGATTAGCCGTTCCAGTTTTGCGATCTCTGCCCTGAGTTGTTCGACCTCGCCTGTTTGGGCAGCTGGCGGGTCGAGGACGTTGAGAAGGTGTTCCAGTCCTGATTCCTTGTAGGCTTCGATTAGCTTCTCCACGAACTTTAGCTTGTTGTTGTAGAATAGCGGTAGGTGGCCTGTCTGTGCTAGTTTGGTCTTGTCGCCCATTAGGAAGGCTGCGACTGACGGGGCGAGTCTAGCATCTTCGGCTTTATCCTCGAAGAATTTTCTGAGGTAGTTTGAGACTAGCCTTACCTTGTATTCCTGTTTTGCGAAGGCTGACACCTTCGCCCATTGTGTTTCGTGGTTAGGGAATGGGTTAGTTCTGCCTGCGGCGAGGGCGTTTTGTTTGATACGTCTGTGGAAGTCTATTGGGATGAATGCGGGGTGTCTTACTCTGCTTTTGTTTATCCCGACTTCGGCCTCAATCCACGCGATGGCGTAGTCTGAGCGGGTTTCTTCGATTCTGTCGAACGGTATTCGGTAGGCCGCCTTTGCCCTCTGCGGGACGTAGAGGCCCCATTGTATCATGTCCTTCTGTTCTTCGGTTAGTTTGCTGAAGATTTCTCGGAAGATTCCTTCCGTGCAGTTCTCCTCCGTTGGTGGGAAGTGGTTGTGCACTCGGATGTTCAGGGGCGCGAAGTTGTGTCTGAATATCCCTAGTATGCTGCTTGCTAGGCTGTGGTGGTGCTTGATTGGCTGTTCGAGGCTGAATGCTCTTACTGCTTGTTCGATGTCTGTCGATTGCGGGTTGCCCCGTTTGTAGTCTACTAGGTCTTTGATTGCGTGTCCGTTGAATTCGAGGGCTGTGTACTGCATGAATTGTCGTACTGCTTGTATTGTTCTTTTCTTGGTGTTGTACGAGATTTCTCCGTTGTTGTCTCGGCACGTTCTTACGTGGTTGAAGTATTCGACTATGGCCGGGTCGCTTGCGATGATTCCCCATTCTGTCCTAGATTCTAACGTGTGGCTGTGTTTGTGTCGTATTCTGAGCCTTTGATACGTTGTTATCTTGGGTTCTGTCCGTCCTCGTCTCAGGTCTTTCGTCTGCGGCTCTGTAAGGAGCTTTGCGAGGCTGTGAACGGGCGCACCTTTATGACCTGTGCTCTCTAGGCCCGTATAGGAATTATCTTGATGCTCCCCAGGAAGGGCGACCCGATAATCATCCAGAACATCACTGGGAGATATGGTCGGTTCCACGCCAGGCTGATGCTCGACTACGGGACGAACATCGCGGCGGGCGCAACCCCCGGGAAGGGAGGTCAGACTGTGGAGGGGGTTCCAGTCTTCAGCAAGGTCGCGGAGGCGGTCGAGAAGACAGGCGCGAAGGCTTCGGTTCTTTTCGTCCCTGCTGAGTTTGCCTACGGGGCAGGTGAAGAGGCAATTCTTGCGGGTGTCAAACTTCTCGTGATTATAACCGAACGCATTCCGGTCCGCGACACGCTGCGATTGATGCAGCTCGCGAACAGGAATGGAGCCTCAATCGTTGGGCCCAACTGCCCTGGGCTGATAGTTCCGTCAGCAAAAGTCAAGATGGGCATAATGCCGGTTACTTCGTTCGCTGCAGGGAACGTGGCGCTGTTCTCGCGGAGCGGGACCCTGATGTACGAGATAGCGGAGCAGCTCACCAAGGGCGGATTCGGGCAATCGGTGGCCCTCGGAATCGGAGGGGACCCCGTGAACGGGATCAGCGCTACCGAATGCCTTGACTTCGTCGAAGGGCTCGAGGACACAAAGGCGGTCGTTGTGGTGGGAGAGATCGGGGGCGATGCGGAGGAGAGACTCGCCGCGCACATATTGAAGTCAGGTAGAAGGAAGCCCGTCGTCGCTTACATTGCGGGGAGGCACGCGCCTAAGGAGAAGAAACTGGGCCATGCGGGTGCAATCATCTACGGGAACTACGGGACGGCGGAATCGAAGATCAAAGCCCTGACCACCGCGGGCGTAGGCGTGGCGATGACCCCTATGGAGGTCCCTTCCCTGGTCGCAAGGGCCCTCGGGTGAACGCGTCTGTCCACCGAAAGCTTCTTGCCTTGAACCAGTTGGGTCCGCACCCAAACAGGTTCTGAAAGTGGATTCCAGTCCGGAATGAGCTCGTTCTCTGTAGGCCCTTCCGGACTTCTAGTTCAGTGTGCAAGCTCAACAAGGGCCTAGGGGAGCCCCGCCGAGGTCCGACCGTGGTTTGAGGCATTCTCGGACCTTTCCCACCTCCACTCGGACTCATTCCGACTGAGTCTCGCTTAAATGAAGTCGTGCTGCAGTTCCGCCCATGAGGAATTGGCTTCTCGCGGTTCTCGCAATCGCACTACTCGTCGAGGCCAGCTCTTTCTCTGCGTTCCAGCACTCCTCGGGTTCCGGAGGTGTAGGCAGCGGAGGAGGATTCCTGGTGATTGCCAAGGAGAACTACGCGTCCGCAAGGGTCGATATCCAGATTCTGCCGACTTCGAACTCATCCCTCGGTGAGGTAACGCGAGTCGGCTTCCCGAATGGGACCACTAAGACATTGACATCGGAGCTGGATTTTCAATTGGAACTCCAGGGCACCATCAGCCTCCCTGCGCACTGGTTCTTCTTTGGTACCTGCGGCCTCGCTCAGGCTGTTCGCGTTACTTACCAGAAGCCGGTGAATGCATCGATACTCCCGTACAGCTCTCTTTTCCGTGTGTGCCTCATGGGGGCTCCGACGTCTACAACAAGTTACTACATCCTCAACGTGACGGGACAGGCGGGAATCTCATATGAAATGTGGACTGTGACGATTTGAGCAGTGACGAAGAGGCCGTCGTATCCAAGGTCAGGGACCTGATGTCGGCCCTAGACAGGGCGAAGCAGTACAGGGCGCGAGTGACCTCAATTGTGGATTTCGTGATTGTCCTCCTCTACGCGGTCGTTGCCGGCTTCGCGCTGGACCTGGCCATCACTTACCTCTTCTACGCCTACGGAATAGGGTCAGGCACGAGCCTCGTTCCCACCCTGGTAGTCTTGATCGCGATAATGGCTGGGATGATCGGAGGAGCCATCGCGGCGGACAGAAAGGTGAGAGAGGTGAGGGTCGGGCAGTGGGAGGAAGACCTGAGAGAGGGCTTCCCAGGCGCGCTGAAGATTCTGACGAGTCTCGACTGGCGCGTCGCAGTCGACGACGCACGCATCGCAAGACTTGGTTCCGTCCTCTACGGCTTCTTGAAAATCGCATGTTACACGTTCGTGTTCTCAGTCCTACTTGATGTCGGCATTGCGATTTCACGCGTGTTTCTTTTCTGGGGTTCAGGACCGATTCCATCATTAGCAATTGACGCCTTCGGATTCGCCCTGGCGTTCGCGTTCATAGTCGTAGCGGCAGCTTCCGCAGGCGACATGGAGAGGAGATTCCACGAATCGTCGACTCTCGACTCCCTGGTATGGGAGCTGAGGTGGTTCTACACTGACTTCGCGAGATCAGAGTTCAAGGCCTGACCTCTACGTCATCGCGAGGATAGTGAAGACTCTTCGCGAGGGAGGCCCGGTCAAGAGGACCCAGCTGGCAGTCGCGACAAGACTGTCGTACGACGCGCTCGCGAAATACGTTGAGTGGATGAACGAGAGAGGATTCATAGACGTGGACACTCAGGGCGTCGTGCACCTCACCGGGGAAGGAAACGCAGTGTATGACAGACTGGTCAAGTGGATCATGGAATACATCGGTAAGGTGCAGTTCCCCAGATTTCGGAAGCCTTGACAAGATAGTTTAGGTCGTCCTCCTTTTTGCCCACCCAAGTTCGATTTGGGCA
>JBEKJV010000033.1:0-27395 GCA_050011055.1 Nitrososphaerales archaeon | reverse complement strand
CGTCCCTATGTCACGAGGGTTCAATCTTTTTAGACGGAGTGTTAAGGCAGCACCGTGGAGCTGACCCAATCCAAGCGGCCCTGGTCCGCCCTGCATTTATTCCTCAGAGTCTTTCTCGCTGCGACACTAACCGAGCTGGGACTGTTCGTCTTCCTGGTCGTCTTTCACGCCGCTTTACCCCTCACAGCACTGGCCAAGGGCGCCGATCTCGTGGGATTCTTGCTCGGAATCACTTCGATCCTGACGATGAGCGTAAGCGTCGTCTACGTGTATCTCGCCTACCCTACGTATCGAGTGCCTCTCCTGTTCATGGTGCTCCTGACCGCATCTACTCTGTTCGCCCATCTCTACATAATCAACACGCCCTCGTTGCCTGACTGCCGAGACGCAAGTAAGGGCGTCAACGGCTGCATCATGGACGAGTCCTACTACGTCCCAACGGCTCAGAATATGCTCAACGGGACCCAGTGCGGGCCAACAGTCCCGAACTGCAACACCGAGCATCCCTTCCTCTCGAAGGCGCTGATTGCGGCCGGTATAACGGTGCTTGGAGACAACGCCCCTGGCTGGAGGATCTTCAACGTCCTTCTCGGAGCCTTCTCCCTGCCCCTGGTGTTCGTTCTGGTCCTCAAGATCTCTAAGAGTCGCAAGGCTTCCTACCTTTCGGCTGCTCTTCTGGGCCTCGACGTGATGTTCTTCTCGAATTCGAGCGCTGCGCTCATCGACATCCCGATGGTCTTCTTCGCGCTCCTTGCCTTCGTGATCTACTTCTGCCAGATCCGATTCTGGAAGCTGGACCAGCTCACGCTTTCCGGGATAATGCTCGCGCTAGCAGCCCTTTCGAAAGAGACCGCGATCTTCCTCTTGGCAACCCTGGCGACCTATCATCTTGTTGCGGGAGAGGGAGGGAGGAAACTGCGGTTCATCGGCGCCCTGGAGATCGTAGTCGTGACAGTCGGTGGGTTCATCCTGGGTCTTCAGATGTACGATACTCTGTTCGCGAGGGCCGCGTTCCCTACGTTCCTCGACCAGATACACTACATGCTGTCTTACGGCGCTTCGTTGATAGGCCCTGGTTGGACCTACGGCAACAACATCCAGATCACTCCGCTGAGCTGGATGACGTACTATCGACCTGTCACCTACTACGGGACCAGCGTCTCGGTCTGCACCAGTGGAGGGAATGGGTCATGCGTTTACTATGCGGGCGTCGCGTATTATGGAGTGCCCAACCTCATCGAGACATGGACGACGTACATCTGGATACCCATCGCTGCGTTGGCGATATGGGGAGTCTTCAGACCGCGGCCCGGGGGGCTGAAAGAGTTCGGGTTCGTCGACACGTCGTCACGGAACCTTCCGGGCAGCACCAAGCTAGCAATACTCTCCTTGATCTGGTTCTCATGGAACTACTTCCCCTATCTCGCCCTCTTCGCTGCGGGAAGGGTGACCTATCCATTCTACTTCATCCCAGCGCTGCCGGCTGTTGCGATAGGAGCGAGCTACTTCCTGACCCAGAAGTGGGTGCCCAGATATGCCGTGGTGCTGTACGTGGCAGGAGCTTTCGTCTTCTTCTTTGTGTTCTTTCCAGACAAAGCATTCCTCCCTGTCTGGCTGCGGGCCCTGATCGGGAAGTAGTGTCCTGGCTCGATCCTCTGGAGTGGGCATTTCAGCCTGCGCGCGCTCAGACTGCGCTTACAAGCACACCTAGCGGATTCACATAGACGAACCAGATGTAGCGGTCTCTCACGGTGCGTACCTCGCATCCTTATCAATCCTCGGCGGCCGGGTTGCACAATTCAGACATGCAAGAAAATGCCCCGAGCTACTACGAATCCAACCCCTTTTCCAGGCGATGGAGGTCAGGTCTTGCGGAGATGGCCAGGCGACTCCTGCCTGCAGGGTGGGAGAACCTCAGTCTGCTTGACGTCGGGGTCGGCGACGGGTTCACCATTAGGCTCGTGAAACCGAAAGGCGAGGTCACCGGCCTCGACATCGACTCCTCCGAACTCGCGGCTGCCAACGAAAGGGGAATAATCCCCAAGGAAGGGTCAGCGTACGACATCCCATTCCCAGACGGTTCCTTCGACATCGCAACGTGCTTCGAGGTCCTGGAGCATCTCGACGCGCCGATGCGGGCTCTGAAAGAAATCGGCCGGGTACTCCGGCCCAAAGGGTATCTCGTCGCGTCGACGCCCATCCCGAACCTCAGATGGAAGGTCATCTGGTGGTTCTGGACGAAGCTGGGTCCTGGGAAGAGATGGAAGAATATCCCCCACGTTACCGAGCTTCACATAGGAGGGAAGTCCAGTGAGGACGGCGGGCTCCTGGCGATGCTGAAGGAGCTCGACTTCGAGGTCCTAGGCACGGGCAAATGCAACTTCGGAATGGTCGCAGGGCTCATCGCGCAAAAGCACGGATAGATCGCCAGCAGACGATACGAGCGTCTCGCCCGCGACCCTTACTTTCGGGACTCGCGAGCTCGTCCCTTGCCTTTGATCGAGAGAAAGTCCAGAAGCGATGGCCTTCGCAGGAAGGATGGCAGGAGTTCCACAGGTCTGATTCCGTTCTTCTCCAGCAAGGCAAGACAGAGCACCGCGAGCGACGTTGTGCGCAGCAGGGCCATCAATTGAGGAAAGGTCCCCGGCAGGGTCGGGCTGGTAACTGAGAACCACGTCAGAATTATCAGCGCGTTGAAGACCTCCCAGGCATAGAGCGACGGGTCTTCAATGGCGAGGACGATGACCAGAGGAATCAGCATCAGATTGAACTGCGGAGAGTAGATGGTAGCCCCGAGCAGGTAGGCCGCCAGGCCCAAGAAGACGCGCGGGGCGAGAGGCAGCTTGAGCGTGTAGACTCTTAGGAGCAGGATACCAGTAACTGCGAGACCGAACAACTTCGCGTAGAAACTGAAGGGGTCCCGGAAGATCCAGATGTACCACGCGTCCTCCAGCCCCCAGCCCCTGATGTAGGTGTAGAATTGGTACAGGGAACTGAATTTGAGAAGAGCGATTGGCAGATAGAAGCACGCTACTACTACGGCAGTAATCAGGAAGTACCTCAGCATCGACCTTCCCTTTCTGAGCTCCAACAGATAGATCGGGAGCAAGACAACACCCACCAGCTTGGTCGCTATCGCCAGGCCCAAGGCAGCTGCGGAGACTCCTTTGCGGTTTTCAAGGAAGAACTGGAGGCTGAGGATGATGAACAGCGCGTTGAAGAGGTCAAAGTTGTAGACGCCATAGATTATCACGCTGGGGAGGAAGAAATAGAGAGGGTTCAGCCGCGAGCCAAGCACCTTGGCGACGCGCCAACAAGACCACGCTATAACCAAGGCAGCGACCAGACTCATCACGCCGAAGGTCGAGTAATACCCGTCGTAGTCGCCTCCGACGATTCGTGCGAGATAGATTATGCAGCCCGAAATGGGCGGATACTCAAAGAAATACTGAAAGTAGGGGACCAGCCCGTGCTGGACTTCTGCTCTTGTCCAGAACGATCCTATGTCACTGTAGATGTTGGGATCGGACCAGTTTGAGTGAAGTATGAAGCTCATGAACACCGCAGCGAATGACGCTGAGAGAGCCGCAATCAGCGAGTTCCGGTACCGCAACAAAGACCCGAGGCTGACAATCGTATAAAACGTTTGGAAGGGAAGACCATCGACTCATATCGTGGAATCGGCGTACCAATGATGGAGTGGTCAGTCCGCCACTTCTGAATCACCACATCAGACGGGAGGTTCACTGCTAGGCTGAGCCTCGCAGCATCTTCATGGATACCTTCATAAGACCTAGGAGCGTGATAGCTTCCCTTGGTCGCGATCTTACCTCCCGACCTTTCGATGACCTTCATCATCGCCGCGATCCTACCCTTAGTCATCGGTTTCATCGTCGGCCTATTGATCAAGAAAGTTCTCGAGATAGGCCTGATCATAGCCGCAATCATTCTGCTCCTCATCATCGCAGGTTTCCTGTCGCCTGACCAGGTGCTGAAGCCTCTACTTAGTTTCCTGAAATCGAGTTCTAGCGCCTCCCACTGGGTAGAGCGAGTTGCGGGCTATCTTCCCTACTCCTCCCTCACCTTCGTCGTAGGGTTAATCATCGGCTTCCTGAAGGGATAGGCCCAGTGCGGCTCGGATGACCGCCGGGCGTAGAGCGTCTGTCGCTTCTCTCAGCGTCGTCCGCAAGCCCGCAGGGGTTTTGGGATGAGCATCCGGAGGCTGGCTCAGCCCAGCAGCCAATCCTGAGGCGGGCCCTGTCCGCCCGCGCAGTCGACAACACCCGTCACTCTTCTGAGGAAGGATGGGCACGCGAAGCAGACGAGGAATGCGACTTCCTTCGCGACGACAGGGCAGTCGACACTCTCCTTCTTCATCCGCGAAATCGCTTTAGGGCTGGCCCCGCCCTTCAACTCCTGGCTGACGGCCTTCGGGACCTTCTTAGGCTTCGGCGACGGGTGGACCTTGACTTTGAACTTGGTCTCTGTCGACACGGCGGGCTCGTGGCGGAGTTAGAATAAAAGCGTGTGGTGGCTTGGGCGTCAATTGCCTTCCGGCCGAGGGCAGGCCCGCCCTGACCTCCCGGGCTGCGGCCCACGCACGACCTTTCCTTTGCCTATCTCGAGTCGACCCTACCGCCGGTTCCGGACACCCACTGTCCGGACAATCGTCATCAGAACAAAGGCAACAGCGAAGGAAATGAAGTAGCTGAGGTCAGCGCCACCGAACCAGGAGGAAAGGGCACCGACAGGGTAGCCCAGGGTCACCTGTGGCACCATGAAGGGGACCGACACCAGAATCGAGAACCCGTAGATGGCGAGAGCGGACCAGTCCCATCTGGCAGGGTTAGCGCTGGTCTCAACGCTCGTCCTCTTGGCGACATAGAAGTCGACGAGGACTATCGCGAGCCAGGGCATTATCCAGTATGAAAGAGCCAGGAGGAAGTTCTCGAAGAATCTCTCGAAGCTCGCCTGGACGGCGACCGCAATGATGAAACCGGCGACCCCTCCCGCCGTGACCGTCATCCACCTCTTGGCCTTCACATCTAGAACTAGCGCGGAGAGCGAGTTAGTGTAGAGGTTCAGCGCGTCGGCCGCGAAGGCGCCCAGGATCAACGTGACCATGGCCAGCGCCCCGAAGGACCCCGCGTAGCTGTTGAGCCCGTTGAAGTAGGCGAAGGAACCATTCTCGGATGGGGTCAGACTAGCCACGAGGGCGCCCAGGACCTCTATGGCGAAAGAGGAGATAGCGCCTCCGGCTAGCGCCAGGACCAGGACTCTCGTCTTGGAAGTCGAGGGCGCGAAATACCTCGAGTAGTCAGAGGCGTAAGGAGCCCAAGACATGAGATAGGAGAAGCAGATAATCAGGAGAATCCCGATGGACCCCAGCGAAAACGCGCTCCCGGCGCCGCCCGGCTGATACGCGAAGGCCTTCCCAAGGTCAGGTATCGTCAGGACGAAGATCAGAAGGAACAGGAGACCGAGCACGATCGACATCACCTTCTCGAACAGGTGGATGAAGTCGTGGCCATAGATGGCGATCACTGCCTGGATGATGACGTAAGCGGCTGCCGAAAGCACGAAGTTTGCTCCCGGGAAGATTACCCGGAGGGCCACGACCGCCAGAATCGTATTTACCGTGAACCAGCCGACCGTGCTTATCCAGTTCAGGGCGCCCGGGATGTAGTTCCCCAGCCTGCCGAACGAAGCCCGCGAAGAGAGCATCTGAGGGAAGCCGAGGCTCGGACCCATGGCCGCTGCGAGGCCCACGAAGAGTCCGCCCAGCAGGTTGCCCACCAGCAAGATGGGAATGATCTGGGACATTGTGAAGCCGGAGAAACCAGTAGTGATGACACCGACGACGTAGTCCGCTATGGTGAGGTTGGCCGCGAACCAGAGGGTGAAGGTGCGGTTGGCCGAGCCGTGGCGCAGTTCCTCAGGGACGTGCTCGATTCCCAGCTTCTCGACCTTGACCGGCTCGTCCGCCATACTCAGTCTCCCATGCGCCCGTGCTGTTCTAAGTCTTTCCAGAAGCCAGGTCTAGGCCGATAGTCTCGGCGAGCGATCTCACCTTCTTCTCGAGGTCCTGCTTGCCGGCCAGAGAGGAATACACCGCGAGGAGCTTGAGTTGTCTGGCGATGTCTCTCTCGGTCGCCTGCGCCATCTTCTCCAGCTCGGCTTTCCCTTTTCCGGAGATGATGTACCTCCTCATGTTTCCCTCTCGCTTGGTCAACTCCGTGATTAGGCCCTTCTTGAGAAGATCCTTCAGTATTAGGTAGATGGAACCCGGCCCCGGTCTCCACTCTCCCCCGGTCACTCTACCGATTTCCTCCGCGAGGTCGGACCCCGACATGGAGGATTCTGACAGCATCTTCAGAGCCGCAAGGCGAAGCACCCCCTTTGGAGCACTGATCAACGCGTTCCCTGGCCGGGGCCGACTAATTAGGGCTCTTCGACCGTCGGGAAAGGAAGGCGATGAAAGGAAGTCGGAATAAATACCCTGTCTGGTCGAGTCCTGGTCTCGTTGAGCGGAGCGATCATTGTCGACGCAGGTGCCGGAAGCGGGAAGTACGCGCCGGACGACAGGAGGTTCCGAGAGCTTCTCAACACAGTCGAAACTGGACGGGCCGCGATGAAGAAGGGTTCTTCACTTGACGGCGTCGAAGCTGCCGTCAGATACATGGAGGAGTGCGGGGCCTTCAACGCCGGAAGGGGCTCGTGCCTCACCGTCGAGGGGAAGGTCGAGCTGGACGCAGCCATCATGTCGGGCGAGGGTCCAAGGGGAGCCGGGGTCGGGGTAGTCACCTGCACCTATCACCCAGTAACTCTGGCAAGGTGGCTGATGGAGAAGACTCCGCACATTCTGATCGCAGGCGAGAGGTGCAGGGCATACCTCCACGCTGCAGGACTTGCTGCGGAGAGGCTTCGACCCTCGCCCAATGCCAAGCTGAGATTCAAGACTCTGACGGAGCGGGGAACTGAAGGAAGTCGCAAGATAGACTTCTGGCGCGGGCTCCAAGAGGGCAATACCGTCGGCGCAGTTGCACTTGACGCTGCAGGCCTCCCGTCGGCCGCGGTGAGCACCGGTGGGATGTGGCTCAAGCTCCCTGGAAGGGTCGGCGACTCAGCGGTCATCGGAGCCGGCATCTATGCTGACTCCAAGGCGGGCGCGGCCAGCGCCACTGGCACCGGTGAAGAGATAATCAAGAACTTGCTCTGCCTGAAGGCCTGCAAATACCTCATGAAAACAGGCGCACCAGACGCGGCGAGGCGAGCCATCGAACTGATGACGAGAGCGAGTGGTAGAGGCACCGCAGGGATAATCACCGTGGACCTCAAAGGTCGGGTGGGGGCAGCGCTCAACACTGAGGCGATGGGCAGGGCCTGGTACGACGAAGCAAAGGGAAGACCCGTCGTCCAGATCTGAGAATCCTGTCTTGTCGCCATCAGAAATCCACGGTGGTTCCTGGTCTCGAGGAGAACGTCAGTCGCTAAGCAGCTGGCGGCGCCCAGTTCTCCTTAAATCGCACCTGAACCCGACGCCTCATCCGATTGAAGGCATTCTGCGTCTCACACGTCAAGGATGTTGACGGGCTAGGCTCGGCAGCCCTGGTCGTCGCTGCGACAGGAGCTGAAGTCATTCTCTCGGACTACGACGATCTGCTCGACAACCTAGAGCGAGTCCCGCCGGGCATTGAAGAGTTCGTGCTCTGCGACTTGGGGGTCGACAACGCCACCCTGAACGGGCTGCTGAAGAGGCTGAAGAAGATCGCGGAAGACGCCAAGGTGACCTACATCGACCACCATTTCATGACCCCGGCCACGAAGAGGAGGCTGAAGCGAATCGGTGTAAAGCTGATCCACGACGAGAACGAGTGCTCGAGCATGCTCGCATACCTCACCTACAAGGACTCGTTGCCAGAACGGGCCCGTCTCATCGCCCTCTGCGGGGCCGTCACAGACTACATGGACGACTCACCCGCTGCGAAGAAGCTTATGGAACAGGCAGACAGGCAGTTTGTGCTCCTGGAGGCGACAATGCTCGCCTATGCACTCGGTAGGAAGGGCGGACAGGGCGGCTTCCCCGAGACAGTCGTCTCTTTGCTCTCGAAGATGAAGCATCCGCACGAGATCGCAGATGTTCCGCGCCTTGCCGTCGACCAGCTGGTCGAAGTCGCACGGCTAGGCGAACAGGTCAAGGAGCAGGGAACGAAGATGGGCCGGCTGGCATACATGATAACTGATCAACATTCGACGGGCAACACCGCGAAGCTGCTCGTCGGGGCCTTCGAAGTCCCAGTGGGAGTCGCCCTGAAGGAGAAACAGCCGGGTTGGTACGAAGTGAGCCTCAGGTCAACTTCGGAGTGCAGGGTCCACCTCGGAAGGACGATCGACCGGATCGCAAGAAGGCTCGGCGGAAACGGGGGAGGCCACAGGAAAGCGGCAGGTTGCAGGATTCCTGTCTCCAAAGTCGACGCAATGCTCAGCGAGCTGTCGAAGAAGGTTTAGTCTCTCTTGACGCACTTCACAACTATCGAGCCGCCGAACTGCGTCTCCTCGATCTCGATGCTCCCGAAGTAATTTGAGAGGAGGGCCTTCAGCTCTGAGTTGTGGAGCACGAGCACATAGGTGTCGTAGATTGATCCGTACCGCAGGCCTGCACTGCCAGCAGTGGCGAGACCGATGATGCTCGGAACTAACCTCACGTAGAGGGCCACGATCAGGGCGGCGACTGCGGAATCGGGCTTTCCCATGTCGCAGAAGCCGAGTCTTCCCCTAGACTTCAGGGCCCACGACAATTGCCCAATTGCCTTCGGAAGGTCTTGCGCATCCCTGAGCGCGAACCCCGAGACGACAGCGTCGAAGACGCCCTCGCGGAAGGGAAGGAACTCGAAAGTGGCCCTAACCCTATTGAGGAACCGAGACGCTGCCAGCATCTCCTGAGAGACGTCGAGGAGGATAGGCTCGGCGCCCTTCGCTGCGACCAGCCTCGACATCACTCCGGGACCTGCACCCAGGTCCAGGACGAGGGAACCGCTTTGGACCGCGAACGCGACCGACGATGCCCTCATCCGCCTGTCCGCATGAATCGCGATCCTGCTCGAGGCCTCCTCGTAAGAAGGTACGATCTCCTGCAGCGAGTTCACCACATAGGCCCACCTCCCCTGAAGTCCTGGCCTCCTGCGCTTCATGAAGACCCGGTGCCTGTCCGTGTAAGCGATAAACGCTTCCAGAGACAGCTATTCTATCCAGTAGCGCGCGCTGGAGGGAAATCGTTGCTCAACAGAATTCCGATGAGGAAATCGAATGAATCGTCTTCCAGATTCCGAATGGCACCGAGCCGGCGCGAGCTCTGTTGATCACACTGGCCTGGCTTCTCTGGGGAACAGGCATTCTACCGAGATTATGGTCCCGACGAGGGTGAGAAGCGCCGCCGAGAGCCACTCCGAGAAGGCCAGCTCGAACCTAGAATAGCACGCTTCTGAGCAACTAATGTACGCATTCGGTCCCTTGCCGGCCACGTCCATGAGGCGCAAGGGATTGGAGTAGTTGAAGGCAATTCCGAAGATGACTACCCCCAGGGCCAGAACCAGGAGCCCGATGCCCAAGGTGGACCTTCTGGAGAGATTCACGGAGAGTATCCCCCGTTCGATGAGGATGCTTCCCAACCTGAATGCGAAAAGAAGGACGAGGGTGACTGCGGAAAAATACATCACAAATATGTTCGATACCTCGAATCCCGTGCTTCGGATGAATTGCGTGACCTGGAGGGTCATGAAAGCCGGCTCGATCTTGAGGACAAGGAGAGTCCAGGCGAGACACCAAGTGAAGAAGAGGATTAGGGTGTCAATGAGAGCCCAAAAGAGTGTCGAAGTCATGTCGACTTCATTTAGGACGTCGCTCTCCCTCAAGCTGAGAACGAAGAATCCCGTCAGCGCTATGAGGAGCCCTTCGAATGCCGCAAAACCAGAATGTGGGAAGCCCCAGCTGGAGCCCCAGATGAATGGAGATATGACAAAAGCGTTCCCGTGCGCCCAGAACTCCCCCGCGCCCTCATCGGCAAATACGATGAATCCGTACAAGAAGACCGCTAGTCCTACGAGTCTAACAGACCTCACGACGTGGCGGGGATTCCTCATCAGGCAACCATCCCCGTCAGCTTCACGGACGCCAATGACGGCTTTGGGGATAGCGGGGCTCGCATGGATTTCGACCCACAGGCCAGGCAGACGGCGAAGCGCTGTCGCAGCCTCAATGCCATGTGATTGGCTGCTCTACTCAGTAATGAACATTCACGGTTAGCACGATTCCCGCATACAGCAGGTTCAGGAACTCCCCTCCTGTTTACCCTATCGAACCTTTTCATCCCTCATGGCTCTGAGCACCGCGTCCAGCACCTCCAACCCCCGTTTGTTGACAATCCCCGCGTGGAAAGCCGGTTCCCACTGTTCCGAAACGACGTCGGTTACGATCTGGACTGACGCAATCTCGACCCTTCTGTAGGCTGCGACCGCAAAGACCGCCGAGCTCTCCATGTTGACGACACGCGTGCCAGCCCTCAAGTACCGCGCCACCTTCCGCTTCGTCTCCCTGTAAGGCGCGTCTACGGTCCACGCATCCCCCGTGACGTGCTCAATCCCGCATTCGCGGAGAGACGACCGCAACAGTCTGGTCTGGCGGAGCGACGAACCAAACCGCCTCACTCCCTTGAAGTAGTGCTTGGACGTCCCTTCATCGCTCAAAGCTCCCTTGAGCACGACGACGGCTCCGGGCCTCACTCTCGTGTCGATTGCGCCTGAAACTCCCACTTCGTAGATTCTCTTGGCACCGTACGCGATCAGCTCCTCCAAATTCATCGCGGCCGCCGAAGCTCCGATGAGGGCATGGACGACTCCGACCTCCCTGTGTCCCACTCTTCTGGTGTACATTCTGCCTGAGTAGATGTACCAGTCCACCTGTGACGCGGTCTGCTCCGAGGTCGCAGCGATGAAGATCCTCCTGTCGTAGGTGAAAAGCACGTCTGCGGGGACGCTGATCTCCGATTCAGGTCTCCCGAGCCGTCCTGCCGAGTATGCCCGGAAGTCCTTCGGACTGAAGTAAATCTCGTCCCTCAGCCCCCCCATACTCGACTTGATGGTTCAGGGTGCCCTATTGACGATGATTCAATTGAGCGGGATTCTTTGTCAAGCCGAAGGGTCCCGAGCACTTCTGCGCACACTCGCGCGTGCGCGCTGAGGGCTACTAGTCTTGGTCAATTCTGGGCTCTTGCTTCGACAGACGCTTACACGATTCTGTCGAACCTTTTCATCACGTTTGCAATCTGGTTTACAACGTCAGACGCTACGATGTGCAGCCCGAACTGCTTCACCGCCTCGACTCCGGCCGACCCGTTGACGAAGGCGGCAGCGCAAGCGGCCTCGAACGGTGAGGTCCCCTTCGAGAGCAGGCCTGCCGTGATCCCGGTCAGGACGTCGCCAGTTCCCCCTACCGTCATGGCCGGAGAATGGGTTACGTTGAGGCCGACCATGCTGCCATCGGTCACGATGTCGGTTGCTCCCTTAAGGAGAACGGTTAGATGCGCTTCCTTGGCACATGAGGCCGCGACTTCGACCCTCCCGTCCAGGTCTGCGGGTAGTGCCTGCCCGAAGAACCTCTGGAACTCCATCACATGAGGAGTCACCACGGCGCCCGCATTCTTCACCGACATCAGTGCCTCAGGGCGGAGCGCGTCTGCGTCTAGGACCAGCCCCTTCCCGGCGCCCTTGAATTCGTTTACCGCGTGGGCCACCTCGTGAGGGTTCTGCGGGCCCAAGCCTGGGCCGACGGCAAAGGCGTCGATGTCTTTGACCCAGGCAAGAAGCTTCGAGACGTTGCCCCGGGTCAGCTTCGCGTCAGGGAGTGGCACGACTATGAGGTCAGGAGAGAGAGCCCTGATCGAGGGGGCTATAGGCGCCGGGACGGCCACGAAGACGAGGTCAACCCCAGACCTCATCGCTCCCATCGCGCAGAGGAAGGGGGCGCCATGGTAAAGCCTGCTCCCACCGACCACACATACAGACCCGTTCATTCTCTTGTGTGAGTCGTTCCTTCTAGCGGGAATGGCCTTTGAGACGAAAGCCCTGTCGATCAAAATAGTCCGCATCGCCATCAGACCTAGTAGCCGTACCGCCTCGACTTCTCGAGGGTCACCAGGGACTCGATGGGGCAAGTCAAGCCGAGCCTGCTCTTCAGCTTGGGCATCGACTGTTCCACCGATGCAATGGCGAAGATTCCGACTATCTTGGCCCTCATCCTTTCCACTAGTATCGTAAGCGCTTCGACCGTCGTCCCGGAGCGAACCAAGTCGTCAACGATCAGGACGTGGTCACCCTTTCTGAGGGCCGACTTCGCAAGGTAGAGGTACTTCACTGTCGAAGGCGAGTACACCGCCTTCTGCTCCAAGAACTCCTGGACACCCAAGTCCCGCTCGTCCCGCGCGACTGCTAGGCTGACATTGAACTCGCCCGCGACTTCCGTGGCGAGGGGGACTCCATCGACCTCCATTGTGACCACCCTGTCTACGGAGACCAGGCTGAACTCGCTGTACACGACCTTGGCTATCTGCCTAAGGAGCCCTACGTTTGAGACGACAGAACTAATGTCGTAGGAACCGTCTGCGCTGACTTTGACCTCGTCAAGGATCATTTTCCTGAGGAGTTTCTCTCTGAATGTCGCGATGAACTTCTCGGCCCGGACCGGGCTAGGCAGGACGTGCCCACGGACATATCTACTGAGAATCGGAGGGGAGAGGTCCAGGATAGAAGAAAGGTCCTTGTAGCTGTAGCTCTTCTTGAGGGTCGCGAGCAGCTCCACAGAAGAAACCCTTGTCTTGACGTCCGCTACCCTGCTCATACCCGCTTACCGCGGGAGTTGCAGGCCGGCCAGGATGGTGCGCGTGGACCAAGAGGATTGCCAGAAGGACAGCGAAGCAGAGGATTGACAACAATGCTAAGGGATTCGCCTTGCCGGGCGCGAACGGTGTCCCGGCGTCTCCCTAGGCATGTTTGTTTGTTAGTTTTCCCGCACAAACGCGGACGGATTGTCCGCCATTTGTTCGGAAATTGGAAATGAGCGCCAGTTTTTTGAGCGAGATGACTTCGGTCAGCCAATCGAAGCCCAATCTAAGCCCCGTTTCATGACATGCTAGAATCATTCTAGAATCCCGCACGAAATGTTCTAGCATATGATATCATTAGGTTTCTCTCCCACATGTTGTGAGAATTACAACGTCTCGGAAGACCTGGCAGCTCTCCAGCACATTGGTTTGAGTACGAAATCATGGGCTAGAGACCGAGGCTCTGTCAGAGCTTGTACCCGACTCGCTGCAATGATCTATGTACCGTCGTCCTGCTCACGTTGAGCTGTCCGGCGATCTGCTCTTCTGACCTTCCGGCTCGGTACAGTTCCTCGACCTGGTTGTCCAGTAGGTCCTTCTCTTCACGGGTCCCTCTCCACGCTCTCCTTTGAGCTGCCGCGTGTCTTGTCAGCCTGCCATGCACTCCCCTCTCCGGAGCTTGCCCGTACGGATCGTACACCAGAGTCCAGGTACGCTCTCTTCCTACCTTTCGAGCTACCCACGGCCACCTGGTCTTCCCTTCTTGTTGTCTCCAGAGCTCCTCCCAGTGGTCGAGCTGATCAGGATCGATCAGCTTGTCGCCACCATGGAGCTCTGTCCGACCGATCACTTTGGATTCCCCGAGCTGCTCCACGATGGAGCTCTCGAACATCTCTCTTCGCACTCTGATCAGCGAATCCGGGGCTCCCCACTTTTCGCGAATGCCGTGGAGCTGCTGATCAACCTCAGTGTCCTTCCGATCTATGATCACGACCCTCTCGCCGTGAGCAGGATGAAAGCAGAAATCCCAGCTCGCGGCTCTCAGACTTTTGGGAGCTTGTCTCCTTCTTGCTTCGGGACCTCTTCGCCGGTCAGTCTGTCAACGAAGACCAGCCTATCCACGAAGATTTCCACCGGCTTCTCAAGCGTCTCGACAACATGGGTCCCGATCTGAGCATTCTCAGCTCTCTTGACCCTCAGGTCTCCCAACTTCACATTCTGCGTCGTGAGCTTCTTCCTCTGGGCTATCGAGTCCGGACTCGATCGCTCCAAAGTACCGACCACTGAGCCCATCTCTCTGAGCTCCCTTAGGAACCGGACTCTCAGATCTGAAGGGAGATCAGCTAGTCTTTTCCATCGGATCTCCGGAGTCGCCTCATAGAGCTCTTTCGCTACGACAGTGATGTCGTAATTCGCGAGCCCTGTCTCCTCTTTCTCCTTCTGTCCTAGTAGAGCTCTTCCCAATATCTTCCAGAGTTCCTCAGATTTGGTATCCGGGTAACGCTTCTTGATCTCTTCCAGGATCTCGTTCCCTTCATCATCCAATCTGAAGTTTACCTGGTCCGGCATTCTCTCAGCTCTTCTTGTGAGCTCTCTTCGCGAGCTCTGCTTCGACGTGGCGGATCACCAAATAGGTTCGATTGACGGAAAGTTGAAACTCGTCCATGATCACCAGATAGTCGAGCTTACCGTTCTCCTTCCGGTAGTGCCCGGGGTCCTTCAGGATCTTTTCTGTCGCTCTCCGATCTTTCTCGACGAGCTCTTCATGCGTTCCCATACGAACTCTTCTTTTTTCCTGTCTCTTATGTTTGGCAATCTTGTCCGGAAACTCCGAGACTGTCATACAATCGTCCGCGAATAAGAACGGAAACCAAGAATCCTGTATAAAAGAGAACTGCGATTTGCGTCAGGCGCTCAGGAATTCAGGGGCTCCTGCCAATTCTTCAGCTCCAGCACTTCAGAAATTAGCTAGGAGCTTGCAACCGGAGCGAGCTCTACCTTCCGGAAGTAGAAGGGCTCATCGACGTTGAACGGGTTTTCGAGCTCAACAGCGAGACCTTTGTTCACCAGTCCCCTCAAGACCATGGGGATCTCTCTAGACTTCACGCCGACTTCCCTAGCGAGCACGATTGCCGTCTTGCCACGTTTCGCGCGTTCGGGGAGCAGAGGCGGAAGATCGTAGAGGCGAGACAGCGTGGCCTTCTCCAGCTTGTCCAGCTTCGGATCAGGATCTGGTGTGTCTCTCAGCTTCTTGGAGCCTCTCTCCTGCCGCTTCTGTCTTTTGTGGATGCCATGCTTCTTTCTCATGTGAGCTTCGAGACTGTCTTTCAACCCATAGGAGCGAGCACACTGGCCACAGATCAGCCTTCCATCGTCAGCAGAAGGTCTCTGAGCTTCAGGCTGAGAATACAGACGCAGAAAGCTCGCGAGCTCCTCCGGAGTCCCCTCGATCTGGGCTCCCGCGACCTCAGCCCTCATCTTTCCGAGCACCTACAGCAATCGACGCACAACGAGCACTTTGGACACGCAAAAGCGAGCTCGCATCTCTCTCCGCAGCTCCGGCAACTGAATGACGGGACCAGGATCGCCTCTTCGGGCATCATGAGCTCCCCTAGTTCGAGCTCCTTCAGGATTTAACACTTCTGGCCTAAGATTTTCACGCTCGGGGCTCTATAATTATCATTTCGAGCTCTCCAGGACTTTTCACGAGCAGAACCCTCCAGGGCCTCCTGAGCTCTCCTGGTGGTTTTACGATCAGCTCTCCTGGAGTTTTTACGAGCAGAATCTCTCAAAACTTCGCGAGCACATGCGGCTAGGAGTCTTTCCGAGCTCCCTACCGGCCCAGACTCTCAGCGATGGACCTAATCAGGTCCACCGGGACCCCTCCATAGTGGTCCTCCAGCGTCTTCTCCGAGTCCCAGCCTCCCAGCTCCGCGACCACAGCTCTGTTGAATCCTGTCTTCTCCAGGAGCCTCTGAGCTCCAGCGTGTCTGAGTGCGTGAATCGGCCTCGTGAAGAAGTACGCGACAGTGACCCCGGCTTTCTGGTAGGCAGCTCTGAGCTCCGGGTAGATCAGCTCCGGTAGCCTCCCCAGCATGACCCGACCGCCTTTCTTTCCCTTCGCCAGCTCCCTCGCGAGTTCGTAGGTCCCCCGAGTGACGTATGCGACCTTGTAATGAGCTCCTGTCTTCTCCGTCTTCTTCCTGAAGAGGTTGCAGCAGTAGAGCACCCTTCCGGTCCCCAACTTCAGGGTGTAGAACTGATCTCCGGTGAGGTTCGAGAGCTGTTCCTTCGTTCTGCATGTCTCGATCCCGAAATCGAAGGCGAACTGAGTTTCCCGGCTCGCGTGAGCTCCCAGCTCGGCCCTCACCTTCCTGATCTGAGCTTCGGTCATTCTGACGTGCTTCCACTTCCCAACGTCATAGTGTTTCGCGTCGAATCCGGCCTGTCCCAGCTCATAATCGGTGAACCCTTGGGCCTTCAAGAACCGCCTAGCCGCGATTTTTGGCGCTCTGAGCTGCTCCAGCGAGATCTCAGCTTTCGACGCCAGCCACTTCTTTCCCCATTCCAGATCGAGCTGGTCCGGGTAGATCTCCAAATCGTCGCAGATCTCCCTGATCCTGGCGATGTACCTCTTCCAAATGCGGACCCTCCGGGCTCGCAGATCGTCCCTGAACGCGGCGATCACCGGCTCTCTCAGAAACTCGTCAGCAGATCCCCGCTGGTATTGCCTCTCGACCTTCGCGGCCTGGAGCTGGTCCGGATCCTTCGCCCTGGACCTGCTGAGTGACAACCAGATTGTGGTCCTCGACCTGTTGAGGATCTCTCTGATCTCGGCGAGCTCTCTCCCCGCCTTGAAGAGCCGGAGCACTTCTGCGTCGAATTCCTCCCGGGTGGCTCGCCTCCTTCCGACCCTGTACGGGCGGCCTGAACGGCCTAAAGTCAGAACTTCTAACTTCGGTCGCATGAAATGATATGGCTATGCTTGCTATTCTTAAGCGTATGGCAAGCATGGCAAGATTTAATATCTTGATATAGCCACATTCACAAATATGGCAATCACAAAATTGACTGACGTAACAAAGGTCTCCAAAGTGTCCGAGAAGATTCCGACACTGAGAACCTCAATCCCCCTGGGCCTTGCGAGGGAGCTGAAGATCGGAGACGGGGACTCCGTGATGTGGACCCCACTGGAGCACAGCGGAAAGAAGGGCCTTTTCCTGAAGAAAGTCGAGTAGTTGCTCCAGGGTCCTTCCGGCAGCATTTCACTATCTTAAATCGACCTGGTCGTCTCGCCCCTGCCATGGTTCCAATCGGACCGGGGCCGGATCCTTGCTGAGCGTTCCGGGATCAGGACTTCGCCTTATTCACGAAGGGGTTGGTAACCTTCGACCCACAGCTGGGGCAGCATGCCCTTCCAAGCTTGGAGCGAGTCTGCCATCGGTAACTGCACTTTGGACACTGGATGTTCGGGTCGCCGTACATGTGCGAGACCTTCGGGCCAGTTCTACTTATGCTAGTGCTTTCGCGGTCCCTGTCTCCGCCAGTGTGCCACCTTCCACATTCTTCCTTCTCCCACATCCGCCCTTTGCCCGTACGGCCACCAAACCGGTTCAAACCTCCAACAGTCTCGGATTTCGCCACCGTTGTCTACTTCATTCTTTGTTTTGACTGCCTTTAGATTGTAGGTATCACTCCACCTCAGATTTGCCCCCCTCCCTAGGAGTCCGCGAGAAGCATGCACGTCCCCAAAGGCAACGGGATTTAAGATTGGGAAAGGATGGGCGCCGCGGGATTGCATTTCTCGTTTGAAGTGAAGGATACCGACCTCCTCGGTAGGATAGGGATCCTCAAGGTCGGAAACAAGACCCTAGAGACGCCATGTCTGCTACCCGTGATACATCCCATCAATCAAGCTGTCTCGACCAGCGAGCTGAAGGCGATGGGATTCAAGGGCCTGATGACCAATTCGTATATCATCAGGTCGAGAAGGAAGAACGAGGCTCTCAGGAACGGCGTCCATGAGATGCTCGGCTTTGATGGTGTGCTGATGACCGATTCTGGAGGATACCAAGTCCTCGAATACGGAGACCTGGAGATTGGGTATGACGAGGTCGCCTCGTTCCAGGCCGAAATCGGCTCGGACCTGGCCGTCACACTTGACAGGCCTACAGGATATCCCCAGTCGAGACGGGCCGCTGAGGATTCGGTTGACTACAGCTTGAGGAACGCCACCGCCACCATCAGAGAATACGGGGACAGGGAGACGGTGTGGTTGGGCCCGGTCCAAGGCGGCATATATCAGGACCTCGTCTCGAGGTCAGCGGGTTCCTTATGGAAGGCTGGCTTTGGGTTCCTGGCTCTGGGGAGCCCCGTCCAGGTGATGGAGAATTACATGTTCGTCGACCTGGTGAAGATGATCGTTGCGGCGAGGAGACCAGTCCCCTACTCCATCCCACTCCACCTCTTCGGCGCCGGGCACCCGCTTACTATGGCCCTAGCAGTAGCGCTCGGCTGCGATACCTTCGACTCAGCCAGCTATATTCTGTTCGCCCGGGACGGCCGATACATGAGCCATGGCGGAGTCCTGAGCCTCGAGATGATGAAGTACCTCCCCTGCAGCTGTCCCGTCTGCACAAGGACCAGCGTGAAAGACTTGCAGGAGGTCGAGGCGTTTGAAAGGGCGAGGCTGATCGCAACCCATAACCTGTACATACTCAGAGAGGAGGTCGAGGCCTGCAAGGAGGCAATCGCTGAAGGGAGGCTCTGGGACCTCGTGGAAGAGAAGTCGATGACCCACCCCAGGCTTCGCGACGCGTTCGTCGAGCTCTCGAAGCACCACGACGTCCTCTTGGAGGGGACCCCTCTGCTGAAGAACAGGGGGCTGATGCTTCGCTCAGAGGAAGATCTCGAGAGACCCGAGCTGGTTTTGGCTGAGAGAAGGCTCAAAGGTGTCCAGAAGAGGAGGTCGAGAGAGGCGGTCCTCCTCGTGCCGTGGGACTCCGTCCCAGCTGGGAAGAACAAACGCGAAAGTGCCGACACTGCCGGCAATTCCGATACCTACAAAATCCATCCGGCCTTGGGGGTCTACCCAGCAGAGCTCGACTTCGTTTACCCGTTCACGCAGTTCGTCACAGCCGCAGGCATCGGTGGCCGTGTGAGTGTCAAAGAGGCGACCGCTCGGCTTCGGAAAATGGGTTACAGATCAGTGAAGGTTTCGACGACCAGGGCAGGGGGAAGGAGCTCTTCGCGACGGGTCAAGAGTAAACGGACCCGGCGGGGCGCTTCTCCTTCTCTTCGATCATCTTCACCTCGCCCTCGATTACCTCGGCGCCCTTGATCAGCGGGGCCGTGTCGACCTTGAACCCGTATCTGCGCGACAGAAACTCAGCAGCAGAGGCGGCCGCCCTTGGATCCACCCTCTCCGTGTTCGAATAAGCCAGCACCGCAAAGGCTGGGAACGAATGCATCTCGAATGTGTTGAGTAGTGATGCGACAGGGCCGACTATCATCCGATCCTCCTCCAAGAAGGGCTCGCCCGGGAATCCACCTCGAGAAGAGAAAGTGCTCGTCATTGCGATCTTGTAGGCATGTTCGTCGTTCCTGAGCGCTTCGTCCAGACCGCCTACGAGGGCCACCTCATCAACCCCTGAACTCATTATCCATTCGGCGAGCTCCCTGTAGAACTCGTTCTCCCTCTCCCTCACAGGGGAGACCTCGGCCTTCAGTAGGGCGAGCCCACTGGAAACGAAGATTTCGTAAGGCGTTGCAATCCCACCATCTGCCTGCGAAGCGACGGCCGGAGTATGTGCGTAGTCGATGAAGTACTTTCTTTCGGCCTTCAGCTCAGTGATCAGGAACTTGACTGTCCAGTAACCAGTGGCCCCGATGCCATGGAAGCCCGCAATCAACGTGCCTCCGGCAAGCTTCGAGCCTTCAGGAAGCACTCTGAAGACCAAACCCGCGACCCTGTCTCTTAGAGGTCTTTAAGCTGAATCACCTCTAGGAGGGCTGGAGCCGGTCTGAAACCGTCGAAGCCGAAGAGGCAGCCCCCGGGGCTTATCCCTTGCTCCTTCGCCCCTCTCGGTTGCAGAATCGGTTCAGGTCTCCTAAAGAACGATATCACCGCGCAGATGGCTTATCGCAATCAGGCGGTGGAGTTCGGGGGACTTGTTGGTCTATCGTTAGGCATCGGCTTTTAATCGGATTCGCTATGCTGGGCTGATGCACAAACAGGCGTTTGTCTTGGGGCTGCTCTTTCTGTCTGTCTCAATCATTCTAACAGTCGTGATGGCGGAATTGGCGGTCTCATACGCCGACCTCCAACCACTGGCCATAGTGGCGTTGATTCTACTCGTAGTCGGGACAGTCATGATGGGATACTCAATCTGGGGCGAGGTCAGAGGAAGGTCAAGCCCGTCAACCAAGAATCCCCAGTGAGCAGGAATCCTTTGAACAACCGACGAATTCCCAGAGCCGGCGAAGGGGCTCTGGTGCATTGACGGGGCTTTGAGTTTTGGTGGTGCAACTCGGGGCTTGGGTGCTGGATTTGGACTGTGAATTGCGTGGAAGGGATATAACAACGAACCATTCGCGCAATGTCGATTGCCTGACATCGATGTTCCCTATGTCAGTCAGGGAGACGATGACGTTGGTTGCGTCTGGGCGAGCATCAAGATGGTGATTGAATTCTACGCTAAGAAGTATCCCGACTTGCCTAATCCCGATGTTGAAGTGGTCAAGAGAGGGATTAGCTACGAAAAAGAGGGGACATCACTTGATGACGTGACAGGGATAAACCGAATGCTGAGAGGCACGACGCATGAACTTGTCTTCGAAGTGGTCGAGTATGCAAAGTTCCCCGATATCGAGGCAGAACTTGCTCAAGGAAAGCCTGTGATAGCTTGGATAAAGCAGAACCGATGGGCCGACCTTGAGCACGTTATAGTAGTGAAAGGTGTGAATGCTGTTGACTTACGGATTTATGTCAACGACCCAGACCCTGAAGAGCCTAGTGAGCATATGATAAGCGGCTTCATGAAAGCTTGGGAGACGAGCGACAGAACCCTTATCCGTGCGGATGTCAGGTTAAGGCCTGAACAAAGGAGACTTGATGAGCCATGATGAGCGAACCCGTTAGAACAATCAGACGATATGTCAATAGGAACTACGGGGATGCAGTCACGGTAGACAGTCCAATCCATGAGGTAGACAAGGGAATCTGGGTGGCGGAACTGTGGTCTGATTATCCACGTAGAATTCATGATGACTACAGCAAGGAGTCCTTTACCAAATTCCTCGAACTGAGAGAGCTGGGCGAAATCGTCTTAACAGAAGACAACCGACTATCGGCCACCCCACGAGACGAACTAATCGAACGCCTAGAGTCTCGCCTCCAGCAATGGCGAGAGAAGGCACAGGAGATAGTTATGGCCTCGTCTGCCGATGAACTCGCAAATCTCCAAGTCCTAAAGGACGCTATCTTTCCGATTACTTTGCTAGTGAGCACTCTTGCACGAAAGGGAATACACGAGATAACCCATGAGGAACTGAAGAAGGCCCATGTCGCCGAGAGGTGGGCCGAGTTCCTAGTCCAGATTAAACTCCTCAAGCCGACCGAAAGCGGATTCACATATTCCAGTCTCTTCACATCACTTGAGCAAGAGACAGTCACAAACGGCAAGGAAGAGTTTGTCAACCACGTTGTAGCTCACATCATGAGGAACCACTACAACATGATTCGACAGGTATTCAAGGTCTGGAGATTCGAAACTTACCTACACGCGGCAACTTGCTACTATGCGCCCTCCATTCAAGCAGGGAGAATGCTATACCGCAACCCAGACTCATTGAACAAACTCTATCATAAGTGGTATAGCAAGTCGTATTCCGACCTTCGATTGCCGCTAGTCTTCGATGAGCTTGTGAGGCAGAAGGTTCTCACGATAGTGAATGGCTATCTGTATGGCTCAAACGAAATATGGGCGAGGCTCGAACCATTGATTCCTTTGATGCCCCAAGTGATAACAGCACGTCGGGGTTAGAGTCCACTTGTCTACTTCGAACCTTTCTTGACTGAGACCGCGAACGAGCCGCCCTCTGGTTCGAACTGCCAGTCCAAGTAACTGCCGTCCTCAAGCCCAAGCATCTGAGCGATGACTAAGGGGATTGTGGTTCGGACAGACGGGCTTCCTGACCGAGCTATGGTAACCTTCGTGCTCACGATGACCTTCTTCTTTTCTACCATGCCATTAGCAGGGGGGAGGCCGTATTTATCCGTTGCCAACGCATAGGCGACAGGTATAAGTACCCCCATTGCCTACCTGTTGGCTATGCCTCAGCCACTCGGGAACAAGGTGGAGAACGGAAGAAAGTTGCGCGGCCTCGCCATTGTCGCACAGGCGGGAACAATCAACAGGATTGACAGCAACACCTATTCGGTTAAATCCCAGAGCGGCAACGGCTGGTATCAGGTAACAAAGGAGAACGGTGAGTGGAGATGCGAGTGTCCAGACTTCGTGAACAGAGGCGTGATATGCAAGCATTGCTACGCCGTAAACTGCTCTATTACGCTGAGAGACAGCGCCTTATCTCAGAATTTTTCCCGCCCCTTAGAAGTTCCTGAGCCTAACGCGCTCAGTTGCGAGAGATGTGGTTCGACCGAGGTATTCAAGCGGGGAATCAGACGGAACAAGGCAGGACAGGTTCAACGCTTCTGTTGTAGGGTCTGCGGCAACAGGTTCGTAATCAACGAGGGATTCCTCAAGATGAGGAACGACGGGAAGATAGTCTGCCTCGCACTCGACTTGTATTTCAAGGGCAACAGCTTCAGGAAGATAGCCGACACCCTCAGCCAGTTCTACGGCGTGAAGGTAGAGCATTCGACAATAATCAGGTGGCTTCAGAAATACGTGAGAATAGCGAAAGCCTTCGTGGACGACCTGAAGCCCGAACTGTCGGGAATCTACCACGTGGACGAGATGGTGGTTCGAGTGAGGAAGACCGAGCCGATGAAGATAGGCAACAAGTATGGAATCCAAAACGAGAACTTCGCATGGCTGTGGAACCTTGCCGACCACGACACACGATTCCTCTTGGCAAGCCGAGTGTCCAAGAGGCGAAACGTAGAAGACGCGAGGGCCGTCTTCCAAGACGCAAAGAAGCTGATGGTGAAGCGGCCTCTCGCGGTTGTGCATGACGGCTTGCACACCTACAACGAGGCGTTCAACCGCGAGTTCTACACGAACAACGGCCCGAGAATCGAGAACGTGCGGTCGGTGGGCCAGAGAGACGAAGGCTTGAACCAGATGGTAGAACGGTTGAACAACACGGTGAGGGACAGAGAGAAGACCTTCAGAGGCATGGACAACGACAAGTCGGCGCAGATAATGGCTGACGGAATGAGAATCAACTACAACTTCATTCGCCCGCACATGGGCCTCGACGGGAAGACTCCCGCACAAGTCGCGGGCTTGGACTTGCCGCTTCAGGGAATCAGATGGAAGGAACTAATCAAGCAAGCAACATTGAAGCGAGAAGCGAGGGCGTAGTCACTCAGGAAGAATGGGAACGGAGAATCGAGAAGAATCTCAAGGCTTAGGTCGCTTCTTCACAAATTCGTATTCTGACACTATAACGCACTTGGCGTCATCTAGACTCGCTTCTTTTCCTCTATGTAGACCAGTCCGAGGGCCTAATCGCCAAGGTGAGTAACCCCTACACTCAACGTAGACTCGCTTACCGTCAATAGCATCACCATCAGCGTAAAGTGTCGTCATTTTGCTTTCTGCACGGCTCCTTCCTTCTCAAGACGGTCTAACGCCTCGATTACTACTCTTGTGGAAATGCCCAACGTTGTAGCTATGTCATCAGGATAAGCTCGACCCTTCTTCTCCATGCAGTCCTCTACCAATCCCATCGCCTCTTCAACGGTGATGTCTCTCATTGGCTGAACTTGAGACTCTCTGGACACAAATTGCCGCTTCTGAAGCACTTTCACCGTTTTGCTTAAGGCCCCAATCTGACGTTTCAGGACGTGCATGGTCGCTTGCATCTCATAGAAGTCCTTTGCCTTAATATTTACCCATGTATCCTCTTCCTGTTCAACTGCCATCTGTAGATATTCTCTTGCCCGCGTGAGTGCCTTCTGTGCGCTTGGTAAGTCAAGGTCCGGTTCTGGCGACCATCCATAAGTAGGATACTCACCTTGTTCGGGTTTGTGGCGTGACTCAATACGAATGAGCTTGTAACTCATCTAGAGGAGACACCGAGACTACTCATAATCCGGGGAGTTATTTCGTTCACGGCTCTATCATTGTCTACGAGAATGTCGGACGGGATTGCCTTGAACATAGTGTCGCGCTGGACGGAAATAGTCGTCTTGTCTTGCTCCTTGGTAATCGTTACCAGAATGTCTTCCGGTTCTGACGTCCATTTCAAGACGATGCCTGAAGCGCTGAATGGCTTCTTTAGGTCTGTACTGAACCTTGCTAAAGACTCTTTTTGGATGAACGGTGGCAATGGATTGCCTTTCACTTCCGTTGTCTTGGTATATTCGACCCATGTGCCTCTCACGGATTGTTCTGATGCGTTTGCGTAGTTCAGTGCTCGGTTAATCACCCCATCCAATTTCCTAAGTTCGTCAATTACGTCCTTCCCCTGGACCTTCAGGTCGAAGGAATTGAGGGTGCCTCGAAGGCGTAGGAAGAGATTCCGTGTCGCGATTGTGGCCTGAGTCTGGTTCACTCTCGGATGGGCCTTTATTCCTACAATCTTCTTTGCTTCCAAATATATGAAATCGTCAAACGGTTCGTAGAACTTCCCAACATCTCTATTCTTGGGAAGGTCTTTCATGAAATGACTGTGGACACTACATGTAATCCTATGTGTAAGTGCCAACAACCTCTGACTGCTCCCCACCATTAATATCCCTTACGACTTACATGAGAAGGGAATCATCAAGAAGATTCGCCCGAGCCGTGCAAAAGAGTTAACAGAATCGCAGAATCGCCTAAGCCCCGAGTTGCACCACCAAAACTCAAAGCCCCGTCAATGCACCAGAGCCGGCGAAGGAAAGGCTTAAAGACCAAGAACGAGGCGCGCTTCTCAAAGAGTTTCGTTATTGGAGATTAAGGTACTGGGAGCTGCCAGGCAGGTCGGTCGCTCCGCTTTTCTGGTCACGCACAGAGACAGCAAGATCCTGCTCGACTATGGAGCCCTCACAACGAAGGTGCCGGGCTTTCCAATGCACGTCCCGCCTAAGGACATCAAGGGGATCGTGCTGAGCCACGCGCACTTGGACCATTCAGGCGCCGCGCCGCTGCACTTCCTTGGAGGAAACATGAAGCTGCACGCCACCCCAGTCACGTCGGAGCTCTCCAACATACTCATCCAGGACTTCATCAAGATCTCAGGCCAGTACCTGCCTTTCGAGTTCCTCGACCTCATGGCCATGAACTCGAACACAATTAATCATGGGTACATGGAACCCTTCCAGATAGGAGACTTCACAGTGACTTTCTACGACGCCGGGCACATCCCTGGCTCGGCTGTTATTGCTGTCGAGGCAGGCTCTAAGAGGCTGCTCTACACTGGCGACATCAACGGAGAGGAGACCAACCTGCTCTCCGGCTCCTGGAAGAACCTGGGGGAAGCCGACATGGTCATCACGGAGAGCACGTACGCCACGGCAGACCATCCCCATAGGTCGAAAGCCGAGACAGAGCTAGTAGAGTTCGCCAACGCGGTGGTCGAGAGGGGTGGAGTGCTGCTGGTCCCAGCATTCTCGGTGGGCAGAGCGCAGGAAATCGCGATGACGCTGGTAAAGAGCGGCTACAGACATCCGGTGGCCATGGACGGGATGGCTCTGAAGGTGAACGGGATATTCCTTCGCTATCAGGATTACTTGCGCGACGCGACAGCATTGAGGCGGATGCTCGAGTCGATCGAAGAGGTAACAGGCTGGACCCAGCGGAGAAGGCTCGTGAGAAGGCCCGGCGTAATCATCTCGCCCGCCGGAATGCTGGTGGGAGGTTCCGCAATCTTCTACAACGAACACCTGTCCATGGACGAAAAGAACGGCATTGCGATAGTCAGCTTCCAAGTGCCTGGGACGCCCGGAAGGACCCTTATCGACAAGGGGCTCACGATCTACAGGGGAAAGCCGACGAAGGTGAAGGCAGAAGTGAGGCGGTTCGACTTCTCCTCTCACAGCGGGAGGTCGGCACTCCTGAGCGACCTGAAGGGGATTGGCGGGTCGCCCAGGTTCCTTACCGTTCACGGCGAGGAGGCATCGTGCTTGGCCCTGGCGGACGAGCTGCACGCGACGATGGGAGTCGAGGCGACCGCGGTGGTGCCCGGCCAAGAATTCCAGGTTTGAGCGACGAGCCTGAAGGGAAGAAGAAGGTCACTCCGACCAACCTGATTCAAGCCCTTCTGATCGTGGCCATTATCCAGATCGCGGCGCTTCTGATCACCTACCAGAACCTGCCGACCTATCAGTGGGAGGGACCTCCGACCTTGATAACCGGAGGCTCGGGGGCGGCCGGCTCGGCGGTCAACGTGATCCTCTATGTCGGGTTTGCCTTCGTGGCTACACTCCTACTCTTGCGGTTGCTGAGACGGAGGATGGTCTCCTCGTTCAAGGTCCTGATCTTCACCTCGCTCGCGATCTCGGCGTTCGCCCTCACCTTCATCACGAGTGATGGCTTCTTCTACCAGTTCCTCCAACCGACGGCTGAGCTCGCGGCCGACATCGCAGTTTCTCTGGCGGTCGTCGCTCTAATCGGCTATACGATTTTCGTGAAGAACCGCCCGTGGCTGTCCACGATTGTCATCGCGTTCGTCGGAGCGGAGGTAGGGAGCTTCTTCGCGACCCTGCCCCTCTATACCGCACTCCTGCTGCCTATTGCCTTCGCAATCTACGACATCTACGCCGTTTTCAGGGGGCCCCTGAAGTCGCTCATAGGGACGGGAGAGAAGGTGGCCTTGGTCGGGATGTCGATAAGGGCGGGCGAGTTCACGCTCGGGCTCGGAGACGTCGTGTTCTATACCATGCTTCCATCCCTGCCTCTCGCCCAGCTCGTGGCTGGGACCCCGTCGATGACAGTCATCGCTGCGGCGATCGCGACCTTGATAGTGATGGACGTCGGGGTCGTCGCGACGCTCTTTCTGCTCTCAAAGAGACGACTCCTGCCCGGGCTGCCGATCCCGATGGTGCTCGGGGTCCTGGTCCTAGTGCTCTATTTCTTCTTCTGACCCAATTCCTGGATGGGCACCTTGACGCCCTTCGTCAGGGAATCGGCTTCCTCCGCGGTCGTCTTGAATGTGTACAGTGCACCCTGGGTCCTGAGCTTGACCTTGGCAGAATCGCCAGCCCTGACTATCCGAACTTCAGTAGCTTGGGTCAGCAGCCTCGTGAAATCCTCTTTGTTCGCTATCTCTCTTGGCACATCCCACCTACCCGGAATGGTCCTTATCAAGCCTGGGGCACGGCCAGCCAAGTTAACAGAACCTGTCTGCA
>JBEKJV010000032.1:0-16585 GCA_050011055.1 Nitrososphaerales archaeon | reverse complement strand
CCTTTTCTCCGTTGCGGCTTCGTAGATGGGATCAGCTCAAGTATCAGTTTGTCGACCTTCGTTCTCCTCTCGCTGATTTCTCTCGGCACGTTCTGCCTTCAGATCCGGTAACGGTTCGCCAGTCTTAGCCGTGGATGAAAGGGCAGGATTCTCGTGTCATACGCTGACAGAGTGACCACCCCCTGCGGATTAACGTCTCTGCGAGTTCTCTCCCGGTCGATGCCTCGGCAGGGTCATTGAAGATCAGTCTCGTGCTGTAAGCCACTTCGTCCCTCGACAAGCCCACCTCTGTCCCGAGTTTTCTGATGATTCTCTCCTCGTCCTTCAGGACGCGGCGAGCCTTGCGAATTCCAGAGGAACTCGAAGTAATCCTTGGCAAAGCTCGCTAACCCGTGATGCGAAGCCCAGATTGCGAGTGGCAAGGTCCCCTGCTCACCTCCTCCCAGCAGGAGGATGACCTCCCTAGAGTCGGAGACGAGTCCCCCTCCATACATCGTCATCCTCGTCCTGATTTCGGCGAACCTTGACAGTCTTTCCGCTACTCCTCCTGCCAGATCAGGCGAAGTGAGTATCAAGTTCTTTACGCCTTTCTCCTTCAGGGCAGCCAGTAAAGGCTCGATCTTCTCGGTGAAGGGCAGCAACTGAGGCGGAAGTGCGATTAGGAGCTCTGCCCTACAGTTCAGGAGAAGGTTCTTCACTCTCGACAGAATCTCGTTCGTGCCTCTCATTATCCATACGTCCGGCTTCTCCTGTTCACCTCGGCTGACGTAGACTCCCATCAGCTCCTCCCGCGCTATTCGTTCCTTCTCCCTCCTGGTCATCTCTTGCCTCGAATTCAGCTCCTCGAGCGCGGCGTCCGGAGGCTTGGCGGTGTAGACAATTGGTCTGCTCTTCTGTTCCTCGACCCACCCCTTGTCATGCAGCGACTCGAGCGCGTCGTATACCTTGGAGTAGGGTACTCTCGCTTCCCTGCTCACTTCGTTTGCTGTCATCGTTCCGCCCCTCAGAAGCGCGACGTATGCCTTGACCTCGCTGCCTGTGAGGCCCAGAGCGACGAGAGCCTCTCTTGCGGCGTCGCTCAGGCTCAATTGCTAGACTGTCCTCCCATTCGGTTCTCTTCTGCGCTCTGTGCGTTCATTGTGCATGTTCGATCCACTTCGAAGTCAGGTGCATGACCTTTTTCAGGCACGAGAGTTCCGATCACCCTGGTGGGGAGCGGAGGGACGAAGGCGTCAGCGTATGCTACAGGTGGAGGGCATGCGACGACCCTCTCGCGGCTGCGCCATGATGGTACGCTTTCGGGACGAAGGGAATTCAACAGGGCGAATCCTCAGGACCACAGCGAAACTGACCACATCTTAACCTTTCACCCTCTGTAAAGTTAAAACGCTTATATGCGTACCCCGAGAAGGATATTGACCAGCGCTTTCCTATGACTCAAGTCGCAGACGCCAGTCTAGAACTCAAGAAGGAGGTTTCGAAGGGGAATTTCATCCGACAGACGCAGTCGATCTGTCCCGACTGCAACCGCATCCTACTCGCGATCATCTTCGAACGTGACGATAAAGTCTGGATGACAAAGTCTTGTCCCGAGCATGGCGAAACGGAGGAGCTCTATTTCGGCTCGTATGAAATGTACAGCAGGTTCTCACGCTACTGGAAAGACGGAAGGAGCGCCCATGCAGCCAACGTACCCCTGGACCTCTGTTCATGCCCTGCTAACTGCGGCCTCTGTTCTAGCCATCTGACTCACACGGGACTTTCCAACGTCACAATCACCAACAGATGCGATCTGACCTGTTGGTACTGCTTCTTCTATGTCAAGAAGGGGCTTGAAGGAGCCTACGTCTACGAGCCGACGCTGGATCAAATCAGGGAGATGGCCCGCTCGCTGAAGGCCGAACGACCAGTCGCGGGGAATTCTGTCCAGATCACTGGCGGCGAACCAACGTTGAGGAAGGACCTTCCGGACATCGTCAAGATTCTCAAAGAGGAAGGAGTAGATCACATCCAGCTGAACACGAACGGCATCAACCTGGCGTTGGACCCGGACCTCGCTAAGAGGCTGAAAGATGCCGGGGTTTCAAACCTCTACATGAGCTTCGATGGGACGACCCCAAAGACAAACCCGAAGAACCACTGGGAGGTCCCGTACGCGATGGAAGCCTGCCGGAGACAGGGAATCGGCGTCGTTCTCGTACCGACCATCATCAAATCGATTAATGACCACGAGCTGGGCGACATCATACGCTTCGGTCATAGGAACATTGACACAGTTCACGCAGTGAACTTCCAGCCTGTTTCGCTGACGGGCAGGCTCACGAACACCGAGCGGGCGAAGTACAGGATCACTATACCTGACTGCATTGAGAGGATCGAGGAACAGACCAATGGAGAAATCCCGAAGGAAGGTTGGTTCCCCGTACCGTCTTGCTCGCCCGTGACCAGCCTAATCGAAGCATTCACCAAGAAGGAGCAGTACGAGCTTCCTATACACTTCGCATGCGGCGCAGGGACCTACGTCTTCAACGATCCCGATAGGAAGAGGCTCGTCCCGTTGCCAGAGTTCGTCGACATCCCGGGAATCATTGAATACCTCGACGAGAAGACTGAAGAGATCGACTCGGGAACCAACCGGTATCTGGTTGCGGCCAAGGTCTTGACCAAGATATCTTCCTTCATCAACAAAGAAAAGCAGCCCAAGAATCTGAGTTTTGCAAGGCTGCTGACAGACGCGCTGGTTAAGCACGACTACTCATCGATTGGCCAGTTCCACCTGAAGAGCATGTTCCTTGGAATCATGCATTTCCAAGACAAGTACAATCAGGATGAGGAGAGAGTACAGAGGTGCAGCATCCACTACCTTACACCTGACTTGAGAATAATCCCGTTCTGCAGCTTCAACGTCATCCCGGAATGGTACCGTGACAGGATTCAACAGAAGTATGGCATGCCCATCGAAGCATGGGAAGCCAAGAGCGGCAGGAAGCTGGAAGATGATCTCTACAAAGGAACTCTAAGGCGAGGAGGTCATGCTGCTGGTTGCGGATGCGTTGCAGGCGAGCGTGGGGAACCCCTCCCGATGCAGCCTATCACGGGAACGTAGGGCTGGCCCGGGGTCCGGCGGGCCACTCGGGCATGGTGGCCATTGTTGTCTCACGCGAAAATGCAACAGGAGAACCGTCGCTGGAATGTTGCCAATGCTCTAAGCGAGACATCCAAGGCGTCAGCTGAAGCCGCGGGTGCCTTTGAAAGCTATCTCAGGTCATCGAGTCGTGCAGAGGACCGCATCAGCGCAAGGATTCTCTCGGAGTACTCTCCTATCGAAGCGAGGAACTGCTTCCTATCCCAGTCATGCTTTGAATTCTCGAGGAATCCTTCCAACCAATCGTACTCCCCCTCTGCGTGTGGGCCGAGTGCGGAGATGAACCCCCTATTCCTGAACCATATGTCGCTATTCGATTCAAAGAGCTTTCTTCGCTTCAGCGAAGCGATTGCGAAAGCATTCCTGGTCATCAACGCTGCGTCGAGCACAGGGTCCCCAGACGGCCTGTCGGAGACCCATTCGGCAAAGAACCGCTTTGCCGTTTCCAGCTCTTTCTCATCCATCACGGCGAAGACGACATCGTCGACCAAGATGTTCTGCAGATGGTTGAAGGCATCAATCAGGAGCTCTGTCTCCTTGGCACGGAGCCCTTCGCGCTCCTTTAGACCGCGCAGCACCTCCTCGAGAAGCTCGCTGTCGTGCGAGTGCGCCCTTCTCTCTGTAAAGTAGATATGCGCGAGCTCATGTAGAATCAGACCACCCAGCATCTCAGAATCCAGAGCCCATTCAGAGACAACAATCTGGTGCAACCGGCCTTCTTTCTTCGCGTAACCCATTATCGTGAGCTTGGGGTCGACGGACAGGGTGACGGACGAGTTCACCACGAATCCTCTCTGCTTCATCCTGTCTTTTGCCCACTCGAGGGTGTCCTCAAGGGCGTGGTCAGCTCGGGTGGCGTGCATTGCGTTCGGCCGCGCGATTGTGCACACGGATAAACATCTCGGTGAGGTTCCGGGTTGAGATTCGACTAGGAACTTGACGGCCCCAACAGGGAAGAGAATTTGTCGACTCACTTGGTCGAAGGTTTCCGCTACCGGTAGATTGCGTTGTCCCTGATCTGCCTTGGTGGCGAAGAAGACTCCGGCCTTCCTTTAGGCTCTTCGAGCTGGACCTGAAAGCCCGCCATGGCCGAAAGCACACCGAGCAACCGGGCTACCGACCGAGAGTGCGGGCTCGGTTCTCCATGGTCGACAGACAGCTTGTACCCTCTGATCCCTCGTTCTCTGGCCATTCCGATTACCATTGATGCGAAGAAAGGGGCCGGTTCTTCGGTTATGATCTTGACGCCGTTCTTCTTCAGCCTCGCCACTCCAACGCGGTCAGTTGAGAACCCATTGGGCTCGGGCTCAGCATTTGGAGGCAGGGGATTCTCTGCCCATCTTGCCCCCACGGAGTACAGTTCCTTCACGCCAAGTTCCTCGGCGTAGTCGAGAAGGGTCGTTGCGAACTCGTACTGTCCGTCCATGGGGCTTGCGTCGCCAGTGAAGAGAATTAGGTCCCCTTCACCCCTGTTTAGATGGAAATGGCATTCGGGCAGAGTCGAGATTCCCCCGTCCCTGACGATTACTTCGGGCGGGAAAGCTGACGCCCTTATGGTCGCAATCCGCTCGAACTTCATGTTCCTGAGCATGTAATCGGCCAACTCTCGTGCCTGGGAGTACATTGCTCTATATTGCTGAAGTGAGGTGGAGACGGCAACCACCATTGTCGGGTTCTTCAGGGTCGGAGTCTTCACCTTTTCAAAATCGAGCCACATGGAGGATGCCTGTAGCGCCGAGTCCCTAGCGTATTAATCCATTGTCGGGACTAACGAGATTGTCACAAGGGGTGACCTCCATTTTTCTTATATATGTGCGAAGAGGGCTGGGTCCATCCGGTTCATGACTGCTTACTGGACGACCCTTTCGCACAGCGGGGTCTACTTTCCGGATGTCTATTCTCCACGAGGTTTGTCCGTGAAGGTCAAGGGGAAGTCTGTAACGCTGTCGCCTCTGGCCGAGGAGATGGCATACCACCTCGCCAAGAAGAAGGACGCCCCATACGTCCAAGACCCAGTCTTCACAGCCAATTTCATGCTCGATTTCGCTGAACAGCTCCCTGACTGGACCAGAGGTGCCAAGTTCTCCGATGTTGACTTCTCCGAGCTATTCAGCGTCGTAGACAAGGAGAAGGCCCAGAAGGAATCGATGGGCAAGGATGAGAAGAAGAAACTGGCCGCCTCTCGTAAGGATCGGAGGGAAGCCCTGAAGGCCCAGTACGGGCGGGCACTGCTCGACGGAAAGGAAGCAGACTTCGCCAACTGGATGGTCGAACCCCCTGGGCTTTTCATGGGGAGGGGACAGCACCCGCTGAGGGGAAGATGGAAGCCGAGGGTTCAGCTGAAAGATGTGACGCTGAACCTCGGCGAGTCCGCTAAGGTCCCACCCGGTCAGTGGGGGGCAGTCGTCCACGACCATGACTCGATGTGGATGGCCAAGTGGATTGACAAACTCACAGGGAAAGAGAAGTACGTCTGGCTGCACGAGAGCTCTCCCTTGCAGCAGTCCCGTAACAAGGCGAAGTATGACAATGCGCTCAAAGTCGGAAAGAACCTCCAGAAGATCAGAGATAAGATCCTCAAGGAGCTCGAATCCAAAGACGAGCGGACCCGCCAGGTGGCGACCGTCTGCTACCTCATAGACATTCTCGGGATGAGAGTCGGAGACGAGAAAGACGAAGACGAGGCGGATACCGTCGGCGCGAGCACCCTCAGGGTCGAACACGTGACAGTGAGGGGAAATGAGGTCGAATTCAACTTCCTCGGCAAGGATAGCGTGCCTTGGAACAAGAAAGACACACCTCCACCGGCGGTTGTCAGGAACCTTCGCGAGTTCACCAGCGGTAAGGTACTCGAGGCCGAGATCTTCCACAACGTCAACTCAGGGATGGTGAACGAGTTCCTATCAACGATCGTCCCAGGTGTCTCTGCAAAGGTCTTCAGAACCTATCACGCTACTGCGAAGACAGAAGAGGCGCTCCATTCGAAGAACGTTAGAGATGCCGATGACCTTGACAAGCTATACCACGCAAAGGAAGCCAACCTGAAGGCGGCCATCTTCTGCAACCATCAGAGGACTCCTCCAAAGACGTGGGAACAGTCCTTGGAAAAGAAGAAGCAGAAGCTCAGTGACGCGAAGGCCGTCGGGTCAGACAGCAGGAAGGTAAGGAAGTTCGAGATGGAACTGGATTTCTTCGTCAGGACGAAGAACTACAATCTCAACACGTCGTTGAAGAACTACATAGACCCCAGGGTCTACAAGTTATGGTGCGACGAGGTCGGGTTAGACTGGGCCAGGGTCTACAGCAAGTCGATGCAGAGGAAGTTCTCCTGGGTCGAACGAACTGCCAGGAGCTAGGAACGCGAAGAAGGTCGGGTCATGGAAGCCGCTTCATGCCACGCTCTCCCAGCGCGCGCCACAGCTCATCCTCGGGAGCAGAATTGACGACCTCCTCTCGTCCTCCCATTCCGACCAACATTCGTTTCCCCTTCTTGAACTCGCCTACACTTGTCACCTTGCAGATGCGTCTGAGCGCGTTTGCGACCCCGTCCTCTTTCCCTTTCTCTACCGAAAGCAGGAGTGAACCGGAGCCGATCAGACGGAGCGAGTCGAGTGAAAGCTCGCGGCAGATCAAGCGCGTCTCGTTCGCCACCGGAACCGAGCCTTGCCTAAGCACGAAGCCCAGCCCTGAAGCAAGTGACATTTCGAAGACGGCACCAAGAACTCCTCCTTCGGTGCAGTCATGCATAGCGTGAACATAGCCGGATTCATACGCGGCGACAGCTTCTTCGACCACGCTAATCTTCGAAACGAAACCACTTGCCCTTTCAAGCAAATGTCGAGGTATCGCTCTGCCAAAGAGTCGTCTCCCGGCTATGGCCGCGGTTCCTTCCAACCCTGCCGTCTTGGTCATCATGATAGTGTCACCATCATGGGCGTCTTGTGAGGAGACATACGACTTCACGAAACTGAACGTGGTGACCGCGACTATCGGCCTCCTCAGACCGGGCGTGACCTCTGTGTGTCCCCCCACGATGGTGATTCCCAGGCCCTTCGCTGCGATGTGCATCTGTTTTGCAATCAGTCTAACATCCTTCGCCGAAGAATCCGAGGGCATGAGAACGACCGATTCAGCGAATTGTGGTCTGTTTCCGCTGGTAGCCACGTCGTTTGCACTAATGTTCACGGCGTACCGCCCAATGCCCTCCTCGACTCCGGTTATCGGGTCGGCTGAGACCACCAAGTATCCGCCGTTGAGTTTGATGGCGGCGAAGTCAAGCCCTGCCTTTGGGGGTGTCACCACCTTGTCTGACTCCGCGCCCGTCATCTGAAGGACTGTCGAGTTCAACAGGTCGATGGGAATCTTGCCCGGTTGAAGACGGTTCAATTTCGGATCATTCCGTGACCTCAACGGGGCTACGGCTCTTCGTGACGCTCCCAATGGCTCTCACCAGTGGAACTGCCACGATCAACCCAACCAGCGCTTGTAGCACATTGAACGGAATCTCAGCGCCTGCGCTGAATATCCCGAGCCTCAACCCAAAGCTTTCGTAGAAGAAGTAACCCGCTACCATCTCTGCGCCGCCTAGGACTATCGCGAACACGGTCCTTGGAGTCTTGCTCTTGGAGTTCGCCGTCAGCCTCCCGACAATATATCCCTCAATTCCCTTGATCACTAGCGTCCCAGGAACGTATTGAGGTGCCAAGACTAGGTCTGAAAGTGCCGAGCCGACGCCTCCCGCAAATCCACCGACGTAGGGTCCCGCTATGAGTGCTGTCGTGTAAACCATCACTTCTCCGAAGTTGAAGTACCCAGACGTTACTGGTATTATCGCTGTAAACACGAACGTTGCGACGAAAACGAATGCGGTGAACACCGCGGCGCTCGCGACTGTCTTCGTGTCTGCCATTACCTGAGTCGGCCTTGGAGGGCTCGAATTATGTCTTCCCCCCTATCGACTAGTTGACGAGCTTCAAGATAAAGGGCTATTCGCAGGGAGTAGAAAAAAAGGAACCAGTGGAAGTACCGAGAGACGCGAAATCACCTTCAAGCTCAAGCTGCGCGCGTTATGACGTGAGCACTATACTGTGGTGGATGCTCCGGGCAATATGAAGCGTTTCGATTAGGAGCTTCTTCGTGTCTGGAAGTACTGGCCATGTCAGGACAGAGGCAGGGAACTCTCGCGCCGCCTCTTTGAGAATTGTAATCCCCACTAAGCCCTGCATTCTCAGGGCCGTCCTCTACAGCACTTCTCTTTACCTCACGCATGGTGTCTCCTCTTCCTTTTCAGGGACGAAACGACTTCTATGAGCGTCTTCCCACTAGCTGGAGTCCTCTCGACGCTGCTCTCGAGCGACTCCGCGATGCCGCTTCTTCTAGTCGACGGGAGTCCGGCAGCAGTCGAAGGCGAGATACTTGGGACTCAATGCCAGAGCCTGCTGGAGATTAGAGTCAGCACCGCAATTGTGAGGCCCGTTGGGATCCAAAGGGTGATCCCTAGGGTTGGATCTGTGATGGTCACGGTCTCCATGGCCGCCGCGGTGAGCAGCATCGTGGCAACTACCCCTCCCTCCAGGACAAGCATTTTGACCTCATTCCTGAGCCGGCGCTGTCTCCAGGCTATGATCAGCGTGACCCCCGAGCTGACCGCTACTGCGTACGCAGCCAGCTCGACTAATGCGAATGGGAAGAACAAGAGGAAGAGGCCGTACAGCGCTCCGGGAGCGCCATGGGAGGAAGCCACCGCCTGAACTACTTGTCCGGTCGCGTAGATAGAAACGGCCCAGAGGAGGCTTCCGACGACCGGAACCATCTCTCCGAACGCGATAACCGTGTTGTGGGTGAAGATGTAAACAAGCTCGGCCGCCGGACCTGAGCTGCTCGACGCTCGGGTGAGGCCCTTCGCCTCCTTCTGCAGCAATTGCTGAGTGGCCGCGTCAAGGGGCACCGATGCTGCCAAGAAGAAGATCGTCAGTTCGATGAGGAACACTGTCAAAACAAGCGTGAGCCTCTGCCGCCCGAGCAACTCCTTCACCACACTCGGTCTTGACCAGGGAATCGGTACCTGATGGGCCGACTCTTCTGACATTATCTGTGTCGACGGGAGGCTGCCAGTTAATGAACGTGAAGCCCTTCACAGGGACGAGAGGGTCAGACCTAGGGCGTAGAGTAACCCCGCGGCAACTCCACCCACTGCAACAGATTCCAGACCGGCTCTCAAGTTGAAGTGGCTCGGGGTGAAGATCCTCGACGCGAGAGCGAAGAGAGCGATAAGGGAGAGGACGACTGAAAGGAGTAAGGCGGGAATGTAACCTGAGATGAACTCATATGGGGAAAATGCGATCAGGGCTAAGATGAAGAAGGCGATGCCGGCGGCGCCTGGTCTGACTAACTGGTTGGTTGCAAGATCCTCCATGTGCACTCGCAATTCATGGTTCAGTTGAGTCCTGAGCCACAGCTCCTTGTCCTTGACCAGTCTGCCCATTATCACATCGACCTCTCTCTGGTCGTATCCTTCCTTCTTCAAGAGTTCCCCGAGCTCGGCCTTTTCTTCCTCAGGCTCCGTCTCAATCTCCATCCGCTCCCGCCGAACATCGATTCGCAGTAGGTCCATTTCGGACCTGCTGGAAAGGTAGCTGCTGAAGAACATCGACAGACCCCCTGCCACGGCGAAAGCAAATCCAGCGATCAATATGGTGCGGAAAGCTACACCTGCGCCGTTGAGGGCGGCTGTCAACGCAACAGCCTCGATGGCACCGTCGCTACCTCCGAGAACGACCCTATCCAGAACCCTGCGGGCGGGGATATGCGGGTGCTTCTCCTGCAAGTTCTCAGGCAGAGACGCTCAGTTTGGGAGCCTTGGTTTTTGTATTTAGGGTTTGCATGATCCAGTTTCCGCGTCCGAAGTCAGCGTCGATGCTGTCCGAGCCATTCTTTGGAATACGCTTAGGGTTGACAGGCGACGCTCATGCGTAGGCTCATTCTTAAAAGCAGATTCAGCCAACCCCTCGGACATGACTCCAGACGAGAAGATCCGTCTAGGAATGCTGGCTCTGGGCGGCGCAAGTATTGTTTTTGCGTCCCTTGGCATAAAAATCGGTCCGCTCGAGATAATCGGCGGTTTCGGAACACACTAGGCTCGCCTAGTGTGTTTCTTTCTTTATTTCCACAATCAGTGCTTCAAACCTGCCGATCAGGTCATTCAGGTCGAATTCCCATTTCTTCAGAGTCTGGTCAAACCGGTTGTAAGAGATTGTAAAACTTGCGGCGTTTGACTGGTCAACGGCGTAGATCTCTGCCCTCTCCTTGACCGCCGATATAGTCTCCGTCAGGTACTGGAGTCCTTCGACGACGAAGTCGACCGGAAACGCGAATTCGCAGAAGTAGTTCACCCCAACTGCCTCGGACCATAGGAATGGGAGCCTGTCGACAGCTTGTCTCAAAGACATCGTCTCATATTCCGTGACCCTACGGACCATGAGATCGACGGCGAAGTACTGATGCTGCCGGTGAAGGGCTTTCTCGATTCCGTAGTCGTACCTGGTGCCCATCCAGTTAACCGAGTAACCGCTGAGAAGGCGCCTAGCCATCACATGCGTGGTATAATGCCATGCGAGCTTCTTGTAGTTCACTTTCAGCTTATCTGAAATCTCCTTCAGTGACTTGTTCGCGTCCATCTGGAGTTCCTTGATGAGCAGCAGGTCCACATAGTCGAACTTGGCAGGGTTCGAAGGCATATACTGCGCCGACCCGAAGTCACTGGTGGCCGTGGTCGTCCAATCAAAGTCCCATCTCCCGGTATCGAAGTCGTAGAATTCTGACTTCATGGGCACGACTCTCATCCAATCGAAGTCCACAAAGTCAAGGCGGGAGAACATTCCCTTCTCCTTCATCTCACTGAGAAAGAACTTCAGTTGGTCGATGAACTCGCGCGGTGCACTAAAGCTAGCTATGTAGTAGCCTCCTGGCATTGTTCTGGAGAAGCTGACGAGGAAGCATAGTTCATTCATCGACGCGAGAATCGATTCGGAAAACTTCCTGTAGTTCTCGGCGAAATCGAGCACTACTATGACCCTACGCAGGCCGAGTTTCTCGTGGTCCACCTTGGCCTGGACCGCGAAACCCCTGTTCAGAATCTTCTCCTTGTAGCGGTATCTCACCGATTCCTTGAACTGTCCGAGCCTTCGCGAGATCTCCGGGACGTCGGGTCCCACCTCCGTAAGGAGCTTCACAAGTTGGATCGTTCTGGCATTCACATTGGCAGGCTCCTGCTGTGCTGTCGTCATCTCACTTCCTCGTGGTCCCCGCGACGTTACACGCAAAGTCCGAATTTAAGCTGTGTTGATTCCAAGTCCATAACTTCGCATCGACGTAAACAATCATCTGCCCCTTTTCCATCATTGCACAGGCGTCGGGCAACCTTTACAAGCTGATTCTCCCTTTCCAAAGGGAATTTGCCTTAAACTTCTGGCCTATTAACCATGCAATATCCCAAAGAATGCCGGCGTCAGGCGTACCCCAACCGGAAGCTGGTCGAGGCTCTAGTTCAGACGAGAAGCATCAAGAACACCTAGCCGACCCCGCGGACGTTGTTTTCAACCGCTTCCCAATCAAGCTTTTATCCGGCAGAGGAGCGCGGCAGAATAGAGTTGCCGCTGAAGAACAGGAGGGGCGAGTATCCCTGGAGGCAGACGAGGCTGGACGGAATTCGGCTGACCACTGACAAGAAGTCATATTCACCCAGTGACACTGTGACTGCAAACCTTGGGTTCCGGGTCGTCGGCGGGCTCAGAGAGGCTTTCCATCCAGACGTCTGGACGCTGGCCTGGGAAGACTTCGACAAGATATTGAGACTAACGATGACGATGTCACTGGGGGTCCGGCGAGGCCCGCTCACGAGGAAACTTGCAGAGATCAAAAAAGAGGTGAGGAAGGCCAGCTTCTACTGGAGCAGGGACCCGGATTTCCCCAACAGGATATGGGCGATGGTCATTCCCGAGGACGGGGGACCCCCCAAGATACCCAGAAGCGTGGAGGACGCGAAGTCGAAGATGCTCGATGTGGAGAAGACATTCAGGTTTTCTGCGTCGGCTCTCGGCAAAGGCAAGCACGGGCTAGTCGGGAACGCTTGCGTAAGGTGGGGTCGCAGAAGCTTCATAGAGAAGGGCTCGGTCTCTTCAAAGTCGAAGCCGTTGGTGGTCGAAGTCGAGTAAGGAGAGTTGGCTGGCTGAGGTCTCTTGGTCGGGCGAGAACGTATTTCTCGGCTCCGATACGTCAGGCCATACGGTCGTCTACGATTCTAACTATGAGCTGATGAAAGGGATAGGGCCGATGAGGGCCGTCCTCACAGCTCTCGGTGCGTGCACAGGGATGGACATCGTTGCGATCCTGAAGAAGAGGAGGCAGAAGCTCACGTCTCTCAAGATCTTGCTTTCAGGCGAACGCCCCGAACACGGCCTACCCAAGCCCTGGACTTCGATCCGCATCAAGTATGTGCTGTCGGGGGTGAAGCTCGACAAGCATTTCGTCGAGGAAGCGATCAAGGACAGCACCGAGAAGTACTGCAGCGTGGGCGCGTCGCTGTCACCTACCGCAAAGATAACCCATTCCTACGAAATTATTGCAGAGAGATAACTCATAACCCGCGCGCGCCGTTTGCAGACATGAGTCTAACTGTGAGACTCAGGGGTTGAGTATAGATTCGTATTCCATATGCCGTAAATCCAACGAGAAAGACTAGATGAATTTTAGGAATGCTGAGAGAGAAAGCGAGCCGCACCGAAAGGCCCTGGGGCAGATTCGAGACCTACATGGAGAACGGCAACAACATCACCGTGAAGGTGATCACAATCGCCTCAGGGCAGAGGTTGAGCCTGCAGCTTCACCTCCATCGCAGAGAGACGTGGGTGTGCCTCCAGGGCCCAGCCTACGCGGAGATTAACGGCAGGACGCAGGTGCTGCAGGAGGGTGAGATGATTGGAGTTCCACTGGGGGCAAAGCATCGCCTCGGGGCGGGACCGGGCTGTAAGGTGCAGGTCCTCGAAATCGCCCAGGGTCTTTTCAACGAGAGTGATGTTGTGAGGTTGGAAGATGATTATGGCAGGGCGGTGAACGACCTCTGACCGAGAAGCGACAAGAACGGTTGGCAAGACGCAAAGCAGAAGCCATCGAGATAACCAGTTAACGGAGAGCGGGAGGAAGTGAATCCAAGAGTCTTCCGGCCTCGCAAGAGAGACTCCGAAGCCGCATCACGTGACTTCGATGTTGCTGAGCTTGAGTTCTGAGCGAAGTCTATCCTGGACATTCCCGGTGGGTGTTAATTCGCTATTTTGAGCCGATATATTCCTACAAGATTGTGCCTTAGATCTTCAGCACTATCTTGCCGAAGTGTCGGCTTTCCTCCATTCTCCGCTGCGCCTCGCCAGCCCTTTCCAGGGGAAAGACCGAGTCAACGACGGTCTTCAGCCTTCCCGTCCTGAAGAGGCTTACAACCTTGAGCAGCTCGCCCTTGCTCGACATGAAACTCCCGTAGATTGTCAGCTCCCTGTTGTAGACGTACCTGAGGTCAGTGACCACCTCGGTTCCTGTCGTTGCCCCGCAGAGGACCAGCCTGCCTCCCTTCGCGAGAGCCTTCACACTGGACTCCCAGGTGGCCTTGCCTACGTGTTCGAAGACGACGTCGACGCCCCTCTTCCCAGTGATCCTTCTGACCTCGCCGAGGATGTCCTGTCTGTAGTGGTCGATCACGTGGTCAGCTCCCAGCTGTCTCGCTCGCTCCAACTTCTCCGCGTCTCCGCCTGTCGCTATCACTTCTGCACCGTACAACTTCGCCAGCTGAATCGCAGCGGAGCCGACACCTGAGTTCGACGCAAGAACGAGGACCGTGTCCCCGGCCCCGACCCCTGCTTTGGTCACCAGCATGTGATAGGCTGTAAGGAACACGAGAGGAAAGGAGGCCGCCTCCTCGAAACTCATCCCTTTGGGCTTAGGGATCAGGTTTACCCGGGGGACCTTGACCAGCTCTGCGTATCCGCCGTCGACGCCATACCCGATTATCGTGTAGTTCCTGCACTGGTTGTCCTTCCCGAGCAGGCATCTGTCGCATCTTCCGCACCCGACCCCAGGGTTCACAATCACCTCGTCGCCCTTTTTGAAATCCCTCTCCTCTGGCGGGACCCACTCTACCACCCCTGCTACGTCGCTCCCGGAGATGTGCGGGAGCGGTATCTCGACGCTAGGGAGTCCGTTCCTCGCCCAGAGATCCAGATGATTCAGGGCGCACGCCCTGACCTTCACTATCGCCTCGTCGCTGCTTGGCAGCGGTTCGGGCGCGTCCTCATACTGGAGGACCTCCGGGCCTCCATGTCTGTGGAATCTTACGGCCTTCATCGGCCGTCGGCGTGTTCAGCGTTCTTTTTACTCTTCTGAAGAATAGTTTCGCTGAACCCTCTATCGGTCGTTCTCTACAGAGCATAATCAAGGTTATAAGGTGAAGAGCGACGAATCAGAGGAACTTCCCCTTGGCGCTCCCACGCTCCGTCTTCAGGGACGAGTCATTCCTCTTCGCGAGCCAGAACGTGATGCTCTCCGGGCCTGTCGGGTGCCATAGGAAAGGACAACTCGTTTTGATGTTTGACGGATCTCTCAAACGTGTCGAAGACGTGACTCAAGGAGACTTGTTGATGGGTCCAGACAGTACCCCAAGAAAAGTGCTTGAGACGGCACATGGTTTTGGACAGATGATTGAAGTCCAGCCGATAAAGGGAAAACCATTTGTGGTTTCTGAGGACCATGTTCTGACAGTCATACAAACTCGACTGAAGAAACACCCACGAAAGCCGTCTGAAGATACTGCAGGGATAATCAAAGACATTAGAGTAAGCGAGCTGTTAAAGCTTCCAAGATGGTATGTTGGTCCCAAGGGTCTCTACAAATTAATGAGAACTGGCGTCGATTTTCCTCAGATGCCAGCTGGGTCGATAGACCCTCACTTTCTTGGTGTGTATTTAGGGGACGGAAGTAGTGCCAATGGCCATATCACTATCACTTCGGCGGACGCAGAAATATCAACTATAGTAAATAGCCAATCTGGAAAGTACTTGCTAAAAGTACGCCAGTACCCAGCAGGCCAAGCCCAAGAATATATGCTTACTCCGGGGAGGACAGGTGGACAAGCATTACTAAATGGGCTAGCCAAGGATTTAATGGTGTTAGGGCTTTACAAGGAAACATCTGAGTCGAAGTTCATCCCATCTCAGTATAAGTTTGGATCAAGAAGAACACGTCTAGAAGTTCTGGCTGGATTACTGGACACAGACGGTAGTCTAGATGCAGGATACTTTGATTTTATCACCAAGTCGAAACAGCTCGCTGAAGATGTGGCATTTGTGTCTAGAAGTCTTGGATTCTACGCTTTTGTCAGGGAAAAATCTTCCCACGACCAATTTGGTCATGAGGGACTGTATTACAGAGTTGGAATTTCAGGCGACATTTCCAAAATTCCTACTAGAGTTAGTAGAAAACAGGCACCGACAAGAAGGCAGAAGAAGAGCGTTTTAAGGACGGGCTTCACGCTAAAACCTCTGGGGGAAGAAGAGTACTTCGGTTTTAGAGTCGGTTCTGATCAACGATACCTCTTAGATGATTTCACGGTAACACACAATTCTGGCAAGACGATGCTCGCCAAGAAGCTCGGCGAATCGCTGCAGAAGAAGGCGGCGCTGTACGGGAACCTGGTGAAGATGCTGCACGTCAACTGCAGGATCGACAAGACGCTGCAGTCAGTAATGGTCAGAGCGCTCAGCACCCTCGGGCAGAACTATCCGTCGAGGGGATACGGCTTCGAGGAACTCCTCTCCGTCCTCGTCGAAGAACTGAGGAGCAACCACACGCACTTGGTCATAGCGTTCGACGAGGTCGACTCCCTCATAACCTCGGACCCCTCTGCGCTCTACACCATAACACGCCTGAGAGAGACGGCTCAGGGGAGCCAGGTCTTCTCTTCCCTGCTCATTTCGAAGACGCTCAATTACATGAAGGCCGTGGACCTCAGCACCCTCAGCTCGGTGCAGTGGAGCGAAGTCTCGCTCGAACCCTACTCGGCCGCCCAGCTCCTGGACATCATAGTCTCTCGGAGCGAAGCGTTCAGCGACGGCGCCCTGGGCGACAACTCGATGCAGCTGGCGGCGGACATAGCGAGCCTGTACGGCGACGCCCGGTATGCGCTCGACCTGGTCTACAGGGCCGGGAAGCTCGCCGACATCTCCGAGTCACAGCGGATCTTGCCCGAACACATCAGGTCTGCCAAGGCTTCGCTGCCTCCGGGGTTCAGCAAGGAGGAGCTGAGCTACCTGTCGAGGCACCAGCGGCTGATACTGATGGCGGTCTCTGCCCTCCTCAAGAAGGGGGACTCGACCTACGTCACCATAGGCGAGGTCGAGA
>JBEKJV010000031.1:0-15436 GCA_050011055.1 Nitrososphaerales archaeon | reverse complement strand
GACTAGCATAGCAGCGACGATATCCGTGATTGATACTGCGAACCCGGCCGATACCACGATCGCCCTGAAAAGAAAGCCCGGATCAGCCCGTATGTCGGTAGCCGGTTCCTGCTTTCGAAATCCTTTCCAGATTGTTCGCGGGCGTTCGACTCGGACCAACCATCCAGTCAAGGATGCGGAGTTGTCAAAGTAAAGAAGGGCATCGCTGCTCAGGTTCCTCAGCAGGCAATTCTGCTTTTATAGAATGGACTGGGGCTCCATTTTGGTTATAGGCAGGGGGAGGCAGGGAGAATTGACAGCTGAGAATGTCTGCCCAAGGACCCGACGGAGAAGAACACGAGAAACTCTTCAGTCGCCTCTTCCGCAGATGGTGGAGGAGTCCGAAAGCTGAATCGAAGAATATTCCGGTTCCTGTAGTTACGAAGCCAGCACCGGTATTCCAATCGTCTCCAAAGCCCGCGTCTCCTCCCGGGGTAGCGTCCCCTCCGCAGATGTCAATGTCACCATCAGTTGCACCCCCCACGCCTAAACCTGCATCTCCTCCTACGGTAGCATCCTCCCCGCTGACGCATGCATCGCCGTCAATTGCGCCACCTACACCAAAGCCGGTGGAACCAAGCTCGCCGAACCCTGCTGGAACTTCGTCATCCGAAAGGAAGCCCATGGTATTCAGTGCTCCTGCCCACCGCCAGCAGACTGTCCAAGTCCAGAAACCAGCACCGAAGGTACCAATTGTGGAAACGAGTGACGAGGAGCAGGACGTCGAAATGGCCCAGCGTTTCAGGTTCCTGAAGAACGTCACGGTTAGGCTCCCTTTCACTGGAACTTCGATTCCTCCGTCTTGGAAGGTGGTAGAAAGGTATCCTGTCAATAGCCCGTACGCTTACGCCGTAATCGCCCAGAGTCCTCTCCAGGCGAGGAGATACTTCCTGGACGAAGTGCCTCTGACAAGGACAGAAGCGGCGATCTATTCCTACTTGCTCGACGCTCTGGAGGCAGAACTGACAGTCCCCAGAGAGCAAGTGAACCCGCGGCAATACTTCGCCGACCAGGCGAGAAAGATTCTGCTGAAATACTCGATTAGGGTCCCTGCCGCCTCATGGTCCAAGATCATCTACTTCGCCGAGAGGGATCTGGTAGGCTTCGGGGTCCTGGACGGCATGATGCGGGACCCGAACATCGAAGACGTCTCCATCGACTCTCTAGGCAAGCCTCTCTTCATCTATCACAAAAGCCACGATAGCTTAGAGACGAACATCATCATAACCGACGAAGAGCAACTGGACAACATAGTAACGAGACTCTCCCACATGGCGGGGAAGCACGTCTCTACGGCATACCCGATAGTCCAGGGGACCCTTCCGGGGAGACACAGACTTGTCGCAACATTCCGACGCGAAGTCTCGCCTCAGGGAAGCTCTGCAACAATAAGGAAGTTCAGGGAAGATCCGATGACCATAGTCGACATGCTCAACGTGAACCTGCTTGATCACCATATGGCTGCTTATGCCTGGTACATGATGCAGAACAGGGCCACGGCCATAGTCGTGGGAGCGACGGGCGCGGGCAAAACCACTCTACTTAACGCAATCCTAACGCTGACTCGGCTGACTACAAAGCTCGTTACAATCGAAGAGGTCCAGGAGATGAACATACCACACCTCAACTGGACCTCCCTGGTCTCGAGAGAGAGTTATGCAACAACTGAGGAAAAGTCCGGAGAGGTGGGCCTGTTCGACCTAGTAAAGGCGGCAATGAGAATGAGGCCAGACATCCTCGTAGTGGGAGAGGTCCGTGGTGAAGAGGCATACGTCCTCTTCCAGGCCATTAGCACGGGCCACGGCGGCCTTTGCACACTCCATGCGGATGACGCGGCATCAGCGCTCCAGAGACTCGTCTCAGAGCCGATGAACGTCCCCAGGGCCTTCATTCCATTCCTCGACTTGACATTCGTCGTGAGAAGGATCTCCGTCCCCGCTCCAGGCGGCGGCTTCAAGGCGGTTAGGAGGATCGTCTCGATCGACGAGATAGTCACTGACCAGGAGTTGAACAAGATATTCAGGTGGGACCCGAGGACGGACACCTTCAAGGCGAGTTACGACAAGAGCCCCAAGCTCGAAAAAATATCGAAGGACACAGGGAGACCGATGGAGGATGTCCTCAAGGAGATTGACAGGCGCGCGCTCATCCTCAGGTGGGTTCAGCAGAAGGGCATCAGAAACTTCAAGGAATTGTCGCCCATACTGGAACTCTACATCTCCAGACCCCAGGAAGTGTTCAACACGGCTGCAAGTGAACTCGAGGCGAAGGGGATTACGGTCGCCGAGAGAACCTCAGACTACGAACTCGGCGGTCAGCGAAAGTGAGCTTCAAGGTAGTCCTTCCTGGCCGGGAAAAAAGGAAGGTCGCTATGACCTCCTTCGACAAGTTCACACAAGTCGCCTTCAGGCTCTTCGCTCGACCTGCGACGAGGTTCACTCGTTCCATTCCCCTGCTTAGAGAGAACATACTAAAGTCCAACCTCAGGATAACACCAGAAGGACTCGTTTCTGTCGCCTTCTTTTCAGCGCTCATTACAGCGGCAGCGTCTGCGGTAGGTACCTACGTTGCGGTCGCTAGGTTCGGCGCCCTCTGGTTTCTGGGGGTTCTCATCGCCATCCCTGCCGTCGTCATGGTATTCACGCTGGTCATCAATGCTCCGAAGATCAGCGCCTCAAACCGGGCTTCCTCAATCGACACCGAGCTCCCATTCGTCATCGGGTACATGTCTGTTCTGTCCGGCGGAGGAGTATCTCCCCTTGCCGCGCTCAGAAGGATCAGCGAGATGAAGCTCTTTCCTGCGTCAGCAAAGGAAGCAAAAAGGATAATCCTCGAGGTCGACGTCTTCGGCCAGGACCCCATCTCTGCAATCGAAACAGTAGCGCGGTGGAATCCGAGCAAGAAGTTCTCCGAATTCCTCTTCGGCTATACCGCCATCCTGAAGAGCGGTGGTGACTTCATCTCATACGTCGGCATGAAGCTCCGTGACACCATGGAGAGAAAGACAAACGCAGTGAAGAGGTCCGCAGACACAACGGGCACGTTGGCCGAGGCTTACCTAACGGTGACAGTCATATTGGGAATGGTGCTGTACACCCTGTACATGATTCAGACCCTACTGAGCAGCAACATGTCAGGGCTCACCAACCTGTACATGTTCGCATTCGTCTTGGTCCCAGTAATCTCAGCCACGTTTGTCTGGCTGATAGACGCCGTACAGCCGAAGTGGCCGTACGTCGACTATCGGCCTTACAAGTACTTCGCGTACACCATTGTGCCTGCGATGATATTCTTCTTCCTTACCCACTTCCTTACCGTTCCACCTTTCTTGCCACTCTACCTATTCGAGAGCACGTCGGGTGCGCTGATAATACTTACTTCGCTGCCGGCCTTCGTGTCGATGAAGTATTCGAGAGAACGCAGCGCTCTCGAGAAAGCCCTGCCTGAGTTCATCCGTGATGTGGCTGAGGGCAGGAAGACGGGTCTCTCGCCCGAGGTGGCGATAGAAAGGCTCAGTGGCAGACACTACGGTGCCCTCACCAAGCACGTGAAGAAGATGGGGGCGCAGCTTTCGTGGGGAGTTTCGCTGTCCAAGGTCATCTCGACGTTCACCGACGCTGTGGGAAGCTGGGTCACGAGGGCGATCGGCACGCTTCTGATAGAGGTCGTCGATGTGGGCGGAGGGACGATCCGAAGCTTCTCGGAGATGGCGGAGTTCACGCGGAGCATCAACGACATGGAGAGCGACAGGAAGGCGGCACTGAAGCCCTTCGTCTACATCACCTACATCGCCGGGGTTATGGTCGTCATCACGACCTTCATCATGGTCTACCTCTTGTCCGCGCCGTCGGCAACAGGAATGGCCACCGCCTCAACCCCGACGGTGCAGGGCGCAACAATCGACATGCTCCTCACAACAGCGGTCTTCGATTCCTTCGTCATTGGCATAGTCGCGGGGAAGATGGGCGAGAGCGGACTTGCAGACGGCTTCAAGCATGCTATCATGCTGGTGGTCGTCAGCCTGATAGCCATCGTCTTGGCGGTGAAATTGATGGGCTTCACGCTCTAGGGTGTCTGGGCCCGGTGAATTTCCATGAGCAAATCCCCTCCTGGGAGTGAAACGTGAAGACTAGTCGCTCTGTCCCCAACGTCGGAGCCGGAGCGGCGGGGTCTGCAACTTCATCTGTTGGGACGATAGGCAAGATTGGCTATGGGGTCGATGAGCCCAGGTCCATCGTCGAGCTCCTACTTGCTGGATGCCTTTCCGTTACATTTGGATTCGACATTGCGGCCTACACATCACACACCAACCCGCCTCTAGCACGGCTAGGTTTGCTCGTGGGGCCGGGGATCGGTTTTCTGGTCCTCGCGGTCGCTGCTGCCCTCTACTGGAGCAGCGAAAAGGGGAAGATCATGGAGATGTCGAAGCTGGTAGCAGACCTACCATGGGGAGGGAACGAAGTCGTCCTCGACCTCGGCTGCGGAAGGGGTCTCGGGATGGTACTCGCTGGTAAACACCTCAATGATGGATGCTCAGTCGGCGTGGATGTCTGGCAGAAGAGCCACCTCACTGGAAACGACCCCTCCTCGATTTGGGCTAACGCTGCAAGAGAGGGCGTACAGAAGAAGGTCGCCCCCGTAAAGGCCGACACTGCGAGGCTTCCCTTGACTGACGAGTCAGTCGATGTGATACTCTCAGCCCTCTCACTTCATAGGCTAATCAAGAAGAAGGACCGGGTTGCAGCATTCTCGGAGATTGCAAGGGTTCTAAAGCAGGGAGGAAGGATTGGAATCATCGACGCAGGCAACGGCGGAGAATACTCAAGGGTCCTTGGCCAGGTCGGGTTAAGCGACATCTCCGTGCGCCGCATCAGGTTCTCAAGCTTCCCTCCGTTCCACGTGGTTTTGGCCAGAAAACCCTTCGAGGTCGGACAAAGTTGGAAAACGCACAGAATAATCTAAAGAAGGTGTATAAAGAGACCATAAACGCAGGCGTAGGAGGAACGGCTATTGTTTAGTGGTCCTCGGAAGAAGGAACTCCAGTCGGAAAACCCCTTCGATATAGACCTTCGACACGGGACAATCACGAGGAAAGCAGACGGCGCTAGGGTCATTGCGATAGGGTCACTCGGGTGGGCGAACCTCGAGAAGGAACTGACGAGCACCTTCGTCTCTGGGGCTGCCGTGATTCTCCAGCGAATGGGCTATAGCTATGGCAGATATCTGGGGAGGGTTGCGAAGTCAGAGCAGAGGACCGAGCATGAGGTGCTGGAATCGCTTCAGAGCTTCTCGAGGGAATCAGGATGGGGGGAACTCGTGCTTAACGGGGGCGACTTGTCCAGTGGGCAGGCCAGACTGGTGCTGCGGGACTGCATCTTCTGCCTCCACATCGAGGAGGCAAGCGAGCCGGTCTGCCACATGCTCACGGGCCTAATCGGAGGAGTCGCCGACGAGATCGTCGGGGCTACCCACAGAGTGCTCGAAGAGAAGTGCGTCGCCAAGGGGGACGCCTTCTGTGAAGTCGTTGTCGAACGTGCCGGGTAGTTGGAACCGCAATCGACTAAGACAACCACGGCACGAATCAACTGTCTCCCAGTTTTGATCTCACTATGTCTGTGAAATGACGAAAACTCTTAATTCGAAATCCGGTCGTAACAGTCCCAAGTTGAATGGACACAGGCGCAGGGATTCCGGGGAGATCTCATATGCGATACTGAAGGCCGCACTCAGTGGACAAAGGAAGACGAGGATAATGTACCAGTCGTCCCTCAACCTGAAGCAGCTCAACCAGTACATCGAAGAGTTGGTCCTGAACGAGCTACTCGGATACCAGCCGGCAGGCAAGTGCTACCAGACCACAGAGAAGGGAAGGACGTTTACGAGGATGTTCGAGAACTACAAAGAGACGAGAGACCTCCTCAGCGAGCAGGAGAAGGCCTTAGGTCGGTTCCTTATGTCCAGAGCGAAGAAGTCTTTCGCGGTCCCAGTATAGATACGTCCTCTAGGATCTGGTCTACACCGCCGTCCTTCCCTACGTTGACGCTTCCTTTCAGGCTCAATCGCAGCCCGTCATAGAGTTGCAGGATTGACCTTCCCTTCGTGGTAAGCGTGTAGACGCTTCGTTTTCCGCCCTGTTCCTCTTTTTCGAGCAATCCTCGCTTCAGGAGGAAGTCCAAGTAGGACGAAAGCACCCTCCAGCTCATGTTGGCCCTATAGAGGATGTGCGTCGGCTTGGTCGGACCTTCCGACACGACGCCGAGAATATCGCAGACCATCTCCATGGGTGACCTCCTCACCTGACCAAGCGGGTCTTCAGGTTGTGGCAGCACGTTCATCACGTTCGTGTCCATATCTCAGATAAAACACAGTATTCCTTATAGGCTTTACGTGCATATTCCAAAACTGGTTTCGAAAAACGAGGCAGTGGTGCATGCCCGGCTTATATACTGTGGAGAGGAGGGAAGATCGAAAGCGTTCAGCCAGGCCTGGCCGAGTCCAGATGTTACTTCTCTCAGCCAGAAGCCTTCAGGAGATTCGGGAGAGGACGAGGTACCTTCAATGAGCTTGCCAGGAGATACAACAGGCCGTAGGACCTTTCATAGATGACCGTGAGGACCATTGGTGGGCCCTTGTCCTCGGGCGTGGCGAGTGCACTCTGGATCTCGTCCTTCGTGCCGGTCAGCGTGGCAATGCCGGATATCGCGAGCCTGGCCAGCTGGGGTTGGTTGGTCAACTCGAGTGCGAAGGTGAGCACGAGTGACTCGGATGTTCTGTCCCTCTCAGACATCGACACGTTCAGGCTGTAGTTCTGGGGAGAGTTCTCACTCGCCTTGTCGGAGAGTCGTGCAGCATCAATTCTCTCAATGAGAACGTTCACTCCGATCATGTTCTCCGCGTAGGTTGCAAACCTATTGATTAAAAGCTATACCGAAATGCGATAGTGGTCCCCAATCCAGTTTGGGCTGCATGCGCATTTGGGAAGCCCGCCAGGCTATTCGGTATTGAACCTGCCGCTCAACAGGAACTTCGGGGGTTTCGTTTCGACGGTGTCGACTATCAGCCTCTCAGGCACGCCGCCTCTGAGGTAGAGCAGAAGAGTGGCGTCGTCTGGAATTGGGAGACCTTCTACGCTGTCGAACAGTTTCAATACCTCCTCTGTCTTCGCGAGCCTGGGTTTCATCTCGTTTACAATCTGGAAAACGACCTCCATCGCCCCTCTCTCTGGATCGGCTGCGTTGACATAGAGGCCCCCAACCTTTGTCCACCCCTTCGACATTATCACTTGCATCGCCTTCCCCTCGTCGGACCTGAGCAGTGAACCGATGATGTTAGAAGACTTGTCGTACTCCTTTTGGTACATGTCTAACAGCTCCTTCAAGTACCGCCTGACGTCGCTAATGGAGTAGAACCTCATGACCCCGGAAATGGCACTTAACCCCGTCTCAGGAGTCACGTCTTTTTCGGTCTCCTCCTCACAGTTATGAAGGTTTCCAGGACTCTCCTTTTAGCCCACGACGAGGTAGTATGATGCAAGGGTTCTGAGGTTGGAGCCGACTATAGCCACGTAGAGGATGTCTGCGGCAACCAGAGCCACGAACGCGCTGACCTTCACGATCCTGCTGGCAAGCGGGCGCGACGCGCTCTCCTTCACGTAGGTCGCATAGACTAGCGGAACGACCGGCACGTACTTCAACACGAGCGCGATAACGAACCCGACGAAGTGCAAGTTGAAGAGGCTCGCTGCGAGAGGGTTATGCTCGACGAAGCTTGGTCCCGCATTAATCGCGATTAGTGTCGTCAGGGCGTCGAAACAGTTCAGCGCGATGAAGATCGACAATAGTATCACGAGCCTTCCGCTCAACTTCGTAATATCGAACGACATCAGGAATTTCGTTTCCTTGAGCCGCACCATCTGGCGCCTTTCCTTCATCCTGGACCTCACTCTTTCTAGCATGATGAGGAGACGACCTCCAAGGACCTAGCTGATGTTATTTCAGGGATCAAGCCCACGGACTCAGGGAGAGATTCCGGGCACTTCGCGCTTCTCCCCGAAACTACCCTTGAACGCGAATCCCTCTCTCGAAGGCCGTGGCGCGACCTGCGTCTGCTCCTTTTGGACTGGTTTCGCTTCTATTCTGTCCTTCATCTCGTCCTTAGGCTCGTCCTGTTCCTCGACCTCATCCCTCCTGCTTTGCTTGAATGTCGCCTGCGCCTTCTTCAGCTCCTTGAGGACCCTCTCCAGTGACCTCACCTTGTTGCTCTCTGACTTTCGTTTCTCAAACAGCAGGCGTCTGAGCTCTGGAGTGCACTCCTCTATTACAGACACTATCGTTGCAGCAGGGAGCCTGTAGAGCGGCCTGGAGATTCTGTTTCCACTGCTGTCCACGAGGACGACGACCGCTTCAGAGACCAGGTAAGCCTCACGGCACTGTGCGCCGATGGCGTCGGGCCTGATCGAAATCGTGGAGTCGACCTCATCCTGAAGGGTCTTCATCATGTCAGTAAGCCTCTGCCCGTAGCTCTTCTCCTTCTCGTAGAGCTCAGTCAACATGATGTACTCTCCCTGAATGTCTCTAAGACTATCAGTGAAATTACCCTGCTCTTCCTTCCCCCTTTGCTCTTCTGCCATTGTCTCTCAGCTGTCCTCTTCAGGATTAAAGACATTGTGAAGTCCCAATCTGTCTTCGAAATTCATGCGCCCTAGGGTATGAAGACCGCAATTTGCACGGCTCAGGGGATAAAGGTCGTCAAGATTGGGGTAGTGAAGGAAGGCGAAGGCTCGAGACATCCCGCAGCAAGGGCAATCGTGGCTAGAGTTGGCACGATGAGGCTTGCGGAGAAGATTCTGCCACAGATTTGGTTTCGTGGACGAGGGACTTTTGTTTCACAGACGTCCAGGAGGTACGTAATCGAGGTTGTCGATTCGACGGGGACCCTTCTCAACATTGATGTGCGCCTCGAATACAGACCCTGAGTCTGGGTTGTCTCTAGGCAAAGGCTATTTGTTGGAGGGGCGTTGTTCCTGAATGCATGTCTGAGAAGCTTCTGAATTCGGCGACCGAGACGGCCCTTAATCTTTCCGAGCCCGCAGAGGGGAGAAGGTCCCTCCTTCAGATCAGGGTCGATATCTTACGTGTGGTCATGCAGGGTTATGGAAAACCGACTCAAATCATGTACAAAGCGAACCTGTCTTGGAACGTGCTGCAGAGCCAGCTTAGGGCTTTCTTGGACGCCGGACTGCTGAACGTCGAGCAGTATGGTAGTAGACGTATGTATCAAGTAACTCAGAAGGGGGCAGAAATGGTATTGTCCTACCAAAAGGTCGTAGACGAGATTCTCGACTAGAACTCTCTCTTGGCGCATTTTGCGATTGGCCCAGATGCCTCCAGCCTCACGAAGGCAAAGCTCATCCCTCGCTGATGCTCTTGGTCACTAGACGTACCACGGAGATCGTTTCGAATTCAGCGAAGATCTGCTGCCTGCCTTTGCAGGTGATCTACCGTCAGCACCTTCTCCGATCTAAAGAATCCCCCTATCTCCGCCGGACTAAGGATTCTCACGCCAAGCTCGACTGCAAGTTCCCGAGCCCTGTCACTGGGCTTGCCGCTCAAAAAGACAAGAACAGCGGAAATTCCAGTATCCATCTCCTTGATTAATGTTCGGAGGACCTCTATCTCTCCGATCTTCGGATACAGGTCGAAGCCATAGAGTTGCTCCGAGTCAGACGCAAGAAACGTGAACCTGTGTTCAACCCCCGATGTCCCAACCCGGGTCGCTGGCTTGATGACCTCCCACCCCGCCGTGGTCGCGTTTACCTCAAGAGCCAGCTTCTCGAAATACACAGACCGTCCATGCTCGCTAGGAGTAGTTAAGCCGTAATCCAGATTCTGTCGAATTCGTCACGCGTTTTCTAACAGAAGGGCAACACGATGTATTCTGAATCCATTTTGGCCCCAGCCAGGAATTCGATGCCCGGAGGGTTGCAATCGAGGCCCAGGTTTCCCAGAATCGAAGACGAATTGATGACGAGCTCGCCGTTGTGCAAGAAGGTTGGTCCCAAGCGGTCCTAGAGCTTGATGTCCTTCAGCCTGTCTTGGTACGGGTCGATGATATTGTGCGCTGTGTCCCTTACGTAGGTCAAGTTCTCCAGCCTGAGTGTGTGGGCATTGGGAAATGCTGCAGCAGGTCCGAAGGCCAAGTCTTCCTGTCTCCTCCCTGCCTTGTTGACGCTGACCATGCTCAAGTAGACCTGCTCCAGCTCTTCTGCGATTTTCGCAGGAAGCCGCTCCAACAGACCTGCGTTGGCGTACTTTCGAAACGCCACTGTTCTGTACGTGGGCATCGGGGCGACGCTAGTCTCCCCGGAGATCTGTGCATCCGCGTAGGCCACCACAGCTTGTGTCACTGTGACGTTGGACATGATTTCTGCCCTCAACGCACTCTTGAGTGTCCACCTCCTTCTCCTCCCCAGCAGAAACACAGCGAAGCCGGTCGTAAGGAAGGCGATGGCGAGAATCACCAGGTTATGAAGGACGTACTTTTGAAGGAATTCGGCCACACCAGAGATGATCTGGTCGTATGACACTGTCATTTCCTTACCTCAAGTGCGTCAGGCAAGGCGTATTAAGACTAACAGTCTTGGAAATACAGATTCCTGATTCGAGGCTGAGGAGGTGCCTATTTCTTGCCGTACATGTCTGCGTGCTCGGCCGACCTTGAGATTACTTCTGACAGGGCCACGGGAAGACTGGAAAGCAGTTCTTCGAGCCTGAGTCTTTCTTCAAACGGCCTGGTCGTGTCGAGCATAGTTCGCTTTATTGTGAAAGAAATCCAGGCTGTCATGAGGATGCTCGACATCAGCATGAAGGTGAAGGCGTAGTTACCCACTACGCCGGTCTCCTTTGTCAGGCTGACCGCCTGCTTCCCTAGGAGATCTTCGATGCGTCTCTTTCCTGCCTCCTTCTCTGCCTCTGTCTTGCCAGGCCCCACTTCTTTGATAATCCTGGTAAGTTCGTCCTGCAACTCGTTCACGTACTTTGAGAGGTCTACCTTCCCGAGGGACACATCGAAGGCGTCGCTCAATCTTTTCCACCTCGAAGTCCTCACCAGATGGTCTTAAACCTTTGAGTTACTCCAATCGATATTTGGAGAAGGTGTTGAAGATGGACGATTCCTGCATCCTGGAGAGATGATGATACCGCCAGGTTTCAGTCAGGGTCCTACGGTATTCGCCCCTGAACTAGATGACAGCGACATCATTCGCGCTTTCTTGGTAATGGAACATCATGAGGGTTTACTCCATATTACCATTCCTTATTATGACAAAACAATTAAATATGAAATGATGCGAAATCTCTTCTGGCACCCCTCATGCACTACATCAGCACTGCTGAGTCTAGAGCATTCTCCCTAAGTATAAAGAATCATTTGAAAAAAGCCATCACAACATCGAAGCGAAGGGGCGCTTGGTTTTCGCTGGACAGGACTGAGAGATCAATCCTGTATCTGGCGACGCGGCTTGAACTGAAGTTCTCAAGCCTCGACCTCCTCCGTGCGTTGACTTCAATACTGAAGAAGCTGGAGCAGCACGGAGAGACTCTGCACGCATGGCTCCAGAGAGGCGTCAAGCTTGCTTGGGCCTTTTCAGAATTCGCCGTCGCATCAGGCAACAAATCCGCACGCTCGTGGAGAAACGACAGGTCTTATGCCATGTACCTTGGCCAAGTTTTCTCTAGGAGCCCTAGGGGGCGTTTCGCACACTGATTGTCGCAATCAAACTACTAGAACGGGGTAGTCGTTGAAAGCCGTCTTACTGGTAGGCGGAGCGGGCACGAGGCTACGACCTCTAACTTACGTGGTCCCGAAGTGTCTCCTGCCTGTCGGCGGCAAGCCGTTGCTCGAGAGGACGCTGAGATATTTCGAAAGCTACGGCATAAGAGACTTCGTGCTCTGCGTGGCCTACCTCAAGAAGCAAATCATGGACACCTTCAAGGACGGCGCAGCACTGGGTGTCGAGATACAATACGCCGAGGCTGAGCAGCCATTGGGCACTGCCGGGCAGTTGAAGACTGCGAATGCCTTCGTCGACGGGCCATTCCTTGCAATAAATGGCGATATCATAACAAACCTGAATATCACCAATTTGGTGGCGACTCACAGGAAGAAGGGCGGCATCGCCACAATAGCTCTGAAGGAATTCGGAGTCAGAATGCCCTATGGCCACGTCATCTTGAACGGCGACGGAAAGGTCACTGCTTTCGAGGAGAAGCCGACGCTGAGCTACATGGCAAACGCGGGGATCTACGTCCTCGAACCAAGACTACTCGAGTTCATCCCACAAGGAAGGGTCTGCAGCCTGGAGACCGAGACGTTTCCCTCTATCATCGCAAAAGGAGAACAAGTCAATTCCTACTATGAGTCAGCCTACTGGGCAGACGTCGGTTCAATGGCTGACTTCGAACGAGTCAACAATGAGGCACTTTCCAATTCGTCCGCGCTTGTCCCTCCTGGAGAGAACCCGCGATGAACAGACAAGCTGTCGTCATCGGCCTATCGCTGATCCCCTTCGTCCTATCGTCGGGGGCCGCTTTCCTCGCTTGGGAGGCCGCTACAGCGCTGGAGACTGTATGGCGGATGATCATCATAGTTCTCGTCTGGATACCGGCGTTCGCCGGCGGAACTCAACTATTCTGGAGGGTGGTCGGGCTATTAGCTCCGAAGCTGTGACCATAGGTCTAGCGGGATCGACCGCAGCGGCGGTCGCACTTGTCACCTCCTACTCAGTCGCTAGGTTCGAGACCACGAAGTTTCCCGCACTTGGAATCAGCGGCATGGACATCCACAAGCCTGACGGTCCGGTAAGGGCCGAGATGGGCGGGTTCGCTGTTCTAATCGCCCTCGCCGCAGGTTCAATTGTCTACCTTGGGGTCAACTCCGCCTTGGATGGCCCGTCACTCCTCTTCGTGGGGGCAGCATTGACCATTACACTCACCGGCCTAGTCGGGGTTGCAGATGATGTCGTCGAGCTGAGCCAGAAGTTCAAGCCGTTTCTCATCGTGGCGGCCTCAGTCCCTCTCATGCTATGCCTTCTGAGCCGCAGCTCGATCTCAATCCCAGCGATAGGAAACGTCCATTTGGCTCTCCTTTACCCACTGATAGCGGTTCCACTCGCTGTTACGACGTCTGCCAACTTCTCCAACCTCCTTGCGGGGTTCAACGGTCTCGAGGCAGGGTGTGCGGCGATCTCACTGGGCACGATGGCTTTCCTATCGGAGGTCACTGGGCATCCAGCTATTGCGGCACTGGGGTGCATAGCCACCTTCGCCTACATTGGATTCCTCGTGCTGAACTGGTACCCAGCGAAGATCTTCCCTGGCGACACAGGCACGCTGATGGCCGGGGCTGCGCTGGCGGCGTTGGGCCTTGCATCGGGCCTCGAGTTCGAGGCTATAGTGCTGAGCATCCCGGCAGCCATGGACTTTGCTCTGAAGATGATGCACAGGCACCCCTTCAAGCAACGGCACATGTTCGGCAACACCAAGGTCAGGGCCGACGGCACCTTGGAGCCGGCCGGCTACCCTGCCGTGGTCCACGCTTTCATGAAGGTTTCACCCATCACAGAGAAGGAACTCGTCGTCTCACTGCTGGCGATGCAGGCCGTGTTCGCGTCATTGGCAATCGGAATCGGATTGGCGTTCGCATGACAAGCACGGGACCTGGTTCTGCACCCTTGGAGCCCCTAAAGGTCAGGAAGATCTGGGTAGCGATGAGCACGCCGTTCCAAGCGAACTTCTTCGCCCCGCTCATCAAGGAACTCAAATCAGAGTTCGAATTTCTCGTTACCGCCAGGGATCACGACAACATCCAACAAATCTTGGACGCCAAAGGGATAGAATACCTCGCGGTCGGAAAGCACGGCGGACGTGAGCTCGGCTTCAAGCTCGAGGCCTACGCCGACACAATCCGGCAGCTGTCGCCAATCATCCAGCGCGAAAAGCCCGATATACTGCTGACCGAAAGGTGGCCCGAAGCAGTGCGTACCGCTTTCGGCCTCAACATACCGTCTTGGACCATATTCTACGACGAGAGGGAGAAGCATGTCAATCAGATGGTCTTTCCGCTCGCGACAAAGGTCTTCGTGCCACGGTTCTACACGTTTCAGGAGCTGTATCAGAACGGCGTCATCGACCCGGAGAAGGTCGTCTGGTTCAACGGCTTCCACACAGGCTACCTGAAAGGGGCACCGCTCGAGACGCAGAACCCCTACACAAAGTTGGAAATCGAGCCACCCGTGGTCTTCGTTAGGCCGGAACCAGAGTTCGCAAGTTTCTTCCCCAACCGGAGGCCCATTCTAGAGAAGGCCGTCGAGCTGGTTCACAAGAAGGGAAACGCTTCCGTAGCTGTGCTGCCCAGGACCGAAACGCAGAGGCGGAGGTATACGAACATGGGAGTCAGGGTACTCGAAGAATCGATGGTTGAGTCGCCCGTGGTCCACGCGGACGTAGCGATGGGTGCTGCTGAGACGATGCTGATGGAGGCCTTCATTCTCGGCAAGCCTGCCGTGAGTGCGATTTATTGGGAGCCGTCAAAACCAGTCATCGAGCTGCACAAGTACATACCCCACTCCACGGACCCGAAAGAGATAGCGGGATATGTCGAGAACTTCCTCAACGTCGATCAGAGGAAAGCATTCAGCGAGAAGGCGTCGCTGCTTGTCCAGAGCATGGATAACCCAGTGATGCTCATGGCGGAGGAGATCAGGAAGCTCAACCGGGGCGGAAAGGAGACAACAATCCTCAAGCGAAGATCGCGGATGGAGACATTTGTCGACATAATCCAAGCCGCGTCCCTGCAGCCCCTCAGGCCGACGCACATCATGAAGGCCGCGAATATCTCTTACAATGAACTGAGAGGCATCGTCGAGACTCTTGAGCGTCGGGGACTCTTAAGGGAGGAGACCACACTCGGGGGCAAGTACTATCAGGCGACCCCCGAAGGGCTTCGCCTCCTTCAAGACTACAGGATCGTACACGATAGGTTGTTCGAAGAGGCTTGAGTTTGGAATCTGAAGGGTGTGCAGTTCGACCCCCTGCCCGTCAAGGCGTGGGGGCCTGGTCGTATGGCACCCCCCACACACCCTCAGCTTACTACTTTAACCATAAATTCAATAAAAGGGTTATGAATTTGAAAATCATGAATATGAGCGCGAGGTTCATCTGGCGCGAACGGCAGCCTCACCCTGATTGACTCAGGGTATACCATATCTTCATCTCATACGATTCTCTCACCCTGGCACTAACTCCTCGAAGCATTGTCCCCAATAATCAAGAGACGTGCAAAGTCTACCGCCCTTGGATGGGTTGCCTCCCGCGCCTCCCCAGAGCCAGACATCTTCAGC
>JBEKJV010000030.1:0-15974 GCA_050011055.1 Nitrososphaerales archaeon | reverse complement strand
CTCACAGGCAAGTAGCATAGGATAGGAAACTAGGCGTGCAACCGCACGCCTTCCCTCTGTTTTGGTCAATCTGGTTTGGGGGCCAACAAGAACGCCAGTGCCTTCCATGGGGCGCTGCACGTGCAGTTGGCAGCAAGGAAGAGACACCGCATCAAGAAGAGTGGCTTCCCAGCTAACCCGTTGAGTTTTTCGGACTAACTTGTCGAGTTTCCTCGGCTTACTCTCTTCGTCCAATCTACAACACCGGTAACGGCCGTGCGTCTCTTAATCAAGAATGAACTCGGCTACAATCATCTATGCGAAGACCACAGATCGAGCACGCGTTGTTGGTTCAAACGGCATCCTTCTTCCGAGACTCGTGCACTAATCTCCGTAGACGGTGTAGTACCAGGGCTTCCGAACTGCGTCTGTTGTGTCGACATAAACGAATTTCACTTGGGTGTAGTCATCAAAGGTGTACGCTGACATATCCTTGCCATGACCACTCTGTTTGAAGCCCCCGTGAGGCATTTCCGAGGCAAGGGGAAGATGGTCGTTTGGTCGTTGACCCACACGTCCCCAAACCTGAGCTGTGCCCCTGCTCTCATCGCCTTGCTCACGTCCCTAGTCCAAACGGAGGCCGCGAGGCCGTAGACCACGTCGTTCGCCTTCTCGATTCCTTCTTCGAAAGTCGATATCTGAGAGACGCAGATGACAGGCCCGAATATCTCCTGCTGACAGATTCTCATGTCCTGTCTCACATCGGCAAAGATGGTCGGTTCATAGAAGAACCCTCTGCTCAAGAGACCTCCAAGGACCGGACGCTTTCCACCCATGATTAGCTTGGCTCCTTCATTCTTGCCTATCCCGACCATCTCTTCGACCTTCTTGCGTTGTGCATCGGACACAAGAGGACCCATGTCCGTGTCCCGCCTGGTGGGATCACCTATCCTGATCTTGCTCACCTTCTCGGTAAATCTCTTGACGAAGGCGCCGTAGATGCTCTCTTGAACGTATATCCTCGTGGCGGCAGTGCAGTCTTGTCCGCCGTTTACAAAACCGCCCACAACCGCGCCCTCGGTTGCAGCATCAATATCCGCGTCCTCAAGCACGATGAACGGTGCCTTGCCCCCAAGCTCCAGCTGTAGCCTCTTCACCGTACGTGAGGCGAGTTCCATTATCCTGCTTCCTGTAGTCGTGTCTCCCGTAAGACCGACCACATCCACGCCGGGGTGCGTTACTAGCGCTTCTCCAACGGTCGCTCCGGGTCCAGTCACAACGTTGACAGCTCCCTTGGGGACGCCCGCCTTTTCCATGATCCTCGCGAATTCGAGTGTCGTCAGGGGGGTTACGCTTGCGGGCTTGATTACTATCGTATTGCCGGCGGCAAGCGCCGGGACGGCTTTCCAGACAGCCATCATCCAGGGGTAATTCCATGGGGTGATGCAACATACCACGCCCACGGGCTCCCTTCTGAAGATCGTTGTGCCAAGCCCGGTGTATTCGGACGCAGCCTTCCCTTCAAGATTCCGAGAGGCTCCTGCGAAGAACCTAATGTTGTCGATGCCTGTCGGAAAATCATTATCGCGGGACATCTTGATCGTCTTCCCCTGATTGTTAGTCTCCATCATTGCCAGTCTATCGACGTCCAGTTCAACCAGGTCGGCTATCTTCCAGATGATCTTCGCCCTGTCCGCGGGAGTCATTCTGGTCCAGGGTCCTCGGTCGAAGGCCTCCCTCGCTGCGTCTACCGCCCTGGAAGCCTCCTCTCGACCCGCCTTCGGCACCTTTCCGATGACCTCCCCGGTTGCCGGGTTCACAACGTCGTAGGTTTCACCGCTCTGTGCGGCAACCCAGTCTCCACCAATCAGCATCTTTTGCTGAGCGGCAAGCATGACGATTCAGTCTCACAAGACCCTTTGTTCGAGTTAAGGATTTCGGCGAACAGCGGAACTAGCCGCAGCTGCATGGATGGTCTCTCAAGCGCAACTCGGGCAAAGAGCGTCCATCGTCGTCCAGATGATCTCGAGGAGTCTGAGAAGCCACCGGGAGTCTTGCCGTGGAAAAAAAGAGTTAATACGATAGTGATGGCCGAATCACAACCTGTCTTCTTGGTTGGTCAGTAGTCTCGTTCAGGAGGCCAACGGTGAACCACCTTCGGGTCCCAGCACAACAAACACCTCGCACGGCGCCATTTCGTCGATGGCCCATGACCACACGGAGAGCATACTGACGGTGAAGAACCTGACTGTCGATTTCGTTTCGATTGACGGCAGGGTGCGAATCCTCAACAACGTATCCCTGAGCGCCAAAAAGGGTGAGGTCATTGGCTTAGTCGGTGAGAGTGGCTCAGGAAAGACGACGCTGGGACTGGCGATTCTAGGGCTCCTCGACTCGCCTCCCGCACAAATAACCAGCGGGAGTATCATCTTTGAAGGCGAGGACGTGCTTGGACTTTCTTCCGACAAGTTGGTGGATATACGTGGCACTGGAATCAACATGGTCTTCCAGGAGCCGCTTGACTCACTCAACCCAGTCTATACGGTCGAAAGGCAGATTGGAGAGGCCATCAAAGTTCAGAGGAAGAGGGGGAGTCCGCCAGCAGCAGAGAAAGGTGAGGGTGATTCGAAGCAGGTCATGACGGAACTTCTGAAGAATCTCTGCATAGACAAACCGGACGAAGTCTTGGAGCAGTATCCGCACGAACTCTCTGGCGGGATGCGGCAGAGGGTAGCTATTTCGATGTCAATTATCGAGAAGCCAAGGTTAATGATCTCGGACGAACCAACAACCGGCCTCGACGCATACGTCCAGAACAGGATTCTTGGCATGTTCAGTGCTCAGAGAAAGACAGGTGCAACGCTGCTCTACATAACGCATGATCTGACTGTAGCCTCCCAGATTTGCGACAGGATGTACATCATGTATGCGGGAAGGGTGATGGAGGCAGGAGAGACGCCTGACGTCCTCCAACACTCGCTCCATCCTTACACGAACACACTAGTCGCGTCCGTTCCCGAAGGATTCGAGGACGCGCCCCCACTTCACGTTCAACTCGGTGAACCACCCGACCTGAGAGACCTTCCCACCGGCTGCAAGTTCAATCCCCGGTGTCCCTTTGCAAAAGACATCTGTAGGAAGGAGGAGCCTCCTTTGGAGGAAGTCACGGCAACAAGATACACGGCTTGTTGGAGGGTCGATAAGACAAGTGGACAGTTTATTTGAGATTGAACATCTGACGGTAAGTTTCAGGTCAAGAAGGAGGGCCAGCCTCCTGAGGAAGTCTCCTCCGATGAAAGCCCTAGACGACGTTTCGCTCTCGATAAAGGAAAATGAGACTTTCGGATTGACGGGGGAGACGGGCTCGGGCAAGTCCACTTTGGCCAAGGTCTTGGTGGCGCTGTACAAGCCCACCTCCGGGACAGTCAAGCTCCTGGGGCGGAAGATCGACTACAAAAGTAGGAAGGACATCGCCTTTCTCAGGCAGAACGTCGGCATAGTATTCCAGGATCCGGTCAGATCTCTGAACCCAAGACTCACGGTGAAAGAAGTCATAAGTGAGGCGTTGATAGCGTCAAAAACGATCCCCAAGGATGACTACGACGAGAGGATCGAATTCATTACCCGCCTCGTAGGAGTAACGAAAGACCTGTTGCCCCGTAGACCTAGGGAGCTGAGCGGTGGACAGAGGCAGAGGATAAGTCTGGCCAGGGCTCTTGTAGTCCCAAAGAAGCTATTGATACTCGACGAACCAACGAGCGCGTTGGACGTCTCGATTCAGGCCCAGGTGTTAAACACCCTGAAGAAGTTGAAGTCGGAGCTCGACATGTCTTATCTATTCATCACTCATGACATCAACGTCATTAAGTACGTCAGCCACAGGCTCAGCGTCCTATTCTACGGGAGACTCGTAGAGACTGGAGATACTCGCGTAGTCTGTACCAGCCCGAAGCATCCCTACACACAGAAGCTGATTTCGAACGTTCTTACGCTCAAGAAAGCGCAGCTGCAGGAGACTGTCGTTTCCGAACACCGACCCGCCCCCACGGGATGCCGGTACCGCTTCGTGTGTCCGTCCGCCTTCGAAAAGTGTAGTGCGGTTCCTCCCGCGATAGACGTCGGGGCCGGTCAGCTAGTCTCATGCTTCCTCTACGAAGCCCGACCAAACAACTCGAGTCTAACACCTCCCCGGGCAGAATTGATCACCGAAGGTCAGAATCGTGGCTGGCGCGACTCGCAGAAGCCGTCTCAGAGCCTTTCCTGATAGCCCCGCTGGTCCACGAACAGTCTAGATTGGCCCGTTCTTCTGTCCTTCGGTTTCATGTTCTTTTACGGGCTTGTTTCTCATGAGAATGTGCGGTCTGAGCCTCACATCGAGCGACTCCCTTATCCCTTCTCCGAGAAAGCTAAACCCTGCCACAATCACCATTACAAACACCGCAGGAATAATGACCTGGTACGGGTAGAGATAGAAGTTGTAGCCCACATTTGACACCATCGTACCAAGCTCGGGTGAGGCAGGTGGTATGCCCACGTTTAGGAAGCCGAGAGTCGATAGCGTCAGCAAAGCGGTCCCTACGTCCGTCGTCGCATAGACAAGGACGCTGGGCAGGACGTTGGGAATCGCGTCCTTGCTCACAATGTAGAAGAAAGACGAGTTCAACGCCTTTGAGATGGAGACGAAATCCTCTGCAGCCACCTGTAGCACCGCTCCCCTCACCAGTCTGACGTACGGCGGCCACCAGACGACAATCAGAGAAAAGGTGACGTTCACGAGACTAGGGCCGAGAGTTGCTGCGATGGCCAGACTCATGATCATCTGGGGAAAGGCCATGAACATATCGGTCAGCCTCATTATGACCTCGTCCAGCCATCCTCTGAAGAAAGCAGCCAGTGTACCCAGAACGATCCCGATGGCTGCAGAAACAGCGACCGTGATTACTGGAATCCCTATGTCGGTCGGAAGAGCCGTTATTACCCACGACAGCATGTCTCTTCCGAGGAGATCCGTGCCGAACCAATGGGCGAGGGAAGGCGAAGCGTTTGCCTGCGAGGAGATTTGGTACGCGTTGTAGGGGAGTATCCTTCCGGAACTCACAGCCTGGCCGACAGTGAGTATCAAGAAGAATACAACGGTGACGAGCCCGAACATTGAAAGTGCATTCGAAGTGATAAGCTTCCTTACGCTCGTGACTCCGGCGCTCAGCTCTCCGACCCTCCCCCCTCACCTAACGCGATTCGTGGGTCTAATAGCGAATAGAAGATGTCAGCAACGAAGTTGGCGATGACCACGCCTACAGTGAAGATAAGGACGCATGGTATCAACACAGGATAGTTGACCGCGACTATTGCATTGTACGTGAACTCCCCTACCCCCGGCCATGAGAAAATATGCTCGATCACGATGGTGCCAGACAGCAGGAACCCGAACGTTATCGCTAACATCGTGTTCGTGTCAATCAGGGCATTCCTCAGGATATGATTCCGTCTGACCTCCCCCTCTTCCAACCCTTTGGCCCTGGCCGCTTTCACATGTGTGGACCACCTCATGTCCAGAATCGATGATCGCATGATTCTCGCAATTATGCCGAACTCGAGCAGCGCGAGAACCGTGGCTGGCAGGACAAGATGGTAAAGACCATCGAGAAAGGCCTGACCATTCAGTTGAAGCAAGGCGTCCAGAACGTAGATTCCCGTGATCGAGCTGATGGATCCGAGTGTCTGCGAATTCATTCCGCCCGAAGGAAAGAGAGGAATGTAGCTCGAGAAGATGAGCACGGCGAGGATGCCTCCCAGATAGTATGGAGAGGACCAACAGGTGAGGTAGAAGATTCTGATCGCCTTGTCTGTATTGCTCCCGAAGCGCATCCCCGCGATGTAGCCGAGTCCCACTCCGAGGGCGACGATGAGAATCATGCAGGTAATAACAAGCTCCAGTGTGTTAGGGAAGTAGAAGAGTATCTCTGAAAGGATTGAGCGATGAGTCTGCGGGTCGGTTCCGAAATTCCCAGTGGCGTATGACTGCAAGAAGTAGTAGACCTGGGTATACCAAGGTTGGTCGAGGTGGTATTGGACCACCACCTGGGCTATTGTCGATTTGCTGGCCCTCGCCCCCGCCCACAGATGCGCAGGGTCAGGGCTGAGGACGTGTGATATGAAGAAGATTATCAGCGCTACGCCAATCAGGACGACGAAGGCGCCCACAATTCGCCTCCCGAGATATGGAAGGAAATCTCGTAGCGAGACCATTATTATCTCTGGATTAGCGTGTGTAGTTGATAGTGTTGTAGTAGAGGAAGTAGCCCATGGCAGACCCAGCCGGATTGGGGATCATGCCGGTGACGGAGTTCACATGGACCGGCATCTGTTGAGGCACGTACAGCCAGATGTCCGTGTAGTTCTGGTACATGCTCCGAGTTATGTTTCTGAAGGCCGCTGCTATCGTCGGGCTGTCTACTGCGGTCGCTGCTTGGGTGGTCCAATTCATGACCTCGGAATTGTTGTATGCGCTCGATCCAATCTGGTTAGTATTCGTGAAGTAATAGACGTAGTCTATGCTTGCGGTGTAGTCCTCGCTGTAATAGCCCAGCCCCATCGCAAGCGTTGTGTTATCGCTGCTCGATGAGTAGATGAGTGTCGAGTACGCCCTGGAGGGGAGTGACGTCAATACGATTGGTATGCCTACTGATGCAAGATTGGACCTGATAATCTGGGCAGTATTGAGGTCAGTCGGGTTGTCAGAGTCGAACAGGAACTCGACCGAGGGGAACGATTTCCCGCCCGAATTGAGCGTCGTTCCGTTAGGCAGATAGGATCTGAACCCAGCCTGGGCAAGGGAGACTGCTGCTTGGACTGGGTCGTACTGATACGGGCTCAGTCCTTTTGTCGATTCGTTGTAGTATTGGAAGCCTGGAGGGACAGGTCCGACCCACTGTCCTGCGTGGCCGCCGAACACAACGCGTATGATGTAGGAATAGTTTATGGCAAGGGCAATCGCTTTTCTGACGTCGAGATTTTTGAACAGTGGAAACGCCGCGGTATCCATGTAGACGTAGTGCACGTCTGCTGCCGCGCCGTAGACGATGGGGAGAACTGTCGTGGTGACGCCAGACACCCCTTTTGTAACGTTATAGTAGGTTACCGGAACGCTAATCATCTGTGTCGCTCCTGAGCGGAGATCACCTATGCTCGCTAGTGCATCCTTGTAATAGATGACCACGTTGTTGAGAATCGCAGGCGATATCGCGTTGTTCAACTCAGACTTGGGCAGGCTTGCCGCCCAATAATCGGGATTCCTCACAAGGCTGACACTCTGCCCCATCACCCAAGACTGCAGCTTGTAGAATCCGGTCCCAAGTGTCGTGGTCGTCAAATCGTCGTTCGGACTTAATGCAACCACTCCTCCATGGCTGTGCACGAAAGTGGGATCCACAGCAAACGCCATCGGGGTAATGAGGGTTGCTAGGAAGGCCGAGTATGGCGCAGGTCCGTTGTAGCCCCAACCGAGGTTGAATTGAATCACTGACGCGTTCAATGCCCTGACCGACTGATCGGTCCGGTTCATGATGGTCAAGTCCGCTGCAGATGGATTAGCGTAGTTGATTGAATTCAACATGCTATCCGTCACGTTGAAAGTCAGTCCGTTCCCCGCTGCAAGGTTCTGCTCCAGGATCCAAGATGGTGCCTGATTCATCACTATCGTCCTGTAGACGGAGTACCACATGACGTAGGCATTGAACGGGTCACCGTTGCTGAACGTCACGCCATGTCTGAGGTTGAAGGTGTAGTTCAGGCCGCTACTGGACACGATCCACGACTCGGCTAGAACGCCCTCGTAGGTTGTGTAGCTAGTACCGTTGCATGTTATGAGGCCCTGGTAGATCTGTTCGATGACTTCCCATCCAGACGTTTCGTACGAGACAGCCGGATCCAAGGTGTCGGGCTCATTTGGTTCATCGACCTGGAGAGACGTCTTCGTGGAACTCTTCCCACCGTTTGCTATGAATCCATAGTACGCACCAGCAGACGCAAACAGCACCACGACTATTACAATAATCCCGAGAATCATTCTTGAAACTGCCCTCTCTCTAGGAATGTTCAATGCGGCTTGAGGTCTCCTAATCGTCACTTTACCATATTTACGCGTTTGGCCCAACGCTCCATGAATGCGAGACAGGGAGAAACCGACAGTGGACTGGAAGCATACCCACTTGTTCGCCCGTCGATTCACTCAGGGTAGGAGCCTCTCGAAGAGTCGGACGAAGACAACTCCCTTCCGACAGAGAGAACTCTCCTCGCATCTGTCGTGCAGCGGATGTGAGATGCCTAGGCTAGTCGCTTGAATGCTTCTTCGAATCCCTGAAGAGTCAGCGTGATGTCTTCCTCCGTGTGGACAGTCGATATCGTGACCCTTTCGTAGTTGTCCGGGTGGAGATAGATTCCGTAGTCCAGAAGTAGCTGGTGCAGTGTCCGGAACTTGTCCCAGTCCGCAAGAAGACTTTCACGATAGTTCGTAATCTTCGGGTGCTTAGTGAAGGAGAGGGTAAACATTCCTGGCGCGCTTTGTATGCATGCCTTCTGCTTGGTCTTCTGGACCAGTTGGGTGAGTTCGCCCGTTAGCTTCTCCGTGTTTTCCTTCAGGACTTTGAGTGCGCGGTAATCGTGCTCGGCCAACACCTCAAGGTTCGCAAGTGCTCCGGCGAGCGAAAGAGGATTGGCAAAGTATGTTCCTCCGTATGAGACTTTTCCAGGTTGGATGAGATCCATGTACTCCTTCTTACCGGAGAGCGCGGCGACTGGAAGTCCACCTCCCAGCGCCTTCCCCCAGGTCGAAAGGTCAGGCGTCACACCGTACAGCTGCTGGGCCCCGCCAGGTGCGACCCTGAAACCTGTGATTACCTCATCGAAGATGAGGAGAGCATCGTTCGATGCTGCGATTTCCTTGACTGTTTTCAAATAGTCTTGCTGAGGAAGGATCACGCCGGCGTTTGCCATTATTGGCTCCGTGATGATGGCTGCGATTTCGTTCGCGTGCCTCTTCATTATCCTTTCAAGCACCTTTGCGTTGTTCCAAGGCGATACCACCACTGTCTCCATAATCATCGATGGTATCCCGGCTGAGTATGGAAGCGACCTCGGGTATTCCTCCATTCCTGCCACCACAGGAGGAGCTTCGACGCTCACCATTGCGTAGTCGTGCTGGCCGTGGTAGTGACCCTCGAACTTCAGAATCACGTCCTTCCCGGTGGCAGCGCGGGCGATCCTGACCGCGTTTAGCGTTGCATCGGTGCCGTCAGACGCGAACGTAACCATGTCAGACGTCGGCACGAACTGCTTGAACTTCTTCGCCAAGTCGACCTCGACCTCGCTAGGAGTTCCAAACATCGTTCCGAGTTGGGCTTGCTGTTTAATCGCTTCCACAATCTTGGGGTGAGCGTGACCGTTGATCAGGGCGCCATAGGACAGGAGATAGTCCGTGTAGGAATTGCCATCTACGTCGATGATCTTTGAGCCGTTGCCACTCTTCATGAATATAGGGTATGGTTCGTAGGAAGCCCACCGAATGGTCGAGCTAGAGCCCCCTGGAATGAGGCGGCAAGCTTCCTCGTGAAGCGCTGCGGTCTTCGTCGTGCTTCTTACGTTGGGCTGAAGGGCGATCTTTGGCAGTGCAGGCGTGACTTCAGGATCCTGGGTTTGTGTGGACGACGACATGCAACTTCCCTCCTCACGTTCCTCCGTTTCCGTTGGAAGATCTGCTGCGAGCTTTCTTCCCCAAACGCTTCCTTGAGACGACCTTCAGCCGTATCAAGACATAGTTCCCCTCCTCTATCCGCATTAGGGTCCTGATCTCCTCAGGTATCGTCAGCCGACCTCCTTTGATAACCTCAGCAATGAACGGAATTTCCTCGTCCTGTATACTCACACCCGACGACGTACTGGACAACGCACTCCCTGACAGTGGGATTGGCTTTCTTTGTATAAAAACATGCTTTCCCGCCGTAAATATACCTATCGCGCCGTTTTTCGGTGACCTGCATCACAAATATAGGATTTTGTGCCGATTACCTATGAATTGTGCGAATTACGTGGTTTTCCGACGAGATGTGATAAGTCAGAATTATCTCGTTCCGAGCAACTCGATTTGGTCCGATTCTAATCAATGTGAACTTCAATCCCAGCACTCGTGGCAGGCAGCGCTCACCCGATTAAGCCCGCACGGCGCACGCTGTCTTCGATGGGCAGTGTAGCCAACAGGGCCCGTGATTTTGGAGGAACAAGATTAAGAAGGTCGAGGACGTTGCCTAGCAAGATGGTCGACTACTGCTACTCTTGTGAAAGGTCCGGAATCGAGACAGAAGCAGGCCATTTCATAGGACCGAAGTCCTCGTGTCCTCTGCTAACGGACAAGAAGGGGCGGCCCCTATGTGACTTCCACTGGTGGTCGATGTTTGAGAGTTCACCATCAAAAGGGGGATTGACTTGGGCTGAATACACTCAGAAGTGGGGCAAACCCGATTACCCGAAGCTGACTTGGCCCCCTAAGAAAACACCTACCGCAAGGATGACGAAAGCCAAGAGGAGACAATAGTCCTCCCTCCGTCGAACGCTCGGTCGAGCCGGGGGCGAACGGAATTACTATCCATGCGAGAGGACGGTTCGCTCAAAGATCTCAAGACCGTTCTTTAGGAGGGGCTCCTCAATAGTTAATGGCGCCATGAATCTGAGGACGTTTCCGTAGTGGCCGCACGTATGCATGAGAAGGCCGCTCTCGAACATAAGCTTCCTGAGTTCTACGGCGAGAGTTCGGGAAGGTTTCCTGCTCTGCTTCGATTCCACAACTTCATTTCCAATCATGAAACCAACCCCTCGCACGTCGCCGATGCACTTTGACTTGGATGCAGTCCCCTCGAATTCCTTCTTCGCATTTGCCCCGAGCCTGGCGACCCGTTCCAGGATCCTGTTATCTTTGATGTAATCCACAGACGCTGACCCGGCTGCCATAGCAAGCAGGTTCCCTCTGTACGTTCCAAGATGGAAGCCCTCCTTCAGTCTCCCGTCATATTCCGATTTGTAGGCGACCAGCGACAGGGGTATGCCGGCACCGACGGACTTTGAAACGCACATGATGTCTGGAGTCGTCCCTGTCAGTTCGCATCCCCAGAACTTCCCGGTTCTGCCGAATCCCGTCTGCACCTCGTCGACAATCAGGGGAATGTGCGACCTGTCCGCTATCTCCCTCAGGCCGGGGAGGAAGTCCTCCGGTGGGAGTATGTAACCGCCTTCGCCCTCAATGGGCTCGACGATTATAGCGGCTACGTCATCAAGGCCAGAGTGTTCGTCCTCGATGAGGTGCTCAAGGTAGCGCAGCACGACTTTGCCTTCGTCGCCCTTCTTCTCTACAGGAAGGGGGAACCGGTACGAATACGGATAGGGCAGCCTGAAGACGCCCTGTCTTGAGACTCCTGAATACTCGAGGTAGTGGCGAGAAGAGGTGAGGCTCACTGCACCTGCGTGCACGCCGTGGTACGCGCCCTCGAATGCCACTACCGTCTTCTTTCCTGTCACCATTCTCGCGATGCTGACCGCCGCTTCGCAGGCGTCCGCCCCCGTAACCGTCGTCATTATCTTCGCATGGCCCCGGAGCTCGCCGGGGAGAACGGAATGCATTCTTTCAAAAAACCCAATTCTCGTTTCCGTGGGAATCTCAAGGGCGTGCCAGATTCTTCCGAGCTGACTGGCTACTGCTTGGGTAACGACCGGGTTGCGGTGCCCTAGGTTTAGGACGCATATGCCACTCACCCAGTCGATGTAGAGGTTCCCATCGACATCTCTGATTGTCGCATTCTCGGCAGAATCTATGGCGAAGGGGAATGCTTTGCTGTAGACGACCGCCCTTGTTTCGACTTCTTCCTGTCTGCGGAGAAGCTCCTTTGATTTCGGGCCTGGGGGCTTCACGACGATGTGTGGGGCCATCACGGCGTGCTCTTGGGACATCTTGGGACAACTAAGCAGAAGGATTGCCACTCTAATTAACGTGGCGCAGAACGGACGCTGGCTGACCTGGGACTATTCGGTTGTGGGCAGCTTCTTCACATCCAGGCCACGAACCTCCATCTGGCGCAGGAAATGCTCCATCTGATTCCGTGTAAGTGCTAGGCTGGCGCACTTGTTAACTACTATACGCATCTACCTCAGCGGCGCGCGCTCAATATGAAAACGCTTGTCTTAGGAGCTTCAGGCCAAATCGGAGCATACGCCGCCCAAGACTTGGTGGAGTTTTCCAAAGCCGAAGTAATAGCCGCAAGCCGAAAACTTGGAAATGTCAAGAAAGCCATGGCCGACCTAAATCTAGGAGACCGAGTGAAGGTCATGGAACTTGACGCGAGCAACACAGACGCCGTCGCGAAGATGGTGAAATCGGAGGGGGTTGACACGGTGGTAAACTGTGCCTGGTATCAAACCAACATAGCCGTCATGAACGCCTGCCTTCGAGCAGGCGCCCACTATACCGACCTAGGAGGGTTCTTCGACACTACCCTCAAACAGCTGGAGTTCGACAAGGAGTGGAAGAAGGCGGGATTGAACGCGACCATAGGACTGGGCAGCACGCCGGGCTTAACCAACATCGCTGGCGCAGCTGGGGCTGCGAAGCTCGACAAGGTCGACACGATCAGTATTTACTGTTCATGGGGCAACACCCTGCCGGTAAAGGAGCCGGGCTGGCCAGGCTACTCCATACGAACCGTCATGGATGAGTTCACGCAAGAACCTGTCATGTGGCTCGACGGCAAGCACGTCAAGCAACCCGTGCTGTCAGGGGAGACCACGGTGACGATGCAGGACCCAATTGGCAAAGTCACAGCGTATTACGTTAAACATTCTGAACCCGCGACCTTAGGAAGATATGTCGGCAAGGGTTGCCGGAACGTAACGTTTCGAATAGGGTTCCCAAGCACTGACTTCGCTACCTTCAGTACCCTGAAGAGCCTAGGCTTTGCCGAAACCGAAGGAATCCAGTTCGGCGATCAGCGGATCTCACCTCTCGATTACTTGACAGCGATGTATCAGAGAGCCATCGCGAAATCGAGGCACGACACCCCACCACGCGAGGAATACGAATATGACGCGTTCAGAATTGACGTGTTTGGAGCCCGGGAAGAATCTCCTGCAACAGTTACGTACCACATAATCACCTGGAACGACCCCCAGAGAGGGATACCTTCGTCCCGAGATACTTCCGTGCCACCAGCAGTGATCTCGCAATGGCAAGCGACTGGGAAGATTAAGGACCCGGGTGTCTTTCCGCCTGAAGCGACGGTTGATCCTGAACCGTTCTTCATCGAGATGGGCAAGAGGAAAATCAGAGCAGAAGAGCATTTCACGGAAACAAAGAAGTTCTACTGAAAGCCGGAAAACACCCCAGATAATTCTCGTCCGAGAAGGGAGGTCACCTCCAGGAGGCGCGCGCGTCTGCACAGTGCGTTGCGGGCCATTGATTCACTCTTGTTGCGCCATCAAGGCCTGGAACTCATACATCCCTCCATCTTGCCTTCTTGACCGCGATAAGTGTCAAGAGTGCAGTTGTGGCAAACAGGACGCCCCAAGCGAGGACAATCCCGTAGGTCGAGAGCGACAGGAAGCCGGTGGCGTTCTGGGAGATCTCGGCGGCGTAGGTTGTAGGGGACAGGTAGGCCACGTACCGGTACGGAAGCGGAATGAGTGTTATTGGATAGTAGACCGGAGGCAGGGTGGAGAACAGCGTCGAGATCAGCCTTGAGAAGGCAAAACTCTGGACTATGTCGCTCGAGAAGGTCGACAACGTGTACCCGATGGCGATAGAGGTGAGGAACATGAACAAGAAGACTCCTAGCAGCTCCAGCGCCTGGACCATCGCGGGATGGAGGTAGATTGCAGCCAGGACCGTCAGGACGGCCAACGCCGGCACAGAGTAGATGACTTCTGCGAGGGCCATCCCGGTCACATAGGCGGCAGGAGAGGTGGGAGAGCTGACCACCATGTCCTGGAGCTTGAAGTCGTTCTTCAGGTGTGCCAAATCCCCTTGGAGTGACATGCCGCTATTGAACATGCTCATTATGAAGCCTCCTTCGATCGCATCCCCGATCAGCCTGCCGCCACTCACGAAATAGATCAGCAAGAGAAAGGAAAGCGGGGAGAGGACCGTGTTGAGAAGAACCACAGGGTAGTTCTTCATTTCGTAGATGGAGTTGACCAGCACTGAGGCCAGGACCTGCCTCCCCCAAGGCCTCAGCTGGCCTTCGCCTCCTGATCGCTTCTGTTCACGAGATGGAAGAAGATGTCATCGAGGGAAATCTTGCTAATGGAGAACTTTGCCCCCTTCTCTAAGAGCTGTCTTGAGACGCTGTAAGCTTCTTCCTCGTCGGTCAGAATCTGGGTTTCTCCCGAGTCCCCCCGTGTCATGGAACCGCTGAGTACACTTGGAGGTTCAGAACCGGCGGCAACCATGACGCTGTACTGGTGCTTGACAGCTGAGCGAAGCTCATCAAGGGTTCCTAGGCCAACCATTTTTCCCATGTGCATGACCCCGATGGTCGTTGCCAATTGCTCCGCCTCTTCCAAATAGTGGGTGGTGAGGATCAGAAAGCGATTCTTCGCCAGACCTCCTAGGAACCTCCACAGTTCCTTACGCGATATGGGGTCGAGCCCGGTCGTCGGCTCGTCGAGAAAGACAATGTCTGCATCCGAAGCGAGCACTGTAGCAACCAGGACCTTTCGCTTCATGCCGCCTGAGATGCGCCTAGTCAGAGTGTTCTCCTGCTCCCCCAGCCCGACCCGCGCGAGCGCCTCCGTCGCCTTGGCTTTTGCCTCTCCGTAGGCGATGCCCCTCCACATGAGGTACGAAAGGACCGTCTGTTTCGGCGTCATCCATGGGACGGTTCTGGCTTCCTGGGGGACGCAAGCGATTCGCTCCCTCAACGCCTTGGCCTCCTTCGCGACGTCGATTCCATTAATCGAAGCGCTCCCAGAGGTCGATTCGAGCTGAGTGGCTAGGATTCTCACGAGAGTCGTCTTTCCTGCCCCATTCATGCCAATGAGGGAGAAGATTCCTCTGGAGGGGATTCGCAGGTTAACTGAATCTAGGGCTCTTCTACCGCTGGAACCAGAATACACCTTGGTCAGGTTCTCGCACAGGAGCTCCTGGGTCTTGTCCAAGACTTCCCTGCCCAGCTGTGCGTGGTTTTAGAAGCTTACTTGCGGGGTATTCGCGACAAACAATCGCGTCCAACCATTGGTCTCGTATGCTGCGACAGCACCCGGGCTAGAACCAGCACGGACCAATGCATAATCCTGCGAGGGTAAACGAAGAAGCAGCGTTCGCATCCAAATACGAAATGGTGACGTTTACAAAGGTCAAACGAAAGGCTTCGGGGCGTGAATCTGGTTCCGAAGTACTTCTTCCTGACCAAGGGGGCAGGAAGAGACAGGGAAAACCTCACCTCTTTCGAGGCGGCACTCAGAGACGCGGGCATTAGTTGGCACAACCTGGTCAGCATCTCGAGCATTATCCCGCCAAAATGCGTCAAAGTCACGCGCGAACAGGGCATATCCATGCTGAAACCAGGGGAGATAGTCTTCCTTGTGCTGGCGCGCAACTCCACGAACGAGGATCACCGCCTCATCGCTGCCTCGATCGGTCTCGCGATGCCATCGAACCCGGACGATGTCGGTTATCTATCAGAGCACCATTCGTTCGGCGAGACCGATGAACTAGCAGGAGATTACGCGGAAGATCTAGCGGCCTCCATGCTCGCGACCACTATGGGAGTCCCCTTCGACGTCAACGCTGATTGGAATGAAAAGGAACAGGTTTTCAAGGCCTCAGGCAGGATCATCAGGACAGCGAACATCACCCAGTCGGCAGTCGGAGACAAAGGAGTCTGGACCTCTGTGGTGGCGGCAGCCGTATTCATCATGGGTACGGATTCCGCCGTGATGCCTTGAGACGACTTCGGAGA
>JBEKJV010000029.1:0-36183 GCA_050011055.1 Nitrososphaerales archaeon | reverse complement strand
CTTTTATATCACGTGGCGGCTCGCCGAGCGTATGACAAAGCTTTACGACCTGTCTCAACCATTGAACCAAGAGACGCCCTTCTGGCCTCTCTATCCGCCCTTTGAAGTGAAGTTCATCAAGAGAAAAGCTGAGCAAGGAGTCAACGCCATGTACATCATGACTGCGATGCACATCGGGACCCATCTGGACGCGCCGCTCCACTTCGTGACAAACGGCAAGACGATAGACCAGATACCCCTCGAGTGGCTCTACGGCCCCGGAATCATCGTGGACGTGAGCGAAGTCGGAGACCTGGGCATCTACACAGAGGAGCTTGTAGAGAAGAACGCGAAGCCAGCCGGAGGTGTCAAGGAAGGCGACCTTCTGCTGCTCTACACCGGCTGGAGCAAGTACGCCTGGTATCAGAAGCCCAAGCCCAACGGCACAGCCGACGAAGAGAGATACATCCACATGCACCCAGGGCCCACCAAGGCATTCTGCGACTACCTCCTGAGGAAGAAGATCCACATATGGGGGGTGGACGCCGTGTCGACGGACCACCCGATGAATCTCCCCATCGGCAGATTCCTTCCTCGGATCAGCGACAAGGTGAAGGCAGCGGCTGCGAAGAGGTATGGCCAGGAGAACCTGGCGAAACTCTTCCCTGAGGAGGACTATCAGGTGACCCACAACATCCTGTTCCCCCATGACTGCATACACGTAGAGAACCTCGGCGGGCAGATCGAACAGGTCCTCGGAGGGAAGAAGGCAGTCCGTACTACGTTAGGCTGCTTCCCCTTCCTGTTCAAAGGGGGCGAGGCCGCCTTCGCGAGAGTCGTGGCATTCGTGGAGTAGAAACCGATGCAGGCCCCTTCAGCGGGTTGGCTGCTGGCGATTGCGGACGACGGGAAACTGGCTGACCTAGACGGGGTCACGTTAGACCTCAGCCATGGCGTCCCCGCAGAGGCTTTCGCTCAGTACGACGGCGTCGTAGCTGGCACCGCCAGAGTCGGCGGAGTCGAGGTGGCCGTCTTCGCCCAGGAGCCGACCTACAAGGGGGGGTCCATGGGCCTAGCACACACTAAGAGGCTGGAGCGACTGGTCAGTGTCGCAATCGAGAAGAAGCTGCCACTGATCGGACTCTACGACTCAGGGGGGGTCCGGGTGCAGGAGGGCGGGCGCTCGCTCGAAGAGGCGAGCGCCCTCGTCGGCAAGCTGTTGAAGGCGAGGGACGTCGTCCCTGTGATCAACGCAGTGATGGGGACGATCACTGGCGCCGCGACCTACTCGGCCTCCCTGGGGAACGTCCTTGTGATGCTGAAGGGGAGGAGCAGGATGTTCGTCTGGGGTCCGGGCGTAGCGAAGGCAGAAACAGGGGTCGAAGTCGGGATGGACGAGCTGGGTGGGACAGACGTGCATTCGGTAAACGGGGCTGCGTCGCTGGTCGTCGCGGACGAGAGGGAATGCACGGAACTGCTGAAGGTGCTCGTGGGGTACCTCGGTGGAATGCCGGGGGCAGCCGTCGGCCCCAGCTCCGCGCGAGGGGAGGGCGCCATGGGAATCATACGATCTACCTTCGACGGCGGGTCGTTTATCGAGTTCAGAAGCTCCTACGGCAGGAGCTTGATCACGGGCCTTGCTAGGCTGGGCGGCAGGACGGTGGGCGTCGTCGCCTCCAACGGAGAAGTGCTCCGCGGGTTCCTCGATGTCGATTCGTGCAGGAAGCTCTCGAGGTTCGCTTCGATGTGCAACTCGCTTCGAATCCCCATGGTGACCTTCTTGGACTGCCCGGGAGTGTACCCCGCACCTGAACAGGAGCGGTCGGGGATCATTACCGCAAGCGGGGAGGCGATTAAGGAGTACGCGTCGGACAGGTCTCCCAAGGTGACGGTCGTGACCGGTGCAGCCTACGGGGGGGCTTTCGTGGGATTCGCCAGCAAGGCTCTGGGGTCAAAGAAGGTGTTCGCCTACCCGAATGCGAGGATTTCAGTGATGGACGTCCCATCCTACCTGGAGATCTTCCAGAAGAAGAAGCTGGAGGCGATGAAGGCCGGGGAAAGGGAGGCAGAAGTCGAGAGGATCACAGCGGAGTTTCTCAAGCAGATGGACCCGCGCATAGGTGTCGGGGCTGGCTACATCGACGAGATTATCGACCCATCCCTGACTAGGGCCAAGCTGATAGCCGCCTTCGGCTGACTCAGTCGCCTGCCGATGGGTCCTGTCGTTCCTGGGTGATCTCCACCAGCACCCGGCCCGTGTCCTTCGGGTGGATGAAGTTGACCCTGCTCCCGAACTTCCCGTCGGCAGGCTTCTCGTACAGGAAATGAAATCCCTTCGCGCCCAGGTCCTTCATGCTCTGTTCGATGTCCTCCACGGCGAATGCGATGTGATGGAGGCCCTCTCCCCTGTCTCTGAGGAACTTCGCAACGTTGCTGTCCTCGCTGGAGGGCTCTAGCAGCTCGATGTTGACATCGCCGACCTTCAGCAAGGCTATATGTTGACATCGCCGACCTTCAGCAAGGCTATTCTCACCTTCTGGCCCGGAACCTCCGTTCGCCTTACGTCAAAGTCGCCCAACGCTGTGTAGACCGCCAGCGCCTGATCAATGTTCTTGACAGCCACGGCTACGTGGTCGAACTTCAAGTCTCATCACCTAGAAGGGCATGGGCGCCCTGTACGCACCGTAGACCTCCCTCAAAGCGTCGCTGATCTCGCCAACACTGCACCCAACTCCCACTGACTCTGTTATGGAGGGCAACAGGTTCTCTCCGTTCTGGGCCGCGCTCTTGATGTGTTCGAGGCAATCCCTGATGGACTCCAGTTCTCTGGAAGACTTCGTGCGGCGTAGCTGGTGCGCTCGCACTTTTTGAATGCTCTCGGGAAGGGAGTGGACTTTGTGGCTGACGGCCTTCGTCGGTTTGAATGCGTTCACTCCGACCACTATTCTCTTCTTCTCTTCGATCTGCATCTGCTTGTCATAGGCAGCGTTGAGAATCTCCCTCTTGACGTACCCGCTCTCTATGGCCTTCAGCATACCCCCAACCTTGTCGATCTTCTTCATCTCCTCGAAGGCGAGTTTCTCGAGCTTGTCCGTAAGGTACTCGAGATAGTAGGAGCCGCCCAGCGGGTCGGCAGTGAGGGTGACTCCCGATTCGTATGCAATCAGCTGCTGGGTCCTAAGAGCCAGCTTGGCCGACTCCTCAGTCGGGAGTGAGAGGGCTTCGTCTCTGGAGTTTGTGTGAAGGGACTGGGTGCCACCCAGAACTGCGGCAAGCGCCTGAATCGCGACCCTCACGACGTTGTTCTCCGGGTCCAGGGCAGTGAGCGTCTCGCCCGCTGTCTGGGTGTGGAATCTCAGCTTCATCGATTCTTCGTTCTTGGCTCCGAACCTTTCCTTCATGATCTTCGCCCACATCCTCCTGGCAGCCCTGAACTTCGCCACCTCCTCCATGAAATCGTTGTTGCAGGCGAAGAAGAAGGAGAAGTGGGGGGCGAAGGCGTCGACTTCCAGCCCCCTTTCGACTGCGGCTTCGGTGTAGGTGATGGCGTCGGCGAAGGTGAAGGCTAGCTCCTGGACGGCGGTGGAACCCGCTTCCCTTATGTGGTAACCACTGATGCTGATTGGGTGCCACTTCGGGTAGTTCTTCACTGAGTATTCGACGAGGTCCATGGCGAGAGAGAGCGAACGCCCCGGGGGATAGATGTACGTGTTGCGCGCCAGGTACTCCTTCAGGATGTCGTTCTGAACCGTCCCCCTGATCTCGCCCCTAGGGATCCCAGACTCCTCTGCGATGGCGACGTACATCGAGAAGAGGATCGGGGCGGTGGCATTGATTGTCATGGACGTACTCACCTTCCCGAGGTCGATTCCCCTGAAGACTTTGCGCATGTCGTCGATCATGCTGACCGCAACTCCTACTCGCCCAATCTCCCCCAGCGCCCTGGGGCTGTCAGAGTCGAGGCCGAGCTGCGTCGGAAGGTCGAAGGCCAGGCTCAGGCCTGTCTGGCCCTGCTCCAGCATGAACCTGAGTCTCCTGTTCGTCTCCTCCGAAGTGCCGAAGCCGAGGTACTCCCTCATTGTCCAGAGCCGTTTCCTGTACATCTCGCCGTATATTCCCCTAGTGTAGGGAAACTCCCCTGGCGCCTCCTTCACTGGGAGAGATTCTGAAGGAGAATGGAAGGGTTTGACGTCCACTCCCGAGAGGGTCCTCGATTCCGACGACTCCAACTGGCATCTTGCCTCCTGTGTGTGTTCCTCTTTCCTCCGCATTTTAAACTTGGCCATGGGAACGGATATAGCCACAGAGCAGCGTGACAGGGCCCATGCAGGGGCTGAGGGGGTACATCGCAGTCGCCGACGCATTGGAGGTGCTGGGGACGAAGAGCAGGCTCAGGCCCCAGGTCGAAAGAGTGGACCCGCGAACCGCCTACGGGCGTGTCCTGGCCAAAGATGTTGTCGCAAGAAAAGACGTTCCGGCCAACGACATCTCTCTAATGGACGGCTACGCCGTGAGGGCGGCGGACCTGGCCCTGGCAAAGAGGGGGCGGCCCGTTTGGTTGAATGTCCGCGGAGAGGCGCGCCTGGAGGAGACCGGGGAGGCGAGGTTGGAGAGCGGCGAAGCTGCGGCAGTTTCTACCGGTTCGAGCCTGCCGGCGGGGTCGGATGCGGTACTGAAGGCAGAGGATGCGAGGAGGCGCGGCCGCAAGGTAGGAACAATGAAGGCGCTGGATGCGTGGCAGAACGTGTACAGGGCCGGGGCTGACCTGAGGAGGGGGGACCTGGTCCTGCCCAAGCGCAAGGTGCTGAAGGCCCAGGACGCAGGGATGTTGATTCAACTCGGGGTGGGATCGGTGAGCGTCTACAAGAAGCCGAGGGTCGGGCTCATAACGACGGGCAGCGAACTGACAGACGCGCCCAGACCAGAGCCCGGAAAGGTGGCGGAGACTCATGGGCCGATCTTCTCTCGCATTCTCGGTGAACTCGGGTGCGAACCCGTACACTTGGGCATCGTCCCAGACGACGCTCGGAAGCTGTCGGTGGCCCTGACGGCCGCTCTCCGCCGTTCGGACATTGTCTTGATGATGGGTGGGACGTCGATGGGAGTCCACGACCTGGGGGAATTGGCGATCAGGAAGCTTCGCCCGGAGGCTATCTTCCACGGGCTGATGTTGGACAGAGGGAGGGTAACTGGGGGGGCTGTCGCTGATGGAAGGCCGGTACTTATGATGCCGGGACCGATTCAGGCAGCGATGAACTGTTTCCTCGTGCTGGTTCTGCCACTGATCGGCAGGCTCCTGGGAGGAGCAGAACTAGTGACAAAGTTGCCTGTCAGGCTGTCGGGGGATTGGGAAGCGAGGGAGCGCTACAGGAGCTTCACCAAGGTGGCTTACCTCAGGGTGTCCAGGAACGGCTCGTCCATGTCAGCAGAGCCGATGGTCGCAGAGACAGAATCCATGTCCCTGCTTACGACTTCGAACGCCTTTGCCATTGTGCCCCAGGAGGTGGCAAAGCTGAAAGAAGGGCAGGTGGTCGAGGCGGTCCTGCTCCCTGGATTCTCGTCAGTGTGACCTGTCCCTGGACGCCAAGAAAGCAAGGGCCTTGTCGATGTCCGAGGGGGTGTCGATGTCGAGGAGAATCCCCTGGTCCTTGACCGGCAACTCCAACACCTCGTGCTCGTGCCTGCCAATCACTTCCTTTGCACCGACGTCCCCGGAGAGCTCGAGGATGAAACCGAACATGGCCCTTTGGAACAGGACTGGGTTCCCCCTGTTTCCTTCGTAGACAGGGACCACGATTCTGGCGCCGGTCCTTCGGTAGGCGGCCACCAAGGCATCGACGGTTTCCGGGAGGACCAGAGGCTTGTCCCCCAGGCCCACGACGACAGCCTCGCTTCCTCCTTTGACCGCCTGGAGTCCGAGTTTCAGGGACGAACTGAGGCCACGGGAGGGGTCCGGGTTTACTACGTACCTGAGGCGGGGGCCGGTTTCGCGTTTCAGCAGGTGAGGCTGGTCAACGATGACGATTACGTCATCAACAGACGACGATAGGAACGCCTCTGTCGACAAGTCGAGGATTGTCCTTCCAGCGAGCAGCACACCCTGTTTAGGTTTCCCCATCCGCTTGGAGAGGCCTGCGGCCAGGATGAGCCCGGTGATCAACGACTGTCGACGTTCTCATCTTCATCGGACTCGGATTAAACCTGACGGTGAGCACGTTTGGGAGTTGGAGGTCCGCAGCCCCAAGTGTGGCGTGCTTGGCTCCCTCCTCCAAAAGTAAATAACGCGGATTTCGAGCTTACGACAGGATGAAGTCGACAGAGTTCACCCGCCTGACGGACGAGCTTGCCGCTAGGGGGGAACCCTTCGCAGTGGCCACAGTAGTGAAGACCGAAGGGTCCTCGCTGGGGAAGCCTGGGTTCAAGGTGGTGATATCCGGGAACGGCCAAGTGCTGTACGGGACCCTGGGCGGAGCTTGTCCGGAGTCTGCCATAGTGCACACTGCTAGGAAGGTGCTCAGCACAGGGACGCCTAGAGTCGTCAAGGTCTACCTGGAGAGCGCCGACAAGGCAGTGGAGGCAGTCATCAAGAGCCAGACCGAGGATGAAATCCATGTGGAGACCAACTGCGGGGGGACCATGGAGATCTATGTGGAGCCATACCTCCCTGCACTGAGACTCGTGCTCGTCGGCCAAGGGGGGAAGGACGAAGTGGAAGACGCTTTGGTAAGGCTGGGGAAGCTGCTGGACTTCGAGGTCGTAGTCATCGACCATAGCCCGGAACTAACTCAGGAGCCCGACACGCTGATCAGGAATTCGGACTTCGACCTTTCGAGATTCGAGTTTCACCGGAGCGACTCGGTGGTGGTACTGACCAAAGGAGAAAGGGACGCAGACACGCTTCAGACCATAGGGAGGAGTCCGGTCGGGTACGTCGGAATGATGGCCAGCAAACAGCGTGCGGCGGACGCCATCAGGGAACTGAGGAGACGGGGGGTTGCCGAGGCCTACCTGGGGTCAATTCGCACCCCTGCCGGAGCAGACATCGGGAGCCTCACCCCCTTCGAGATTGCCCTCAGCATCATGGCGGAGGTCGTTGCCGTGAAGTACGGGAAGACGATCGCGAGCAAGAGCCTGAGAGCCGAGGGACAGGCCTCGATCAGCTAGGCTGGGCCCCAAGCGGCGCTCCTTCGACCCAGTGTCTCTTCCGTCGACGAGAGGTTCGAATCTCTCACCAAGGGCTTCCGAATTCAAACGGGCGAAACCGCCGTCCGTGACAGAAAGAAATGCTAGCGCCGGCATGTTCTGTCCCGTAGTTAGGTGTCTTGACCCCCTGTCCCGCTCCCCAGTCCCGAGGAGAAGCTATAACCGGCTGCCTCAGACTCGAGGCCGTGTCATTCAAGCAGGTTGACGTCTCGGGGAAGCCCATGGTAGTGAGGGAGGCGAAGGCAGTTGGGACGATCCGCCTGAGCCCGGCCACCGTTAGGCGGATCAGGGAAGGGACAGTCGAGAAGGGAGACCCGCTCTCGCTGGCGAGGCTGGCAGGGGTGACGGCGGCAAAGAAGACCTCCGATATTGTCCTGCTCTGTCATCAGCTCAGGCTCGACGGGGTCGAGGTCACCCCGCTGCTGAAGGATGACGGAGTCGAGGTCACAGCATCGGTCTCGGCTCGCGAACGGACCGGAGTGGAAATGGAGGCTCTCGTCGCAGTCGCAGCCGCCCTCCTCAACGTTTGGGACGCAGTAAAGCAGTATGAGAAGGACCAGAAGGGCCAGTATCCGGCGACGAGGATAGAAGGGATCAGGGTGACGAGCAAGGTGAAGAAGCCCCTTGAGACCGCATGAGAAGCACAGGGCTGGGGGGCAGGGAAGGCTCGGATTCGTGGTGGTGACAGTGAGTTCGAGCAGGTACCTGTCGAAGCTGCGAGGGAGGGAGCTCGAAGACGAATCCGGGGACGTGGCCGAGAAGCGAATCACAGGCCTGGGGCATAGGGTCCTGAAGAGGGTCCTCATCTCAGACGACGCCCGGATGATAGCGGGCGCAGTCAAGGACTTCCTCGGCGGAGAGGGTGACGTGCTGACATTCCTTGGGGGGACAGGCGTGTCGAAGAGGGACGTAACAGTAGAGACCGTTCGGCCTTTCTTCGAGAAGGAGCTGGAAGGGTTCGGAGAGCTTCTCAGGAGCTCCAGCTTCGCCGAAATCGGAGCAGCTGCCATGCTCACACGGGCCACAGCTGGGGTGGCCAAGGGAAAGGTCATCCTCTGCATCCCAGGTTCTCCGGACGCAGTGGGGCATGCCCTTGAAATGTTCGGTGGCGAGCTCCCCCACGTGCTGTTCGTGGCGCGGAGCTAAGGCCAGCGCAAAGTTTAGGACGAATGAGCTGAAGAGTGGACATCACTTGAAGGCCCTCTGGGCAAGCTTGACAATCCTAGCGCTGCTGTGCTCTCCTACATCTTGCGCCCAGTCGAGTCCTGTCACCATAGTCTACGGGAGGTCCTGGCCGCGCTCCATAGTCATCGACAGTGCAAGAGGAGTCGCCTACATCGACGGGATGTCAGGGGACTACCCGGCCACAGGCTTCTCCTTCGGGATCATCAATACGACGAGCCACGCCCTGGAGCCATCGGTCCTCGGCTTGAACGTGACTGCTGGAGAGATGGCCCTCGACCCGGCCAGCGGGGACGTCTACGTAGCGGGCGCCGATTCTATCCAGGTCTTCAACGGGGGGATGCAGAGCTTCACCAGACTGATGAACGTCGGTGTCCCAATCAGGTACATCCTCTTCGACAGCGTCACCGGGGACCTGTTCCTAACGGCCAACAACGCTGTCTACCAATTCGACCCGAGGACCGGGACGATGCTCAGGAACGCGACCGTCGGTACGGCGGCCGAGGGAATGGCCATCGACACGTCGACCGGAGAAGTGTACGTTGCAGACTACCTTTCGTGCTCCATCGTCGTCCTGAAGACCGCGTCCCTCGAATCAGTCACAACCATCCGTCTGCCCACCCCGTGCTACCCTTCCCAGATGGCCCTGGACCAGCAGACGCGGTCCCTGTACATCGCTTCCGGCTCGAACACAGTGGACGTCGTTAATACAGTTGACAACATCTTCGAGCGAAGCACCACAGTCGCAGCTGATAGCACCAACGCGACCTTCGCGATTGCCCTTCAAGAGGGGACGGGAAACGTCTTCACCCTCACAGAACCGGGAACCACTGTCACCCAAATCGATGGTTCGACCGGAAGCGTCGTCGGGAGGTTCCAGCTGACCTCGGTCGCCTACGAGATGGCCGTGGACCAGGCCACCGGAGAATTGTATGTCAGCGTATACCATGATGTGATGGTATTCGAGCCCCTTCACAGCCAATCGTGGTTGACGCTCCCTGTCGTGGCTGGCTTGGCTGCTGCCGCGCTCGCTGTAATGGCGCTGTCGCTGGTCCTCATTCGTCGGAGGTCCAAGCAGGCTAGCGGCGGGCGGCTGCTCAGCGCGTGCAGACCCACCCTTGATGTCCCTGACTATCTCCGAATGCAGTTTCCGCTGCCACGAGCGAAAGTTGAGAACTGCGGCTCGTTTAGAGGAAACCGAGTTGTGGCTATGCGACTTTCTGAGCACTCCTTCCAAGTAAGCGTTTATCTCCCTCAAGATGGCTTCCCGATGGATGCGCGCACGTGAGCCCGGTCTTGGTCTTCAAGGACAAAGTGCATGGGAACGTTGCCACCGACTGGATGCAGACGGATCTCACCTCCTTCGCCGACGATCTCCGCTCCTAGGGCGTAGAAGTGGTCCTTGTTGACTGGAAGCCTCCGGCGGGCGGAGACCAGGAGATGCTGAAGCTGCTGGAAAAGCTCGGGTTGTAGGTGGACGATGTATGAAGATTCTCGTGGCGCTGGGTGGAAACGCGATACTCCGGAATGGAGGGAAGAGGACGGCGGCCGAGCAGCGGGCGACTATAGACTCCACCAGCAAGAAACTCGCGCGGCTAATCGGAGAGGGTCATGATATTGCGCTCACCCACGGCAACGGCCCACAGGTTGGCGACATTCTCTTGGCGTATGACTCAGCGAAGAGTGTTGTCTCACCGATGCCTCTGGACGTGTGCGGAGCTCAGAGCCAAGGCATGATCGGGTACATGCTTCAACAGTCCCTCGAGAATCAGCTGAGGTCCGCTGGAATCGTGAAGAATGTGGCGACCGTTCTGACTCAGACCGTCGTGAGCGCGACCGACAAAGCGTTCGCAAACCCGACAAAGCCCATCGGTCAGTTCTACGATGAAGTCGAGTCGAAGGAGTTGGAGAGAAAAAATGGATGGTCAATGATCGACGACAGCAACAGGGGATTCAGACGCGTCGTGCCCTCTCCCAATCCGGTTTCCTTCCTTGAGAGCGAGACCATCAAGTGTCTTTTCGACGATGGTGCTGTCGTAATTGCAGCAGGAGGCGGTGGCGTGCCCGTTGTCAAGGACGTTAGATCAGGAAGATACACCGGCGTCGAAGCCGTGATAGACAAGGACCTTGCCGCTGCCCTGCTCGCAAGGTTGCTCGGGGTGGACCTGCTGATGATTCTTGCGGACGTTGACGGGGTCTTCCTAGACTATGGAAAACCTGAGCAGAAGCTGGTGGGTAGAATGAGCATCCGGGAAGCGAGGAAGTATCTTGCCGAGGACCAGTTTCCCGCAGGGAGCATGGGCCCCAAAGTGGAGGCGACAGTCAGATTCATCGAATCAGGCGGCAAGCGCGCGGTGATTGGCTCACTCGAAAAAGTGGAAGCAACACTTGATGGCGAGGCTGGCACTGACTTCTATCGATAGGGGAAGAGAACTGTGAACCACTACATCCAGCAAGCAAGATATTCTCCCTCCTGTCCTTCAACGCCGACTAGAATATGACCTCCGACGACCTTCACAAGATCAGGCGGAAGGTGGTCGACCTCAAGGCCCAGATCTTCTCCACGAAGGAGGAGGTGCAGGAGGTCCTCCTCTGCGTTGGGCTTCAGGTGGTGGCTCCTGCCAGCTGACGAAATGGTCGACCTCGTCGACGAGGAGGACGTGGTCGTCGGAACCGCGACACTTCGGGACTGTCTCGAGAAGGGCCTCCTTCACAGGGCAGTCGATGTGCTCGTGCTGAGGACCAGCGGCAAGCTCCTGCTGCAACGGAGGAGCAAGCGGGACCGGTGGCACCCGGGCCTCTGGACGCTCTCCTCTACTGGGCACGTCCAGAGCGGGGAGTCATACAGGGATGCGGCGGTGCGGGAGCTGGACGAGGAGCTGGGCCTACGGTCACCTCTCAGGGCAATCACGAAGCTCCTCCTTCCTCCCTTCACGAGCAGGGGTCTGACGGAGAGAGAGTGGGTTTCGCTGTTCGCTTCGAAGACGGACCTGACCGCCACCATCGACCCTATCGAACTCGAGTCCGTTGAGGAGGTCTCCCTGTCCCGACTCACGCGAATGCTGTCCGGCCATAGACTGACTCCTGACTCAAAGGTTGTCCTTCGCGCTTTTCTGAAGTCAAGGCTGAGGAGGCCCGGCCCTCCCAGGCTTCTGTCCTCCGGATCTGGTGCGTGTTAGGGAGATTCGCCTCCTTCCTGCTTTTTCTGGTACACGTCTGGAAGACGGCAGCCAAACCCGAGTGCAGTTCTCACCTGCTCGCGCGCCTAGGCGAAAGCAAATAATACCATTTGTCAATACTGGCGGCGATATCATGGTCCGAAAGGTGGTAGTGGTCGGAATGGGCTACGTCGGGATACCCGCGGCGGCGCTCTTCGCCGACGTGCCAGGTTTCACGGTGGTGGGGGTGCAGCGGCGCTCCAGGCGCTCGGGCTGGAAGATAGACTGGCTAAACAAGGGAAAGAACCCCATCGGCGGCGACGAGCCGGGCTTGTCGGAGCTCCTCCAGCGGGTCAAGAAGAAGAAGACCTTCAAGGTCGTCGAGGACGTTGCGACGGTGAAGGACGCCGAGGCGGTCCTAATAGACGTCCAGACGCCCACGGAGGCTGACCACAGGCCGCGCTACGAGTCGCTGAGGGAGGTCAGCGCCGAGGTCGGCAAACATATGCGCAAGGGGACGCTGGTCGTCATAGAGTCGACCGTTGCGCCTGGGACGACACAGAACATCGTGAAGCCGATACTGGAAAAGGCCTCCGGAATGAGGGCTGGCCGGGACTTCTCGCTCGCATTCTCTTACGAGAGGGTAATGGTAGGGCGCCTCATCAAGAACATCGTCTACCTCCCTAGGATTGTCGGCGGGATTGACGAGAAGAGCACTGAGCGCGCTATGGATCTCTACGGTCACATAGTCAAGGCGAAGCTTTGCCCGACCGACGCGCTCACGGCAGAGGTGTCCAAGACTGTGGAGAACGCCTACAGGGATGTCAACATCGCCTTCTCCAACGAGGTGGCTCTCATCTGCGAGTCGCTCGGAATCGACGCCTTCGAGGTCAGGGAGCTGGTGAACACGCTGCCGAACGACCCGTCGAACCCGATTTCGAATCCAGTCAGGAACATGCATTTCCCCGGGGCGGGCGTTGGGGGGCATTGCCTCCCGAAGGACTCCTGGCTGCTGAAGTACGGCTTGGACACGTACGGAAAAATCAAGGTCGCGCCCAGAATCATCGTCGGTTCTAGAGAGCTTAACGATTGGATGCCGGTGCACGTGATCGACTTGGTCGAGGAAGCCCTAAAGGAGCGCAAGCGGAAGTTGAAGGGAGCGAAGGTGGCAATCCTCGGCGTGGCGTTCATGGAGAATTCGGACGACACAAGGAACACGCCTTCGCTGACGTTATACAACGAACTGAAGAAGAGGGGGGCCAAACCTGTGCTCCACGACCCCATAGTGCGGGATTTCGAGGTGCCGTTCACGAAGAATCTGGAAGGCGCATTGAGAGATGCTGACGCCGTCGTTCTCTCGACCAAGCACAAAGAATACCTCAAGCTCGACCTGAAAAAACTGGCGAAGATGCTTCGGACGCCAGTGCTTGTGGACGGGCGCAACGCGTACGATCCTGGGAAGGTTAGAAAGGCCGGTCTCACGTACCGCGGAGTGGGGAAGGGGAAGCGATAGTCGTTAGCGCGCGCGAGCAGGGTCTCCAGCGGACAATCGACTGGGTAAGAAGACAGGTCTAGGCCGTCAGAATCAGCTCGACCTTCACGTCCTCCGGGATCTTGAGCTTCGTGATCTGTCGCATTGTCCTATCGTCGGGCTGGACGTCTAGAATCCGTCGGTGGACCCTCATCTGCCAGTGGTCGAAGGTGTGACTTCCCTCACCCGTCGGCGCCTTCCTCGTGGTGATCTTGAGCTTCTTCGTGGGCAAGGGTTGGGGACCTCGCACTTTCACGCCAGTCTTGTCGGCGATATCCCTGATGTCCTTTGCGACTCTCTCAAGCTCGGGCAAGTTCGTGCTCGTGAGCTTGATCCTGGCAAACTGAGGCATTTTCTTGCATCCGAGCCTCTCGACTCTATTTAGGGCTTACGTCAATTCAAATCGGAAAGGCCCACTTCTTCCTCTTTCTGTGTTCCAGAACCTGGACGCTCCTTTTCTCTAAGAATTCTCGTGGATACCGCTCTTCACGCCAACGGTTTCGGTCCCGGGAATCGCTTTAAGAAGACCGTAAGGATGAATTCCAGAACTTGCACCTGAACTCCGCTCATGAGAGGCTTCTCCGGGGCGAGGGGGGAGACGCGAGACAACTCGCGATGCAGATACTGGCCAAGGTCGGAGACGCGGTAGGGGCCAGATCGCTTGTCCCAATCAAATCGGCCCACGTCCAGGCGGACTACAGTGGGCTTCACACGGTTCGCGGCCTCGGACGGGAAGTTCGGCGTGCCGACCACCGTGAACCCGGCGAGCATCGACATGGATAGCTGGGAGAGCTTCGGTGTCCCCGCTGAATTCACGAGGAAGCAGATCAGACTCTGCGAAGCCTACTATCGACTGGGAGGGATTAGGTGCTGGACCTGCGTCCCATATCAGGTCTGCAACTTCCCAAAGGCTGGCGAAACTGTGGCCTGGGCCGAACCCAGCTCCGTGGTCTTCGCGAACTCAATCATCGGCTGCCGGACCAACAAGGCGATGGCCGGGCTGGACCTCGCCAGCGCAATTCTCGGGCTGACGCCCAAGTTTGGGATGCTTCTTGAAGAGGAGCGAGTGGCGAGGGTCGCTTTCGTGGCTCCGCCGGGGAGATTTTCCGACCTGGACTACCGGTCGCTCGGCTACTTGATCGGAAAGATTGCGGGCTCGAGGGTCCCAGCTCTGGAGGGCACCCCCAAAGACGCGACGTCCGACGATCTCAAGCACCTGGGGGCAGCTGCGGCATCGGCCGGGCCTCTAGCCATGATTCACTATGTGGGTATCACCGATGGCTCGAACTCTCTCGAGAAGGCGGCGGAAGGCGAAAAGATTGAGAGGGTCGATGTCACCAGGTCCGACCTCGAAGTCGTCCAAGGTGAGCTGAACCAGACCGAGGAGACCCCTGACCTGGTCGCCCTTGGCGCACCTCATCTGTCGGTCTCTGAGCTGGGGTCGCTTGCCAGACTGCTGGAAGGACGCAAGGTGAAGCGAGGGATCAAGTTCTGTTCCTACACATCCCCTCAAGCGCACGAGATGGCTACCAGGGCCGGGATTCGCGCCGACATCGAGGCCGCTGGAGGAACACTGTCGCAGGGGACCGATGCAGACGTCTCCCCTCTCAAGGCCATGGGCTTTCATGTCGTCTTGACGAATTCGGCCCTGCTCGCAGAAACGCTCATGGCCGATGGCACGGTCAAGGTGAGGTACTCCTCGCTGGCCGACATAGTCGGTGAGGTTTCGGCATGAGCTCCAAGATCTTCAAGTGCCATGTGCTCGTCGGCGGAAATGCTTCCGGTGAGGGGCTCTTCTGTCGGCAGGCCTTCACGTTTGACCGAGCGGTCGACACTAGGACTGGCGTGGTAGCCGACGCCCGTAGCGAGATTGCAGGAGCAAGCATCAAGGGGAAAGTGCTCTTCTATCGGGAAGGCAAGGGGTCTACCGCGGGGTCCTCTTGGCTCGTTGAGGCCCTGCGGCTGGGCAATGGACCTGGGGCAGTTGTGACCGAATACCTTGACCTCGCTGCAGTCGTGGGATCCGTCATGGGGGGGATTCTGTACAGAAGGTCAATCCCGGTCCTCTCGGGAATCGATGCAGGCATCTTCGCGACTGCGAAGGTCGGGGCAATAGCATCGGTCAAGGGAGACTCTGTCAAGGTGGTTTTGGCGGGTTGAAGAGACGGCCCATCCTGAGGAAGAAAGACCTCTTCCTTTTCGACCTCGACGGGGTCTTCTACAAAGGCAAAGAGAACAGGGAGAAGATCGGCGGCGCGAGGGCTATCGAAGCCCTTCGCGAGTCTGGGAAAAAGCTCTTCGTCCTGACGAACAACTCGACTGATTCCATCGAAACTGTCCACGCACGCCTTGCCGAGTTCGACATCCCTGTGAGGAAGGAGGAGATTCTGACGAGCGCCCTCCTCACGGCTGAGTATCTCAGCAAGAAGCACGGGAAAGTCTCGTACTTCCTCATCGGCGAGAAGGGGCTCGAATCTGAAATGAGGAAGTACGGCCACAGCCGAACCGCGGGCGAGGCCCAATTCGTGGTCGTCGGACTGGACAGAAAGCTCACCTATGACAAGCTCGACAAGGCGGCAAGGCTCGTTAGGAACGGGGCCTCGATCGTCGCGACGCACACTGCAAGGCTCTACATGTACAACAACGGACCGGCAATCGCCACAGGGCCCATCGTGAGAGCCCTGGAATACGCCACGCAGAAGAAGGCGACCGTAATCGGGAAGCCTTCACCTCTGATGTTCAGAATCGCACTGGAGCGCGCCGGGTGCAAGGAACGACAGGCCGTGATGATTGGCGACCAAGTCGACACAGACTTGGAGGGCGCTTCCAGGGCGGGGATTGATTCAATCCTCGTCACCACGGGACTCGACCAAGACGCGCGGGGGTCTGCCATCGCAACTATCTCCAACGTGGACGACCTCGTGGACCTGCTCTGACGCAGGCGCGCGCCGGGCGGCGGGAGTTGTCTACGCATCGAATTGGACTTCTTTCGGGAACCACAGCGCGCGCCTGGATGAGAGTCAGGACAAGGATGGAGTTCTTGCTGCTGCCATTACTCCACTACCACCCTTTTCGACTTGCCCTCGTACCTCGGCAACGTACCTTCCTTCACGAATTCAATCTTTGGTGCCAGAAAGATGAGGGTTCTGCGCACCTCGCTAGCTATTTTTTCTCTGAGTTCTGGCGTATCGGATGCAGAGCCCACCTCCACACTTATCCGAAAGCCTTTGGGGCCGGTTCTGTCGACTTCCACGAGATAGTCGTTCACTTCGGGAAATCTGAACATGGCTTCCTGTATGGCGCTGGGCCAGATCTTCGCTCCCCTGTAGTGAATCACATCATCCAGCCTCCCTGTGACCCACATACAGCGAGGAAAGGCACTCCTTCCGCAGGGGCAATCGCTTTCGTCCAGCACTGTGAGGTCCCTCAGTCGATATCGAATTAGAGGCATGGCTTCTTTGGTCAGCGTAGTGACCACCATTTCTCCCTGTTCTCCCGGCCCCGCTGGTTCATTCGTTTCCGGGTCGATCACCTCAAGGTAGAAGTGGTCGGTCCAGAAGTGGAATCCATTCTCATACTCGCATTCCTGCCCGCTCCCTGGCCCGAGCAGCTCAGTCGCGCCGTAGACATTCCTCGCCCCTCCGCCTTTCTTCTTTAGCCCGAACCCCTGCTCTATCCGCTGTCTCATCTGTTCCGTCCACACCTCGGCGCCCGGAATCGCGACTCTGATGGAACTCTCAGTTGGGTCGATTCCAATCTTTCGCATGCTTTCGAGCACATAGAGCTGGTAGGAGGGAGTTCCCGTCATGACCGTCGGCTTGAAATCGCGGATGAACTGTATCATGGCTTCCGTCCTTCCCACGCCCCAGGGTATCACAGCGGCCCCCACGCGACGACAGCTCTGATGGAACCCCAAGCCCCCAGTGAAGAGGCCGTAACCGTAGAGGTTAAGGAGTATATCACCTCGTCTCACGCCAGCTGTTACAAGCGTCCTAGCCATCACGTTCATCCATGTTTCGTGGTCCCTCAGCGTATACGGGCCTACCGTAGGCCGACCCGTAGTTCCGCTGGTCATGTGCCATCCGATTACCTGTTGCCTAGGAACGCAGAGAAAATCGCCTCCGTAGGGATATGAGTACTGTCTTAGGTGATCCTTCGTGGTGAATGGGAATTTCCGAATGTCAGACAAATCACCGAAATCTGACGGATCGACCTTCTTTTCCTTGAAGACCCTCTTGTAGAAAGCGCTCTTTTCATGGACGTATTTCAGAATGAACCGAAGTCTCTTCTTCTGCAGCCGCCCAAGCTCTTGCCTGGAGATGCGCTCCAGACTTCTTTCCCAGTACTTAGGACCGTTCGACCGTGGCATGCTCGCTGACCCACCCAGCCAACTATGACTCGCTAAAAGCCTACCTGTCTTCCCAGTCGCCCTCCGCCATCTATCAAGAAGCTGGCAGCCAACTATTCAAGGATCTACTTCACTCTCCTTGATTCGCCCCTAGGAGGCGCCTGCTTGACTCATGCTGACGAGGATTGATTGCCTCATGCTGGGCATCAATCGACACGCTCGCGTAGCAACGGCGCACCCGACCGGATACGCTGAAACTCAACAAGTTTACACACTGATTCTTTAAGCGCGGCAGAACGACTTCAGCTCCGTCGACATCTGCCTTGGCCAACGAGGAAATGACGGTGCTCAACAGGCTCCTTCAGGAGATTGAGAACGTGAAGCTGGGGCTAGACCCAGAGGTCCTCGCGGGCTGGTACAACAAGGTAGCCAGCGATGCGAAGGTGGAAGCTCCGAGCTACCTGACCGACTCGATCGACGTCGTCCAGGATCCGATTCTTCCGATGAAGTTCGAGTTCAAGACCTCAAAGAGGGCCGTCAAGTACGTCTTGAATGCGATCGACCAGAACCTTCCAGAAATGCCAACGGCGACGAGGCTCTATTTCCAGAAGCTGTCAGAGCTGATACAGGCCGAAATGCTCCGCTAGGCTGCCGCCCGCAATGGCCTGAAGCCCTCAGGAATCAGCTAAATACGGCCTGTCGGAGCCGCCGTTTCAATGGCTCAGAACGAGCCGTCTAATGGCCTTCGGCATGACCACAGTCTTACTCAATCTCGCGAACGCAAGCGTCTTCTCCGTGGATTCGGTTGTCCTGGCAATGGGCCTCTTCGTCGGAGGAGCCGCCCAGATAATCGCTGGAGCCCTCGAGTTCAGGAAGGGCAACACGTTCGGGATGACTGCCTTCATCGCTTATGGGTTCTTCTGGATCTCCCTCGTCTTCGTCCTGATTCTCCCCAATCTCGTGGGGGCCGCCGGACCCACGGCAGCCTCGCTCTCCTCATACCTCTTTCTCTGGGGCCTCTTCAGTTTCTTCATGTTCCTGGGCACGCTCAGACTCAACGGTTCCTTAATGTTCGTGTTCGGCACCCTCTTCATCCTCTTCTTCCTGCTCTCTGCAAATGCCCCTGCCATTCTAGGCACGGGTGGGAACTCGGACCTCCTGAAGTTCTCCGGGTACGAAGGGATTCTCTGCGGGCTGAGCGCGATGTACGCCTCTGCAGCGACAGTCCTGAACGAGGTCTACAAGAAGCCAGTCCTGCCCCTATTCCCAGTCAAGCCGAAGAGCTAGAGACCGGCTCAGAGGCTTACTCTTTCTTTTCTTTGCCCTGAACTATCTCGCGGATCTTCTCCACGATCTCGGCGTTGGCCAGGGTCGTGACATCCCCGTAGTCCTTGTTCTCAGAAATCGACACCAGGATCCGACGCATTATCTTGCCCGAGCGCGTCTTCGGTAGGTCTGAGACGATGTAGACGTTCTTTGGTCTGGCGATGGGTCCCAGCTCCTTGGTGACGTTGTTCTTGACCTTCTCGGCGATTTCCTTGCTCGGTTCGTAACCTGGCTTCAGAGACACGTAGATGATGGGGATGTGTCCCCTGAGCTCATCCTCGACGGCAACGGCCGCTGCCTCTCCCACTTCGGGGGTCGTGAGGGCCGCGTTCTCGAGCTCCTTGGTCCCGAGCCTGTGGCCGGCCACCTTGATGACGTCGTCGATCCTTCCGAGGATTCTGAAGTACCCGTCGACGCTTTCGACCGCGCCGTCGCCCGTGAGGTAGGGCCAGTCCTTCCAGTCCTTGCTTTCCTTGTTCTTGCAGTATCTCTCATAGTAGATCTGGACGAACCTGTCAGGGTCGCCCCAGACGGTCTGCATTATTCCTGGCCACGGATTCCGGATGCAGATGTTGCCCGCCCCTTCTCCGGCCTTGACTACCCTGCCGTCTTCGTCGTAGATCACCGGGTAGATCCCAGGCATGCCCGGCCCGGCGCTCCCGGGCTTCATGGGCAGGATCGCTGGCAGGGTGCTGCAGAGGAATCCTCCTGTCTCCGTTTGCCAATATGTGTCGCTAATGGCTGCCTCTTTCTTCCCTATCTCCTCGTAGAACCAACGCCACGTTTCTGGCTCGATCGGCTCGCCGACCGTGGTCATGGACTTGAAGTGAAAGTCGTACTTCCGCGGCTCATCCGGTCCGGACTTCCTGAGCATCCTGATGGTCGTCGGAGCAGTGTGGAAGATGGTGACCCCAAGGCGCTCAGCTATCCTCCAGAGCCTACCGGCGTCCGGGTAATTCGGGACTCCCTCGTACATCACGCTCGTCGCCCCGATGGCAAGGGGCCCGTAGACTATGTACGAATGGCCCGTAATCCATCCAATGTCAGCGTAGCACCAATAGACGTCTTCGGGGTGTATGTCCTGCTGGTACTTCGCGGTCGCAGCCACGTAGGCAAGGTACCCTCCAGTCCTGTGCTGCGCCCCCTTCGGGCGCCCAGTGGAACCGCTGGTGTACATCAGGAAGAGCGGAGCCTCCGAGTCCATCGATACTGGGTCGATCGTCTTTCCCCTGAACTCTTTCATAAGGTCGTCCACGAAGTAGTCGCGCCCCTCGACCATCGGCACAGTGGAGATGTACTTCCCTGGGTGGCGCCTCCAGACCAGGACCTTGTCCACGGTGACTCCTGCCTTCTTCGCCTCCTCTACGGTAAGGTCTGCGTCCTTCTTCTTGTCGGACACCTGCCCGTTCCTGTAGTAGCCGTCGCAGGTGACTAATACATGGCTTCCAGAACCGACGACCCTCTCCGAGGCGGCTCTCGCGCTGAATCCTCCGAAGACCTCGTTGTGGATGATCCCGAGCCTCGCGCATGCAAGCATAGAGATTGGGAGTTCCGGGTTCATGGGGAGATGGAAGGTGACTCTGTCGCCCGTCTTGAGACCGAGCGACTTCAAGACAAGGGCGAACTCATTGACCTTCCTGTACAGCTCTTGATAGGTAATCACCTGATAGGGCTCATCCTCCGGCTCCGGAACCCAGATTATCGCTGCTTTGCTCCTGTACTTTTCGAGGTGTCTATCGACGCAGTTGTAGGCAGCGTTCAGCTTGCCTCCGACGAACCACTTCCAGAACGGAGGGTTGCTCGCGTCCAACGTGGTGTGGAACGGCTTTCTTCTCGCTGAACCTCTTGTAAATGTCAGGGTCGGCCATATTCGCCTGTTTCACGAACTTGGCAGGCGGGTTGATCATCGCCTCTTCTTTCCAGTGAACGCCAATCTTCGACTCCATCTCCTTACCTGTCTCTGACATACTAGGCGTGCGCCTCGACGAGGCAGATAAAATGGTTGTCCCGAAGTCGTTCGGTTCAGTTTCGGTCGACCGGCGGGTCCTTCAGCGCTTCTTTGCCCCTATCGGCAGCTGAGGGGCGCTCTCTGCCACCCGGACCCGGGCGTCCACGACCACCGCGCCCTTGCCGTCCAGCAGGACCATCACGGGGTTGAGGTCCAGCTCCGCGACCTCGGGTATGTCCTCGACAAGCTGGCTGAGGCGCAACATCACCTCTTCCAGCGCCTTCACGTCGTGTTTCGGCTCTCCCCTGTACCCATCCAGCACCGGGAAGGTCCTGAGAGACCTGACCATCTGGTGAGCGTCGACATCCGTCAGAGGCGTCAGCCTGACCGAGACGTCTCTCAGAAGCTCCACGAGGGCGCCGCCGATCCCACACGCGAGGAGGGGCCCGAAGTTGGGGTCGTTGGTGACCCCCACGAACATCTCGACCGCCTCTGATACCATATCTTGGACAAGGAAGCTCACACCGGAGACCCCGTTCTTCTCAAGGCGCGCCCCCATCTTCTTTCCCGCGGCCTCCACGTCCCTGGGCTCGAGACCGACCTTGACGGCGTCGAGTTCGGTCTTGTGCAGGAGACCGGGGGCTGAGGCCTTCAGCACGACTCTGCCGGGGAACTCAGTTGCAGCCCTCGCGGCCTGGACTGGGTCGCCGGCCTCTACGGTCCTGACCATGGGAATCCCGTAGCAACCGAGCAGGGCGCTCGTGCTGGCGGGGTCCAGCCAGCTCTTCTTGTTTGCCAGCGCCTTCGACACCAGGGCGGCGGCCTGCAGCTTCTTGACCTCCGGGAACTCCCTCAAGGAGCCGGGAGGAGTCGCCACCCATCTGCCGTAGTTTACAGCCTGGGCCAGGGCCTGCGCCGCCAGCTCTGGGAACGGGTAGGATGGAATCTGGACAACGCCGTCAGAGAGCTGCCCAGAAACACCCTTGGTAGCCATGAAGATCGTCATGACCGGAATCCTGCGCTTGAGCTCTCTGGTCGCTTTGATTATGGCCGCAGCGACGTCTTCGGTCTTGACCGCCATTGGGGGGATGAAGACCACGATTAGTGCGTCGACACTAGGGTCGTTCGACACTACGTGAATTGCGTTCGCGTAGTCTGCAGCCTGCGCGACCGAAGTCATATCGACTGGATTCTTTGTCCCGGCGATAGGCAGAAGGAACTTCGCAAGCTCGGCTCTGGTCTGCCCGGACAACTCGGGTACGTGCAGATCGAGGCTCTCGCACGCGTCAGCGGCGAGGATCGCCGGCCCCCCGGCGTTCGTTATGATCGCAACCCTGTTCCCCTTCGGGACGGGCTGGGTTGAGAGGAAGGCCGCGACGTCAAACATCTCCTCCAGCGAATCTGTCCTGATGATCCCGGACTGCTTGAAGAGCGCATCCACGGTGACGTCCGAGGCGGCGACGAGGGCCCCCGTGTGAGACTGTGTCGCCCTGAAGCCTGCGGCCGACCGGCCGCTTTTGACTACGACTATGGGCTTCTTCCTGGCCACCCTTTTCGCGAGCCTCGCGAACTTCCTGGGGTTCCCGAAGGACTCCAGGTGGAGCAGAATCACGTCGGTATCCTTGTCGCTCTCCCAGTACTGAATCATGTCATTGCTGGAGATGTCCGCCTTGTTCCCGACCGAGACGAAGCTCGACATACCCAGTCCGAGCTTGTTGGCCTGGTCGATTATCGCGTAGCCGAGGGAGCCCGACTGAGAGAGGAAGCCGATCCTGCCCGGGATCGACCTCGGAGGTGCGAATTGGCCGTTGAGGCTGACTTCCGGCTTCGTGTTGATTATGCCCATACAGTTGGGCCCGACAAGTCGCATCCCCGACTCTCTACAGACCTTGACTAGCTCCTCCTGGAGGCGGACGCCGTCCCCTCCTATCTCCGAGAAGCCCGATGAGATCACCACGACGGCCTTCACCCCCTTCTGCGCGCATTCTTTTGCCGTCGAGACGACGAACCTGGCCGGCACCACTATGAATGCGAGGTCGACTGGGTCAGGGCAGTCGAGGACGGACTTGTACGCGGCGACCGACTGCACCACGGCCGCGTCCCTGTTGACCGGGTAGACCAGGCCTTTGAAGTCGGCTTCGATGATGTTCCTGAAGAGCGCGCCCCCGATGGCCATCGGGTCACGGGATGCCCCGATTACGGCGATGCTCCGCGCCTCGAGAAGGCGCCTCCCAGCTGCGACCGCGGAATCAGCCTCACGCCGCTCAAACGCGGCGAGCCCGGCAGGCTGCATCGAGGTCGGAAACGTCACCCTGACGCATCCCGGGGCAGCATGCATCTGGACCGGGAATCCCAGGTTCCTCACGAAGTTCAGAGAATAGTGCGTTTCGGCCGCGGTCGCTGCTGTGAAGGTCGTGATTCCAGAGTCGGCCGCTGCTTGCGCGAGCTGCCCCAGGAGGATTGAGCCGAGGCCCTTGCGGTGAAAACCATCCGCGATGCTGACCCCCATTTCTGATGGTTCACTCCCGGAACTATAGTCTGCTTCGCCGACGACCTTTCCGTCCCTAATCGCGAGCAGGCTGAACCTCCTGTCAGGGGCGAGAAGCTCGTCAAGCAGGCTTTCCTTATCGATCATGGGTTTCAGGAACCTCGACAGAATCGATTCTTCTGACAGGCCTCCGAAGAACTCCGACAGCACTTCACGGTCGTTGCCCGTGGTTCGCCTGACGTGGACCAGCGAACCGTCCTTCAGGACCGCGTCCCCTTTGAACTTCTCCATCGCCCGTCGAACCTCCTCTTTTCTCCAGCACGCGCTGTCTCTGAATGCCTCGTGCTCAGCCTTTCGTTCTAGTCAGAGAATATACGATGATGAAGAAACCCACGACTTGACTTGCTGCCTGCGCCGATTCCGCGATGGTCAGGTCCCCGGTCACGTTGTAAAGCACTCCCGCGACTGCGGCGCCTGCAGTCACGAATGCGAAGCCAAGTCCCAGCAGGAGCATCGCCCCGCTCTTCGTCCTGCCATACGCGCGCATGGCATAGAAGACGACAATCCCGCCGAGAATCAGGATCAGCACCTGGGCCGCGCTTAGATAGATCAGATCCATCTTTCATCATTCGCCTCGTCTTCCGACCTTTAAAGCATGAACCCCTATTTTCAACGCTGGAAATCACTTCTCCGCTCTCATACTCGTCCAAAGACGCCTGAGTTTCTCGGCCACGTCCTCGTTCACTATCGCGTCCACCTTCATGACGCCGCCGTCGAAGCTGACCGTCACTGCCCTGTATGCGCTCCTCAAGAGCTCGTACTTCTTGCCGTCTGAGGTGACTATGATCTTCTCCACTATCAGTATCTGCGCGTCGAGGAGTTCGTGGACCCTTCTGTAGCAGGTGCTGAGAGGGATGTCGTTCTCCCTGCTCATGTCCTCGACCGACTTGGCGGCCGGTATAGCTGAGAGCAGTATCTTCCTCGAGTACTCGTCGGCCAACCCCTGCACCAGCGATTGGACCCGGTCGGGTTCTGTAATCTCCAAACGGGACGAAAGCCTAGATTACCGTATTTGAGTCTATTCTGGTCCTGTTGTCCTGATTCGTCTGATTGTCAAGCCTGGGGAGCGCTCTGCTGGGTCCCCTTCGCGACCTCCTCGCTCGTCTGGCCAAGGTACGCGTCCATCATCCACTCCCATCGTCCTGAGAGGGCGGACCAGTAGATCGCACCGAAGCCCCTCTTCATCGCATACTTCACCAGCGAAGGAGACTGGTCGGACGGTGGCTTCTTGTAAGTCGCGGACACGAAGATGGCCCTCTTGCCACCGACCTCCATGGGACAGTTGATTCTCCCGTTGTATTCGCATACCCTACCTGTCCCTTCAATCTCTGATGCTATGTTTGTCGCGACCACTTTGGACTCAAGATGGGCGACGACTCCTGATTTGGAGATCGGGATGTTCGTCGCATCGCCTATCGCGTAGGCATCGTCGTGTCCTTCGACCATCATCGTGCGCCTGTCCGCCTTTATCCAGCCCTCTTCGTCCCCGAATCCCGACTCCCTCACCAAGCGAGTCCCTCTGTGGGGCGGGATCGCTATCAGCAGGTCGTAGGCGTACTCGTCGCCCTCGAGCGAGTAGACCTTCTTCGCTGATGGGTCGACCGAGTCGACATTGAAGAACGGCACGACTTTGATTCCCTTCTTCTCGAAAAGAGGGGAGACGATCTGGGCTATCTTGTCCGCCGGGTACGCCTTGGGGTAGGGCGTTAGCAAGGTGAGCTCTACGTCCTCTCTGACCCTTCTGTGCCTCAAGTACTCGTCGAGAAGGAAGAGCGCCTCGTCAGGAGACGGAGGGCACTTGTGAGGCACCCCGGCGATGAGGACCCCTATTCTCCCTCTCCTGAAACTCCTCACCGAATCCCACACCTTCGTCGCATTGACAGGGCCTGTGTGGAAGTTGACGGACCCTTCGGCCAGCCCCGGGATCATCTGGGGTGAGACGTCGGCGCCCGTGGCCATAATCAGATGGTCGTAGTCGAAGACGTCGCCCCCGACGGTGAATATTTTTCTGTTCTCGAGATCAATCTTCCCTGCCGGGTCGGGTATGTAGGTGACCTCTGGCTTCAATAGGTCCATTTCGGACCTGCTTTCGATGTCGGGATGAGAGCCTTTGAAGGCCACGTTCAAGCTGGCTGGCTGAAAGTGGTGCCTGAACCCTTCACCTACTAGCAGGATCTGGGCTTCTCCTGAGCGCACAAGTCTGTGCAACTTGCTGCTCAGAAAGTTGGCCGCGAATGTCCCTCCGGTTCCAGATCCGACGACGGCCAGCCGCTTGACCATCTACCTTCCCTTTCTGTCGATCTCGATTACTATTTTGAGAAAGTCTTTCTCCCGTGAGACCTCAACGACTTTGTTCCCACTCTTTTCGGCCCATGCTTTGACGTCACTCTCGGCAGCCGGGTCGGTCGCCAGGAGCTCGATCACGTCGCCGACGTTGGCCTGCCTGTATGCCTTGAACAGGTCTGTGATCGGCCCAGGGCAGAAGCTGCCACGTGAGTCGACCGTCCTTCTTGTTGAAGGCGCGCTCATTTCGTCACCTAGATGAAGAGCGTCTGGGCCCCGTTGCTAATCTGTAAGAACGTGGCCGCTCCTATTATGTCGTCCACCTCGGGGATTAGGTTCTCCTTGGGCACGCTCATCACGTCCATCGTAGTCGAGCAGGCGTGCAGCTTGACGCCGAGGTCTTTTGCGCTGCTGATCATCTCGGGAATCGGCGGCATCTTGACCTTCTTCATTTTGCCATTGAGCATCCTCGTCGCCATGGCCGTCATACCTGGAAGCATGCCCAGAATGTTCGGCATTGGCATCCCGGGGTTCCCGACCGGAGACACTTTGAGAGAGGCGACCTTCTTCTTGTCCAAGACTTGAAGGCCCCAGAACGTGAAGAAGATGTGCGACTCGTAGCCCATGGTGGCAGCGGTATTCGCCAACATGAATGCAGGATAAACCATGTCCACGGTGGCCTTCGAGAGTATGACGCAGAACTTCTGTTGAGGTGCAGCATGCGCACCTGCACTCTCCCTTTGAACGGATGCAGTAGTCATAACCATGAGGCTCGTCAGGAGCAATAAAAGGCGAAGAGACGTTTTCCACGGGTGGGAATCAAACCTGGGAATTAGGTCCAGGCATCAGGAAACGAGTCTAGGTCCCTAGATGAGCGTTAAATATCGAGTCCTGCCTCCAGGATGACCATGTCCCGAGGGGACGGGCCTGGTTTCGGGAAGATCATGGTCGCGTTTGACGGGTCCAAGGATTCGGTCAAAGCAGTCGACTTCGGCTGCTCTCTGGCGGAGAAGTACGGATCGACACTGATCATTGTCCACGTCTATTCCCCTGCCCTCCCGCCTTACACGGGTGCAGCGCCTATGCCAATCCCTGAGGTCGAGCTTGAGGGAGTTGCGGAGCTGTCCAAGGAGAGGGCTCGCGGCGTCCTGGCAGATGGAATCAAGCTCGCGGAGGAGCGCGGAGTAAGAGCCAGGGGGGAGCTCGTGGAGGCCAGCTCGACCGTTCAGGCCATGGTCGAATTCGCGACGAGCGAGAGGGTCGACTTGATCATCGTCGGAACGAGGGGGATGACTGGACTTAAGAAGCTCATCCTGGGAAGCGTCTCGAGCGGCTTGGTGAGCCATTCAGCATGTCCAGTCTTGGTGGTCAGGTGAGAACCTGATCTACGTTAAAGACGTGATGACCGGGACTGTCAGGACGATTCCAGTTAAGGCCACGATAAGGATGGCGGCCAAGGAGATGGCAAGATGGAAGATTGGTTCGCTCGTGATCGCAGACGGAAGCAGGCCCGTCGGGATTGTAACTGAAGGTGATATCTCGAAGGCCGTGGCAAGAGGCCTGGACCCTGCCAAGGCTCTCGTCTCAATACAGAGGAAGAAGCTGGTCACGGTCGAACCTGGCGAGAGAATCGAAGTCGCTGCAAAGATGATGGCCTCGGCCGGAGTCAAGAAGCTACCTGTCATGGAAGGGACGAAGCTTGTCGGAATGCTTACTCAGACCGACATCGTGAACTCCAGTTTCGCTCTCGTCACATCTCTCAAGGAGATGGTGCAGGCCCGCTACCGCCCTCCGGACTTCGAGATGTAACGGTGTTCGCTCCCCGTGCACGCGCTCACCGTGCAGGCAGCGTGCGATGAGATAGCGAAATGGTGAAGAAAGGACCCGTGGGCGACAGAGGCAGTCTGAGCATCGGTCTGACGCTCCGTAGGATCAGGCTAATGGTCTACGGCTCGAAAGACAAGAGAGCCACTGCTCTGGCACAGCTTCAGGACGTCGAGAAGGGAAATCCTTTCCGCGTTCTGATCAGCACGATCCTTTCCCAACGGACCAGGGACGAAAACACTGCTCGGGCTTCTGAAAACCTGTTTTCAAAGTACAAGACGGCCGAGGAGCTCGCTCGGGCAGACATCGTCACAGTCCGCAAACTGATCAGGCCTTCCGGATTCTACAACGTGAAGGCGAGGAGCATCATCAGGGTCTCCAAACAGCTGCTCGAGGAGTTCGAAGGCAGGGTCCCCAACGACGAAGAGGACCTCCTGAAGCTGCACTCGGTCGGCAGGAAGACTGCCAATTGCGTCCTCGTGTACGGCTTCCACAAGCCGGCGATTCCGGTAGACACGCACGTTCACAGGATCTCCAACAGGCTCGGGCTCGTCGACACCAGGAGGCCGGAGGAGACTGAGGCACAGCTCGTCAAGACGGTGCCTCGCAGGTACTGGCTCGACCTGAACGACCTCTTCGTCAGGTTCGGACAAACGACCTGCAAGCCTGTCGGTCCGCGGTGCGGGTCATGCACGCTCAGGAGCGCGTGCCGCTACTATCGGACTGTGGTTGCGCCGAAGGGAAAAACTTCTTAGCATTCTCGGGGCTGCCTCAAACCATGCCCTCTTTCGAGGAAGCCAAGAAGAAGGTGGGCGAGCTGGTTGTCGCGAAGGGTTTCGGCAACACGCCTGAGGAGATTCCAAACAAGCTTCTCTTCGCTTTCATCGAGCTGGGAGAGGCGGGGGACTCTTGGAAGAAGGGCAGACCGACGGAAGAAACGATAGAGGAACTGATTGACGTGATTTTCTATGTGCTCGACGCGTCGAGGCTGATTGCTCCCGATGCCGACCTAGACCGGGTCTTCGAAAAGAAACTCGCCAAGAACTTTACGAGGCCCCACCGGTACGGGGAGGGATTCAGAGAGAAGACTGCCCCAGGGGCCTAGCCGGCCTTGACCCAAATCAATCTCTTGTCCGTGTGGCAGACGTACCCGTCATACTTCTGTCCCTTGTAGTCGAGTGGCTGCTCCACTAGGTTCATGGTCTTCCCACACTGAGAGCACTTCTGGTCTGACAAGATTTGCTTCACCTTGTCCCAGTTCATCATGAAGTACGTCATGTGCATCGGAGACGCGTCAGTTCCTGATTTCATGGGCTCCTTTCGCACTCGTCAGACGACGGCACGCCAAGATGGTTTCGCCTGGTGATTTGTGTCCGTGGTGCTTAAATGAGGTTTTCCGTTCCTCTAAACGTGTATTCTCGCATGCACGACCTCGAAGGGCCGGACGAAGTTCGGTTTCTCAGACTGAGGTCTACCTGCGCGGCCTGACCCCATAAGGCAAGGCCGAAATCATCGTTAAATACAAAACAGCAGACGCGGCGAGTCGCTTGACCCGTCTCTTCTTCATCACCGACATCCACGCCTCCGACAGGTGCTTCAGGAAGTTCCTCAACGCCGCAAAGTTCTACAATGCAGACTGCCTCGTGCTCGGGGGAGACATCACTGGCAAGGTCCTGATCCCCATCGTCGAAGAGAAGAACGGGACGTATGCTCTCAGGCTCTTCGAGAAGGACAGCACCGTGAAGAAGGACCGGCTGCCGGAGACCCAGAAGGCACTCCTCGACGCGGGCCAGTACTCGTTCGTCACGAGCCCGAAGGAGCTCGAGGAAATCCAGGCGGACAAGTCGAAGGAGGGGCGCGTCTTCAACGAAGTGATGGTCTCAGTCTTGAAGTCCTGGATCGAGCTCGCGCAGGAGAGGTTGAAGGACACCAACGTCAAGTGTTACATTTCACCGGGAAACGACGACAAGTTTGAGATCGACACACTGCTGGCCGATTCGGGGCATGTCGTCAACCCCGAGAACAGGGTAGTCCAACTGGAGGGAGGGTTCGAGATGATCACCCTCGGGTATGCCAACCCGACTCCCTGGAAGAGCCCGAGAGAGGTGAGCGAGGAGAAGCTTGGCCAGATGATCGAGTCCTTGGCCTCGCAGGTCAAGAGGATGGAGACCGCGGTCTTCAACCTCCACGTGCCGCCGATCAACACGGAACTGGACAGGGCCCCGGCTGTGTCCCAGGACTTCGAATATGTGAAGGAGGGACTCGGCATCAAGTTCATCCACGCAGGAAGCTCCGCGGTCAGGGAGTCGATAGAGATGCACGCTCCCCTGCTGGGACTCCACGGCCACATCCACGAGTCCAAGGGCTTTGTCAGGCTGGGGAGGACTCTCTGCCTCAACCCCGGCAGCGAGTACGCGGAAGGAATCCTGCGGGGTGCGCTAGTGAACCTAGTCGACGGGAAAGTGAAGGAGTTCCTTTTGACGAGCGGCTAGTCTCCGACTCAGGAAGTGAATTCTTTCCTTTCGAAGAGCCACAAGCCCAGAGCCGCCGTGACGACGAAGTAGACTGCCATTATCGCCAGCCCTTCAGGAAACGAGGCATTCCAGGCGGTGTATGCGAATCTTGGGGTTCCGGCGGGACTCGGGCCAGGGGCAAACCCTGGAACAAGAACGTTGCCGATTATGCCCGCCGCATAGGTAATGGAGAACCAAGGTTCAATCCCCGCAACCACCATCGCGACGACGTCTATCACGTTGAAGGCGAACAGAAGAAGTATGACTGTCATCAGTATCGAGATGGAGCTGCTCTTGAACAGTGAACTGAACATGAAGGTCAGGCCCAACGCCGAAACTAGGTAGATCCAAGCGAAGACCACAGATTCTCCGAATTGATATGGAAGAGAGGTCCCGAAGAAATACGTCCCGTTGGCCAAAGCGATCAGCGCGAAGACCGCCAGGATCAGCGTTGACGCTCCCAGGGCGGCCAACCACTTTCCCACATATGCGACTGACCTCCTGAGCGGGTTGGGGATGAGGAAGTAACCCGTCTTGTTCTGGAACTCGCCTGATATCGCGTCTCCCCCGAAGAAGGCCACTGAAAGGAGCACCACTAAAGTAGCGAAACTCCCCCAGAATACAGAGTAGAATGCCAATGCTGGGTCCGGATCCTTGAAACCGAAAAAGGGAGACCTGGTGTATACCGCTGCAAAAGTGAGCAGGCCGCCTATCAGCGCGACAATCCCCAGCATGACATAGAACCTCCTGGCCCTGAAGTAGTTCAGGAAGGTGTACTTCGTCACCGTCTTGACCTGGCTTAGGCTTTTGACCCTCGCGTTGCCGCCCTGGTTGTCCGACGACATCATGATCACAGAGTCTCCTTGATCAGGCTCAGATAGGCGTCTTCCAGTCCGGTCGACGTCTCCCTGAAGCTCACTATGCCGATGTTCATGTTTGCTAGCTGTGCGAATAGGCGTTCCTGAGTCTGAAGTCCTCCCCTGAACCTGATGCTGAGGTGCCTCGGGTCGCTCTTCTGCGCCTTGTCCACTCCCTCCAGACGCAGTATCTTCGACAGCGTCGCCTCGTCCACGTCGCGGGAGAACGCGGTCTCCGCCGCACCTCCGTCTCCGGCAAACCTCGCCGTCACGTTCTCGATCGTATCGTACACGATTAGCTTCCCGTGGTCTATCATTGCGACCTCTTGGCAGACTTCTGTGACCTCGCTCAGGAGGTGAGAGCTCATGAATACGAGCCTGTTTCCGAGCGACTTCACTATGTCTCTTACTTCGCTCATCCCCCGGGGGTCGAGCCCCGTGGAAGGTTCGTCCAGTATTATGACCTGGGGGTCGCTGAGCAGGGTCGATGCCACGTTCACCCGCTGTTTCATCCCCTTCGAGAAACTGCCGACCTTCTTGTCGGTCCACTCTTGCATCTTGACCTTCCCCAGCGCCTCGTCGATCCGCTTCGTTCGCTCTCCCTTCGGGACGCCCCGCAGCTCACACAGCATCATCAGTGCTTCCCGGGCCGTCAGAGCGGGGTAGATTTCCGGTGTCTCTATCAGTGACGCGCATGAGCCGAGGGCTTTCTTCTTGTCCTCTTTGATGTCGACGCCGTTGATCAGGGCCTTCCCCTGGGTCGGCGAAATGAGGCCTGTGAACATCTTCATCGTCGTGGTCTTGCCTGCACCGTTCGGACCCAGGAAACCGATGCACTTGGTACCCTCGAGCTTCAGGCTGAGGCTCGAGACGGCGGCGAATGACCCGAACGACTTTGAAAGATTCACTGCTTCGATTGATGACCCTGACATACTTTCTTCCCTGCTTTCGATTACCTTCTACAAAGGCTGCCCGAAGTCTGATTGGTTTTAAACATGTTCCAGCCGCTAACCTTAGATTGAGTCATCTGCATCCTTCTGTCCCGTGAGAAGGACCAAGATCATCTGCACGATAGGGCCGGCGAGCAGCGCCACAAGAATCGTCAGGAGCCTCGTCACCCAGGTCGACGTCTTCAGGATCAACTTCTCTCATGGCGGCATGGCCAGCCATCTTGGCGAAATCGGGACCATCAGGTCGGAGGCGAGGCGCGCCGGGAAGACAATCGCCATCCTCCAGGACCTCCCAGGCCCCAAGATCAGGGTCGGCAGGATGCTCAATGGGTCGGCCGACCTCGCAAGAGGCTCCCAGATTCTTCTGACTAAGTCTGTACTGGAAGGCGATTCGAGACGCGTCAGTGTGAACAACCCTGACCTTATCGATTCCGTTCAGAGAGGCGACGTCCTCCACCTCGCCGACGGTATCATCAGGCTCAGGGTGGAGGAGAAGCAAGGGAACGGCGTCCTGTGTACCGTTCTTGCAGGTGGCACTTTGGGCTCTGACAAAGGGGTCAATGCGCCCGGAGTCAGACTTGACGTCCAGTTTCCGACGCCTGCTGATGTCAACTATCTCAGGTTCGGGATCAGCCAAGGAGTTGATTTCGTCGCTACCTCATTTGTCAGGACTGCGGCCGACATACGAGCCCTCAGAAGACTCCTTCCGGACGACGGACCGCTCCTCGTCGCGAAGATCGAGAAGAGAGAGGCGGTAAGGAACTTCGACTTGATACTTGCCGAGGCGGACGGGATAATGGTGGCGCGCGGCGACCTGGGCATTGAAGTGCCCATTGAGACAGTCCCTGCGATTCAGAAGGAGATAATCAGGAAGTGCAACAGGGCGGGCAAGCCCGTCATAGTCGCGACACAGATGCTGCTCAGCATGGTGAACTTCCCGGTCCCCACACGGGCCGAAGTGACTGATGTCTCAACGGCCATCCTGGACGGGACCGACGCCGTGATGCTGTCAGACGAAACGACCGTTGGAAAGTATCCAGTGGAATCCGTGAGGATGCTCGACAAGATCGCCCGGGCCACTGAAAAGTCGCCCGAGTCGTTCGTCAGACCTTGGGCCGAGTCCGAGATTCAGAGTACCGGAGAGGCGATTGGGAGAGCCGCCTGCAGGCTTGCCGACTACGTGGGCGCGAAAGCGATCGTCGCCCCCACTGAGACGGGCTCGACCGCCCGAAGGGTGGCGATGTGCAGGCCGGTCCAGCCAGTAGTGGCGATGTGCACCGATCCAAGAATTGCCAGGAGAATGAAGCTCCTCCGTGGTGTCATCCCAGTAGTCTCGCAGAGAGCCAAATCCATGGACTGGCTCTTCGCTAGGGCAGACCTCGTCTCGGTTCGGCTGGGTCTTGCCAAGAAGGGAGATCGGATAGTTGTCACTTCGGGAACTCCAGGAATGAAAGGCACCACGAACCTGATCAAGGTCTCGGTTGTGGGCAGCCGAGCCTGAGCAGTCTACATCAGGCAAAATCGAGGAGCGTCGGGTTCTTCGCGCGACGCCTCGAGGGCCTTTGGTCGGTCCGACCGACGAGTTCTTTCATCCGGCTCTCTTTGACGAGCGTGCTGTAGTAGTACGCCTCATCCACTGTTCCCTCTGCAAGAAGGATTACGACTTTCCCTTCGGTGGTCCTGCCCGTCCTTCCTCTCCGTTGGATATATCTGATCTCAGACGGGACCGCCTCATAGAAGACCACGAGGTCAACATCGGGCACATGAAGCCCCTCTTCCCCAATACTGCTGCTCACCAGTATCCTGAACCCCCCTTCTCGGAACTTCTCAAGAACATTAGTCTGCGTCTGCTGGTCCATCCCCTCGCTTCCCGCTCGGTCCGATTGCCCAACGAATCTCTGGGCCGCTAGTCCTTCCCGTGCCAGAGCCTTCACGATGTCTTCAATCGTGTCCCTATACTGAGTGAAGATGATTATCTTGGAATCTTCCTTCTTCGCTACCTGCCCTTTGACAACGGTCAGCAAGACGCCCACCTTCGGGTGCTCTATTGACTTCAGCGCCTCAGCCTCTTCCTCTATCTTGAGCCAACGTGGATCCTTAATCAGCGAGGTGGTGGCCTTTCCCTTGTCTTCCTTCTCCCGTAGCTTCTTCAAGTACCTTTCAAGGGACGGAGCTCCCTGGGTCTCGATCATCTCCAGCGCATGGAGGACGATTACAGCCTGAGTCTGGTTTATGATCGCTCCGAAGATGTACCCTCTTTGGCCACCCTGTGCCTGAGCGGTTCGGAGCCTCGCCGAAATCGTCGATCTTGCTTCAAGGAGCGCCTTCTTTGAGACCCTGTTGTCCCTCAAGAACCCGCCCACGAGCAGCTTCTTCACCTTCTCATTGTAGAGCTCCCTCAGCCTCAGCGTGACATCGTAGTATTCCTCCGATGCCTTGACCTTCACCGCCTCGATATTGGTCCGTTCCACATACTCGCGGACGTCCTCGCTTTGCTCGGTCCTCGCCTCGATCTTATCGATAAACAGGCTCTTCCTGATCTCGTCGATTTTCTCCTTCGAGGAGCCGGGCGAGGCTGTCAATCCTAGAATGAGAGGGTGGTCCGAGTACTCTCTGTATGCCTCTGCCAGCTTCGTGTAGGTGTAGTCCTTCACACTTCGATGGGCTTCATCGAAGATTGCCAGTGCGACTTCTCTGAGAGAGACCCTCCCATGCTTTACGTCGTTGTATACCGTCTGTGGCGTCGCGAAGATGAGTTGAGCTCTCAGCCAGAGCAGCTCCCTAGAACCCGGCTCCACGGTCCCAGTTAGGACGACGAAGGATTCCTCCGGCAATTGAAAGTGCCTCCTGAAGGTCTGGAAGTGTTGGATCACAAGGGGCCGCGTAGGTGCGAGTACCATCACCTTGGAACCGGGACGCTTCTGGAGCACATCCGCAGCGACCATAATTGCTATCATTGTCTTGCCGAGCCCGGTCGGGAGCACGACCAGGGTGTTGGTGTCAGCGGCCGTTCTAGCTATACTCTTCTGGTATTCGCGGGCTCGAAAGCTATCTGCAAGCAAAGAGTTCTTTCTGTTTCAGTCAGTACATGGTTCGACTAAAAGCCTTCCTGGAACGAACAAGTCAAGACAGGCCGGCTTGATGTGAATCCGTTCGCGCCACTCGGCTTAAGAACGAGCACGAAGGGGGCTTCGACTCAGGTGTATCGAGCATGCGTGCCAGGATGAAGAGGAGACAGTTGGTCAGGAGACTTGAGATTGTCGCAGTCGTGGCCGTAGTCGCAGTCTCCTTGGCTGTCGGCGTCTATCTGGCACTGAACTATCAAGGCCCTGGCCATTCTCTTGACGATAAGCCAGTCTCCCAGAAAGTCTACTCTTCTCTAAACCAGACTTCGACGGCCCTGCCGTATGGCACCACAAATTCGACCTATCTGGACCTTGTGCAAAACTACAATGGCTCGCACTTCTTTACGAGCGATAACCCTCCGAGACCGATTCTCGTCTATGTCGGAGCAGATTATTGCCCCTACTGCGCCATTCAGAGATGGTCATTAGTCATGGCGTTGATGCGATTCGGTAGCTTCACGAATCTTGAGTACATGGTCTCCGGCGAAGACAACTTGGCCACCTTCACTTTCTCTGCGAGCAGTTACCACAGTAGCTATCTCGTCTTTCAGCCCTACGAGGTCGAGGACAATGGGGGGGCCCCGCTTGCAACACTTCCGTCAAACTACACGTACTCCTTCACCTACGCTGGATGTCCATCAGGCACCGCGGGGGTCAACTGCCGTAAAAGCTATCCTTTCCTCAATTTCGCCGATGAATACGTCGTACGGGGGGCCTTTGTGAACCCTCTAGTACTGGGAACGAAGAACTGGACCCAGATAATCTCCTCGATAGAGGCTGGGGACTCGTTGGGGAGACAGATCAAGCAGGGAGCTAATGTAATTACCGCCGTCATTTGTAAGACCACCGGCAACAATCCCTCCTCAGTCTGCAATTCCAGCATAACCGCACTCGAGCCCACTTCATACACTCTTTCGTCCACGAGCCCGAGCTCTGAACTTCTTGTAGCCGGTACCTTCGTCTCCACGTCCTCAGACGCGTTCATCGCTGGACGAGACTACCAAGGTTGGAGCTAGTTGAGAGTAAGTCCTCTGAAGCTGCTGATTCTGGCAGTGATGTCCCAGCAGCTGCCTGTCTGCACCGCTCCCTGGACTTTCTGGGGGATACGGATTGACTGCAACGATGTCCTCGGAAGTCCCTACAACTCGATCTATGGTTTCAACCTTGATGTTCTGGCTGTCACGTACTTCATAGTCAGCTTGGTTCTGATCCTCCTCGTAGCATTCGGAAGCGACTGGCTCTATCAAAAGGTCTTCAGGATATTGTTCGCGTGGAGGTTCGTAGGGCTCGCGATAGTCCCCTACCTGATGATTGTGGAATTCATTATCCTGCGGACTGTCTGCATTTACTGCACAATTATGCACGTGTCGATTCTTGTAGATTTCGTCATAATCACCTATTTCATCTT
>JBEKJV010000028.1:0-16784 GCA_050011055.1 Nitrososphaerales archaeon | reverse complement strand
CTCGCGATAGTCCCCTACCTGATGATTGTGGAATTCATTATCCTGCGGACTGTCTGCATTTACTGCACAATTATGCACGTGTCGATTCTTGTAGATTTCGTCATAATCACCTATTTCATCTTCTACAAGAAGAGCGTCAGAATCTTCCTGACTTCGAGCCCAGAGGTGGGTCTTCCCCCATCTGGCGATTCGGGACCAGGATAGGCACGAGACCTTCCGACGCCTACTACTCAGGTTTGAGGACCGTTAGCTCGTCCAGCTTGTCGCAAGTGAAGATCGAGGACTGGAATCTCAAGGCGAGCGCGAGACTCGATGCTAAGCCCAAGGTGCTGCTCATTAGGTTCCTCCCGCCAGCATGTCGATTTTCGTGATTATCCCTAGCACCTTCTCTCCTGACACGACCAGTACAGCAGGCAAGTAGCCGAACAGAGAGAAGAGCGCTTCTACTGGAGTGTCTCTGCCCACGGCCGCAAAGACCGGTTGGATGTAGTCCCTGACGCGTTGATTCAAGACCTTCGCTGGATCAGGAGCCGTAGCCAGAATGTTGAGAATCCCACCTTCAGTTATTGTCCCAACCATTCTGCCTACTGAGAAGACCGGCATCTGAGAGAATCCATTCTTCTTCATTATCGCAACACATTCGGAGAGTCTTGCGTCACTGTTCACGCCAATCACCGGCGAGGACATGACGTCGGCTGCCTTCTTCCCCTTGGTGGCGATTCTCGAATTCAAAACCGCTGAGATTGCACTCAGTGTCCTAAAGGTGGGGTCGACTGCCCCTGCCTCGACTTTCGCCACTATTGACTGGCTTACCCCTGCTGCTTCGGCAAGACTCACTTGGGTGTACCCCAGTTGAAGGCGTATCCGCCTCAGCTGCCTAGGGTCTATCAGTTGCACTGCCATTATTCTCTTAGGAATATCCTCGTCACGAAACCATATAAGCCATTACTTGCGCGCCTGCTTCAGCAAGCTTGAGTAGGCACCTTTTCACTTCGGAAAGCGTTACTGAAGGACACCCCGACAAATGCGCCGACCAGATCTCTGACGCCGTTCTGGATGCCATCCTCACATCTGACCCGAAGGCGCGGGTCGACTGTGAGACTCTGATCATGCAGGGCATGGTAGTGGTCACTGGCCAGATTACGACGGAGGCCTACGTCAACATAAAACGTATAGTCAGGGACGTCCTTCAGGACATCGGCTTCGACAACGCCAAAGACGGGCTCGATTGGCAGACTTGTGGGGTCCTCGTTTCAATCGAAGAACAGTCACCCGACATCTCGATGGGGGTGACCAGGCCGGTCGGAGAAGTAGGAGCTGGAGACCAGGGGATGATGTTCGGGTATGCGTCAAGAGAGACCCCGCAGCTGATGCCTCTTCCTATCATGCTCGCCCACGGGATAGTCAGGGAGCTGGCCAGTGCAAGGAAGAATGCGGTTCTTCCCTACCTTCGCCCCGACGGCAAATCGCAGGTTACTGTCGAATACGACAACGGGAGGCCTGTGAGGGTCGACACGGTCGTGGTTGCCGCCCAGCACAGTGAGCAGGTCGACCCGCAGGTCGTCGAACGCGACGTTGTGGAGGAGGTCGTCAAGAAGGCAGTGCCCCGCAACCTGCTCGACAAGGACACAAAGTTCCTGGTAAACACGACAGGCCGGTTCGTCATAGGTGGCACACTAGCCGACTCAGGCCTGACGGGCAGGAAAATCATCGTAGACACGTACGGGGGCGTCGCCTCTCACGGTGGAGGCTGCTTCTCGGGGAAGGACCCGACTAAGGTGGACCGTTCAGGAAGCTACATGGCAAGGCACATTGCCAAGAACATCGTGGCTGCGGGCCTTGCGGAAAAGTGCCAGGTGCAGACCGCCTACGCAATCGGCGTAGCCAAGCCTGTCTCCTTCACGGTCGACACTTTTGGGACTGGTAAGATTCCTGATTCTCGGATAGCCGATGGTACACAGAGGGTCTTCGACATGCGGCCGGGACCAATCATTGACTACCTGAACCTCCTCAGACCCATTTACAGGAAGACCGCCTGCTACGGTCACTTTGGCAGGGAAGACCCAGACTTCACCTGGGAAAGGACCCACATGGTTGAAAAGCTGAGGAAGGCCACTGGATTAGCCTGACGCCAGATCGATTGAAGAGATTCGTGAGCCCGCGGCGTCTCGCCAGTTGTGAATCAAGCTGGTGGGACCGTCAGACGACTCCAGCGCGGTTGTGAAGAGTTGTCAAGTAGGTTGGCGTCGTTGCCTGACTAGCCTGGCACAGTCGATCGGTCTTTGGGCGTGTGTCACCCGCGAAGTAGTCATCACTTCGGCGATGGCTCTTCTTCGCGCAGGCGCGTACACCATATAAATGAACCGCGGGATGAGGTCGCGATTCAAGCGATGGACGAGATAGATGCAGCCGACCGAAACGTCAGGGAGGGTCTCTTCGGCCTCAATTCCGCAATTCTCGTCGCGATCCTGATTTACGTGACGGTTGTCGCGACTGCCTACGTTAGATTTGGGACACTTCCACAGATCAGTCTTGGGGTAGTCGCAATCTTGGCCCTGCCCTTCATTGGCCTGGCAACAAGGTCGAAGGAGTTCGTGAAAAACTCAATGCTCATCATCGCTGTGCTCCTCACGTACGAATCTCTGCAGGGGATCACCGGTTCTATGGTCCACTCAGGGAGCGTGGTTTCATTGGCAGGAGTCGATCAGGCACTAGTTGGCGCCAACTTCACTGCGGACGTTCAGGCATCGTTTGCATCTTCTGCCACGACGTTCGTCTCAACCGTGTTTTACGGGCTGCACGCATTCTTGATCATGATTGCCTTCGTGCTCTTCTGGTTCAAGAACAGGGCGGTTTTCCGCGGGTACACATACTCGCTTGTCGTGACGTCATACTTGGCTCTTCTTACATTTGTGGTCCTTCCATCTGCTCCTCCGTGGTTGACGGGCACTGCGCACAACCTACTAACGACTGGGGTCAGGATGTTCCCGCCTGTCTTCCAAGAAGTGCAAGCAGTGCTACTGTCGGGAGAATCCGATCTGGTCGCCGCGTTTCCAAGCCTGCATGCGGCCTACGCGACGCTGTTTTCGATATTCATGTTCAAGCTGGGAAGGAAATACGGCTTCGCATCTCTGTTCATCGCAGGAGGAGTGTACTTCTCCATAATCTACTTGGGGCAGCACTTCTTGGTCGACTTGCTGGGTGGCATTGTATACGCGGGAGTCTCGGTGTACGCTGTAGAATGGGTGATGGCCAGACGGCAGAGACCCAGGTTTCAGTCGTCAGCAGCCATCGATGCGATTGTGGGTGTCCGCTTGCTGACACCTGCGGGTCCACCTCCAGACCGACAAGTCTGAGTTTGTTCATGATGGGTTGACAGCGAACAGCAGGAACTAGCCCGATGATTGCACTAGAAGCCGTGAATCTGACGAAACAGGACAAGCATTCTACCGGTCCGCCCTAGACGGGCTGAACCTCGAAATTGAAGGAGGTCAAATGCCGCGCGCGCCACCTTCCTTAGCTACTCGTCTCAATCGTTATGAAATGGTGGGAAACCTAAAATGCGCACTTGATCTTCCGGAAAGTCTTCTTCTACAATCCCAGACTGTTGATTACTCTGCCGGAGTTCGCGTCGATGACGAGTACAATCTTCTTCCCCTTGTGATCGTACCTGGCGAACCAGATTGGCGCGTGGAGTAACTCGGCATCCCCAATGTCTGATTCCGTGGTCAATTGCTGAATCATGTGGTATTTTGCGTGCGCTTTCTCCGATTGCAGTTGGTCGACTAGAGTCTTCGCTTGAGACTTCGCAACATCCTCGCTTATGTCCCCATTGAGTGCCTTGACATTCTTGGGCAACTTGGTAATATCGAACAATGCTCTGCCGTCAAGGTCGAATTGATAATCCCGGGGTTGGTACTCCATGAGGGCTTTTAGTGCAACTACGGGAAAGTTGTAACTCGCGTCCATCTGTTCGGCCTTTCTGATTCCTCCTCCGTACCCCATTCCCATCCCGAAGGCCCTAATCGGCGCCAACGCAAATGCGCTCTGGAACAGGGCGCTTGATTCTGCTCCCAGACCCGAGAAGACGCGCCTGCGGCCTCCCCCGAAACCGCCTCCTCCTCCCATTCCGCCCAGTATGATGCCCATCAACGCCGCAGTCGTAGCGGTCTGTCCAACTTGGGCTGCTACGTTGGCGGCCACAACTGACGTGCGCGCAGAGACAGCTACGATCCAGTATGGCACGTATGACAAGTTCATCTCCTCCTGTGTGGAATCCTGCTGCAGATGTCTATGTAGAAGACCCTTGTCCATGAGCGGGGTGATGATGCCGTTCACTTGGTCGATGTTGGCGATTTTCAAAGGAAGCATGGTATGCTTCTGAATGTTGGTCCATCCTTGATTCCCCAGGACGACTCCGCTACCACAGTATTCACAGGTAATCACCATCTCGCCAAACTTTGGAGAAATGGGAGCACCGCAGTTCGGGCATTTCATCGATGTCGCTCCAGAGGGGGCGATGATCTGTGCAGGAGTATTAGGAGAAGAGGTAGGCGTGGCGCCTGGTTGAGGCGCGTTGAAGCCGCCAGCTCCTTGTCCTCCACCTGAACCGACGCTAACCTTCGCTCCACACTTGTAGCAAAAAGATGCCTCGTCTGGAAGTTGAGCCCCGCATTGTGGACAATTCATCATTCTTATCCCGTTTTCTCCTTCATAAAAAGCTGTCTTGCATGTTCCTGAAAATTCCCCTGCCGATTCGTACCATCGCTGAGGACAAAACGCACTTTCCGCCCCTTCAGACCTTAGCCGCTTGTCAAACCAGTCCAAAGAGAATGTCTATAATTCATGGCGTAGTACGCTAGGCATGGAAATTGCTCGTGGCATACATAGGATTGAAGACGTGCGCGGCGCTAACTCCTATCTGGTCCTCACCGAGGCAGGTGCTGTCCTCGTTGATACTGGGATGCCTGGGAATGAGAAGAGGATACTCGAGTACATTAAGGGTGCAGGGATAGAGCCGAAAAAACTCGAGTACATCATCCTCACTCATCCAGACATAGACCACTCCGGAAGCACTGCAAGACTGAGATATCTTACCAACGCGAAAGTGGCTATTCACGAACTCGACGCACCCAGACTCGCTGGCGAGAAGAAGCTAAAGGAAGTCAAGGGCACTACTGGTGTACTCTTCGGGTTGATGAGCCCCTTCATGCACTTCACACCCGTGAAACCGGAGGTGCTCCTCAAGGATTCCGACAGGATACTCGACTGCATGGTCATCCACACGCCTGGGCACACGGACGGAAGCATAAGCCTCTACAGGGAAAAGGAAGCGATCTTCGTCGGAGATGCCTTGAGGACTGACTCCAGTGGAATGCCTCATCTACCCCCAGGTTCCATGACTGTCAACATGGAACAAGCGAAGGAATCGGTTAGGAAGATCTCCACCTATCAGTACACCGTCCTGCTTCCTGGCCATGGACCTCCTATGACTCAGGACGCGTCAAGAGTCATGAAAGACTACGTTCAAAAGGAATTAGCAGTAAAATGACCGTCGCTCAAAGTTGAGCTGCCCAGCGACCCGAGGGTTATCTCTTCGACTCTCCTCCTCTCTATTCGCTTCCGTCTACGGCTCTTCATGAGGGGAAGGGGATTCCAAATTGGGCTGCGAGCTTGGTAAGGTTGACGGATTTCAGAGTGAAGAAGCCGAATCCTGCCAACGAGAGAGATATGAATCACCCGCAGCGGAAGAGCACAAACACTGCCAGCGGTTACCCCGAAATCGCGCACCTCTTCGACGAATACGATCCTGTCGTTCGTCGGTGCGTGAAAATACCATTTCTTGGTAGACAAAGGAAAGTCACTTTGATTCCGGGATTGCAGGCATCACTTGAGATGTTCAGGGCCTCATTCCTCTTCGGGATTAGTTGTTCTGGTTTGCCCGCGGATAAATAGGCGCATTTAGCACCGAGCGAAAAAGACGACTGTATTGCATAAGATCTACTTCGCCGTCTTCGGGTCAGGGCTGGGTCACGCGACCAGGATTCTCGACATCGCCGAGCGCCTCGAAGTGAACGGAGACAGAATCCGCTGCTCATGCTCGGGCCAGGGTCTGGAATACATCAGAACGCACAGGCCGGAGATGGACGCAGTCGAGTGCCCCTCATTCGATGTGGAGTGGACTGAAGAGGGGGGCTTCTCTGGCATGGATTTCATGCTGCATTTTCCCATCATGCTTCGTTCCTTTCTTAGACAGGTTGCATTCGAGGCGGAGAGCGTTACAAAGTTCGGCCCGAGAGTTACAGTTTCCGATTCAAGGCTCTCAGCTGTCCTTGCGGCGAAGTCGAAATCCTGTCCTGTCATCACCATGGTGAATCAATTCAAAGTGAATCTCCCGCCGAGGTTTAGGGGGGACGCTCTCGGGCGATCTTACGAGAGGATCGCAGGGGACATTCTGGGACTCATGTGGTCTCTGAGTGACCAGGTTCTGTTGACAGACCTCCCTCCTCCCTACACGATCGGGGAGGCCAACGTCGCAGGTACAGACTTGTCAAACATAGTCAGATACGTAGGATTCACATCCCCGAACCTGGAAGTGAGCGAGGATAGGCTTCGCAAAGCGAGAGAAGTGTTGGAGTTTGATGGACGGCCTCTCGTCTTCTTCCAGATTAGCGGACCAGACGCGACGAAGAAGAGGTTCATCGATACGGCACTCAAGTCGGCTGGTTCTCTCTCTGGTAGGTACAAGGTTGTCGTCTCAATGGGCTATCTAGGGGGCTCGGGGGAACCCAGAAGGCTAGCCGACGGAGCCTTACTCTACGACTGGTGCCCCATCAAGGACGAGTTGTTCATGCTCTCAGACGTGATAGTTGCAAGGTCAGGCCACAGAACCATAGGGCAGTGCATCGACGCAGGGAAGCCAGCGGTCCTCGTCCCGATACACAATCACTCAGAGCAACTCGGAAACGCCGACAAGTTCCAACGACTCGGACTCGGGATTGTCGTTCCTTCAGAGGCTCTAGACGCTGAGAGGCTCACGGATTCCATAGACTCTTGTGTGCGGGACCCGAAATACAGAAAGAACGTAGAGGCTGTCGGACTCGTTTCGAAGAAGTACAAAGGAATCGAGAAGTGCGTCGAGATCATAAACTCTTATGCGTAGCGGCCTCTTCGTGAACCAAGCCGCGTCGTCTCTCAATCTCCGAATGCTGCCTCATGGCTGACTCGAGATGAATCGCTCGAACTCTCTCAGAGCCTCAGGGCTTCCTATCTCGTAGAACCTTTCTTCTACGGGAAATGCTAGGAGTTCATCGCGTTTGATTAATTCACCATAGAACTCCTCTTCACTGCATTCCTTTCCTGATGGAACAAGAGCCAGGGCGCGCTTTCTGAGTGCGGATACCCCAAAATTCACCCAATTCATACCCCTGCCACGGCCTTCCTTGTCATAGCGCACGACATGACCACCACTAACGATGACATCGCTCTTACCGTACCTGTCATGGTTCTCAAACACTGCCATCAGCCCGAGTCTCCCCGAATTGAGAAGGACCCTCATGATACTCCGATAGTCGGCCCGCAGGTAGGCGTCGCCGTAAGTGACGAAGAAACATTCCTTGAGGAGTGGTTCAGCTCCCTTCAGCGCGCCAGCTGGTCCCATCAGTTTCGGCCCATCGTAGCTGTACTTGACCCTGACTCCCCATTTGCTGCCGTTCCCAAAGTAGCCTTCCACCTTCTCGCCGAGATGACCGACGCATAGCACGAAATCACGTATGCCATTTCGTCTTAGCAGGCCAATCTCATGCTCGAGGAATGGCTTTCCGTTCACTGGGACCATCGGCTTTGGGACGGTTTGCGTCAAACGCCCTAGCCGAGTCCCCCGACCTCCGGCCAATATGGCGGCTTGCAACTCAAGAGGGCCTTCTGGTCGCTCGCCTGCGGTCCTAGACGTTGTAGATTACCTTGCTGCCCTCGAAGTCGAACCTGAACCTCACTTCTGTTAGTCCCTGGCTGGCAAGGGCAGCCCTGACTTTCTCCCTCCCCTCCTCGCAGTAGAGCATGAGGAAGCCTCCTCCCCCCGCTCCGACCAGCTTTCCGCCTAGGGCCCCGTTCTCTCTCGCGATGGAGTACCACGAATCAATATGGTCAGTCGTCATGCTGTCCGAGATGCCACGCTTCACCGTCCAGTGCTCGTGCAACAGTTCTCCGAATCTCCTTAGGTCCCCGGCTTCGAGGGCCTTCTTACTCTCTAAGCCGATTGCCTTTATGGCGTGCATCTTCTCGACTGTCTCGCCATCGCCTTCAAGGACTCTCCCCTGTTGTTTCCCAAGGATCTTCCCTGCGTTCCGGGTAATCCCCGTGTAGAACATCATTATCACGTACTCCAGCTCGGACAGCGTGTGTTCTGAAATGTCGAGCTCTTTGGATGTGACATTCCCCCGTGTGTCTATCTCATAAGATCTGATACCCCCGAGACTGGCCGTGTATTCATCCTGTTTTCCCGAGGGTTCGTGTAGCCGGTTTAGGGCGATGTCACAGGCTATCTCTGCAATCTGTTCGGGCGTCTTGACTATTCTCTGGTGTGCATAGAGCGCATTGAGCAGCCCTACCGTAAAGCTCCCTGAAGATCCAAGACCAGTCGCCGCTGGCACGTCGGCTAGCGACACAATCTCAATCTTGTCTCTCAGGTTCAGGAGCTTTAGCGCCTCTCTCACCAGCGGGTGACGTATGAAATCAGGCGAGTCAACGATTTCTGTCTTGCTGTAGCTCAGCCTTATCCCTGGCTCGAACCTATCGTTCACGACTATGTGCATGTACTTGTCTACCGCCCCAGAAATGAAGAAGCCACCATACTTGGTGTAATACGCGGGAAGGTCTGTCCCGCCCCCTCCGAGCGACAGCCTGAAAGGGGTTCTTGATACAATCAAAGAAGCTATGGACGCTCCAACTCCCCAGTTCCACCTCAAATATTTAACCAATCTCTAGAGGAGAAATGACCTTCCATCTCGTGCAGAGCGTTGAGGATGACTGCGGAACTGACAGATTTAACTAGACCCGATCAGGGTCAAAACTCGTCGAATTGTCCCGGACACACGAGTACCTTGAGGAGGTTTCCAAAATTGCCGCAAAGCTTGACAGAGGGTCGATAGACGACGCCATAGGAATCCTCTATGAGGCCTGGAAGAACGACAACCAAGTCTTCACCGTTGGTAACGGAGGTTCCGCTTCTACTGCGACTCATCTAGCATGCGACCTCAACAAATGGGTGTCGGACGAGGCGGTTAGGAAGTTCCGTGCGTTCTCCCTCGTGGACAACATCCCACTCGTGAGCGCCTTGACAAACGACAACGGATGGGGTGACGTTTATTATGAGCAACTCCGGAATTTCTTTAGGAGGGGAGACGTACTGGTGGCCATAAGCGTCCACGGAGGCTCGGGGAGCGACAAAGCTGGCCCCTGGTCCCAGAATCTGCTCAAAGCCGTGAAATATGCAAAAGACAACGGTGGGAAGGTCGTCGGGATGTCCGGGTTCGATGGCGGAGTGTTGAAGACTGCCTCAGATGCGTGCATAATTGTCCCAGCGAATTCCACCCCTCACATTGAGGGAATGCATTTAGTCCTGACACATCTCATGTGCGAACAGTTGAAGGGCCTCATTTCGTCTTAGGGAAACTGGCGGAAGCCTTCGACCTACTGGCTTCATGTGCTCGGCAAGAATGTACGGTCCTCAGACCTGGCAAGGAATGCGGCCCCGAGGCACCTTCAGATCTGCCCGGATGTGCAGGAGTTCACTGCTAGTCTCGGGTCTTCTTCGCTGCCCCTGCGTCTTGGGATTCCAGGCTCCGCAAGAGGTCCGAGACCTGTTTGAGAGACGGAAGCATGAAGTCTGGTTTTGCGTCTTCTCTTTCGATCATTGTACTGAGGTAAGTCGTTAGGTGCCCGAGAAGGATTGTCCTGCAACCCGCAGCTCTTCCTGCCTTCACGTCGACTAGTGCGTCGCCTACGAAGAAGGAATTGCCGAGGTCAAGGTCGTGCTCCCTGGCAGCTCGAAAGAGCAGTCCTGGCCTTGGCTTCCTGCAATCGCAGTCCAGCCTGTATTTGCGAATCATAGCGTCAGGGTGATGAAGACAGTAGTATTCTGCGTCGAACGAGCATTCATGCCTTGCAAGTTCCTTCCTGACCTTCTCATTCATCCTCGTAAGTTCTGAAAGCGTGAATTGGCGCTTGGCCACACCAGGTTGGTTGGAGACTAGTATCGCTTTGAAACCGAGCTCCCTGACTCTCCTTACTGACTCGCCCGCGTACGGGAAGAGTCTGAGCTGCTTCGCAGACCGGGGACTCCCAACCCGTCCATCTTCCGGGTTGTACTCCAAGTCGTTCAGAACCCCGTCGCGGTCGAGGAATACTGCTCTGCTCTTCTTCATTTCATGTGTCCTGGATCTGGCCGAATCGTTGTCGACCTATCCGCTCTTCTGAGACTTTATTTCTCTTGCGACCCCAAACGATTGAGTGCGCCTTACCCTGGCGCTGACACAGACGAGAACCTAGCAAATTCTTATAGTCTCGTATGTGAAAGCCCGTAAGTAGGTTTGCCCGTATGGTGCAATTCTTTCTAGATACTGCCTCATTGAAGGAGATCAAGAAGTTCACTCGTTGGGGGATAGTCGATGGGGTCACAACAAATCAGAAGATTTTCCTGTCCGAAGGAGGGGTCGATTTCAAGCGGCGTATTCTGGAGATCTGTGATCTCGTCAACGGGCCTATCAGCGTGGAGACGACAAAGAGTGCAGTATCGGAACTCCTGGCAGAGGCGAGGGAATATTCTTCGTGGCACGATAACGTAGTCGTCAAGGTTGCCATGCACGGTGACGGCAGGGGGTTGCAAGTAGTGCGACAACTCGCGAAGGAAGACATCAAGACGAACATGACCGTCATGATGACCTTCAACCAGCTGATCCTCGCCGCGAAGGCGGGCGCGACGTATGTCTCGCTCTTCTGCAACAGATCAAAGGAGGCCGGTGAGAACCCGGCGCAAATAATCAGGGAGTATGTGGCGGTAGCAAGGGAAAGTGATCTTTCCGCGAGGCTGATAGTTGGGAGCATCAGGACCCCAGAAGACGTTGCCCTAGCTGTGGCGGCAGGCGCCCACGTCGTTACTGTACCCGCCAAGATTCTGACACAGATGCCCTTCAACAAACGGACGGAGGAGACAATCGAGGAGTTCGACAAGGCGTGGCAGGATTTTCTCGCGATGAGAAAGGGCGAGACTGTTAAGTGAAGGCGATGGGAGACCACGCTGAGAAGAACAGGCTCTCGGACACTTCTTCTGTTTCGTATCGGGCCTTGCCCTCGTCCTTTCCTTAGCTGGAATATGGTACTTAGCTCGGCGCCAAACGAAGTCAGATGACCAGGTTGCACCTTCAATCGACTGACTCATGCACACGAACCCAAGAGGCCGCATGAGAGGATGAAAAGGGCGTTAGTCACTGGTGGGCTAGGATTCATCGGCAGTCACCTTGTCGACCGGCTGCTCCACGACGAATGGCAAGTTGTAGTCCTCGACAATCTTCATACGGCTCATCGCTCCAATTTGGGTCATCAGAAGGGCAACTCTCGCCTGAAGGTGATTGAGGGAGACATAAGGAACCTCGAAACCGTTTCGAAGTGCTCGCGGGGGTGTGACGCCGTCTTTCACTTCGCTGCGCACGCGCTAATGCGAGTCAGCCTTCGCAATCATCGGGCAGACCTCGAGCACAACATCGTCGGCACTCTGAATGTCCTCGAAAGCATGGTAGCGAACAATATTCCAGATTTCGTCTTCGCTTCTACATCCGCCCTCTACGGCGAGGCAGAAGTCACTCCGACCCCCGAGACCTATTCAGGCATACAGACGTCCCTGTACGGGACTGCTAAGCTCGCAGGGGAGGGGTACGCTTCCGCGTTCACGGAGTTCAGTCCTACCAAGGTCTGGGCTTTCAGATTCGGGACAGTCCTCGGAGAAAGATGCAGGAGGGGGGCGATTTGGGACTTCACGCACAAGCTACTCAAGAACCCCGCTGAACTGGAGATCCTTGGCAACGGAAAGCAGAGCAAGGACTACTTGTCCGTGAAGGATTGTATCGACGGAATCATGCTTGGTTATGAGAGGAGTTCAAACCATGTGAACATCTTCAACCTTGGCCTCCAGGAGCAGACCACGGTCGATGAACTTGCAGACATAGTAATCGAGGAGATGGGTCTTTCGAAGGTGAAGAAGAAGTACACAGGTGGTGTGCGAGGATGGGTAGGCGACAACCCCGTGGTCTACCTGTCAACAAGAAAGGTTCGAGGACTCGGTTGGAAGCCGAAGATATCTCCTACTGACGCGATAAGACTGACTGCGAAATGGACTCTTCGAGAGGTCGGCCGGCAGGAGAAGTAGTGCATGATGCCTGGTCATTCAGAATGCCAAGAGTCGCAGTAACAGGCGGCGCCGGCTTCCTCGGCAGCCACATTGTAAGGAGGCTAATAGACGATGGCTGCGAAGTGTCGATCATAGACAACTTCTCATCGGGTTCAATTCGAAACCTCGTGGACTTAGGGATAAGGCAGAAGTGCTCAATAGGAGACCTGCGGGACTATCAGTTCGCGAAAGAATCTCTTCGTAACGCCGAAACGGTCTTCCATTTTGCGGCGGAAGTCGGGGGTGTGAGTTACCTTCATGGCACGAACGCTCGGGAACTCGCTGCACTGCAATCCAACCTCATCATCGACGCCAACGTGTTCAAGGCGTGTCTCGAAGCCGGCGTCCGAACCGTGATTTTCGCTTCGAGCGTCTCCGTCTACCCGATCGACGAGCAGCTCGGCTCTTACGTTCAATTCAAAGAAGAGGATTCTGAGCGCAGAGTGAACCCAGAGGGGGGGTACGGCTGGGCGAAATATGTCGCGGAGAAACAGCTCTCCCTCATGCCTGATGTTTCCTACGGTATCGCCCGGATCTTTCACGCTTACGGCAGGAACATCTACTTGAAACCTGACAGAAGCCAGGTAATCGCTTCCCTTATCAGAAAGGCGGTCAAATATCCTAATGAGGATTTCATCGTCTGGGGGGACGGGAGTCAAAGACGCTGTTTTGTCTTCATAGACGATGCGCTCGATGCGCTCATGAGGTTAGAGAAGCATGTCCGAGGGCGAGGGAACCTCACGGTCAATGTGGGGTCTGCGGAAGAAATCACCGTTCGGGACCTTGCCAAACTCGTAATCATCCTCTCGAAGAAGAACATCCCATTGAAGTTCGACGACTCCAAACCCAAAGGCGCTCTTAGCAGGAAGCCGAACCTGGAGAGAGCAAAGAGCGTTCTCGACTGGAGTCCGACGACCTCTCTCTCTGGTGGTCTCACGGAGACCTACAGTTGGGCTAGAGAGAGGCTTGAGAAATGGGGAGAGTAGCTTTGAAATCGCCCCGGACGTGACTATTCCTCGTGTTTGTGTCGCGCGCGTAGGGTAGTGTTCGACTGAGACTAAGGAATCTAGCAGCGAGAACGACCCCTGCTCTCAATGTAGTGCGGGGGGTGCGCATTGAACTTTAAGTTCATGTTGCATCCTCAGAGTTCGGCTAGAGGTTCGAGTCGGGGTAGGTATTTGCCAGTTCACATTTGCACGTGCATGGGACCAAGTCCAGAGTTGACCAATCACAACTCTTGCACATTCTGACCTAGTCGTGCACGCCGCTCCGATGTATTCCTATTTCCTGTATCTCTTCGCGCGCGCTAACGTTCCCATAGGATCCCAAGGTGGAAGAACAACGGGTTCGGTGGAGAGAACACTCAAGAGCTCTGGAGAGAGGTATTTTCTTCTAACAGTTATTTCGAAAAGGTATTCGTCGAACCACTCGTCCATCATGCACATGTAGCCTTTGTCCCCAATCTTGGCCCCCCAACTGTTTTCAACCCGCCATTTTCTCGGTTTTCCTGTTTCATCAAGATCCACACCTGTGAGCACCATGGCGTGTGTCATCTCGCTATTCCTGTATTCCAATCTTCCGGCCTTGTCTAGTTTGAATTCTGCTCCGTAGACGAGGTCATAATCATACACGTTCAAATCCATTGCGCCCATCTCTGTTTCCAGCATCTGACCAACGTCACAGCCAAACCAAACCGCGTGGTTGTCCTTTATCATTTCGACGGCAGCTTTCTTCAGTGTTTCAATATCGACGTTCAAGTAACGAACCTGACGTCCACCAATGACGTTGCCAAGATATTTCACCGTGTACGCCTTGTTGTAGGGCTTGTCCTTTGTGGGGGCGTTTATCAGGCAGACTAGATCATCCAGGTCAACGTCCACATACTTCTTGTAGAACTCTCTGGGTGTCATATTGCCATCCCTGTGGAATACATTGACTTTGTCTCGCCATTCCCAGTAAAAGTTGAACGGAGGCTTGCCTAAGTGAATTGCAAGCATTCGATAGAACTCCTCAAGTAACTCGCACTTTGACTTTCGCAATTCCTCTACAGAAGAACCCTGGGCATGCATGTCTCTGAGCGACTTCGCATATTCCCTCAGCTTGGAGACTAGCAGAGTGTTCATAGAATCGGAATCACTGCTACTGATCGTCTCAGGCATGAAAGACTTCGGCACAACCCCGTATTTTTCTACGAGATTCACGAACATGTCCCACTGTCCGCCATCGGGAAGCGGATCAGAGAGAAGGAACAGGATCGTCCGTTCGTCAAGTGGCTCATCCCTGGTCTCGATGATGCTCTCAAGGAAGTAGTTCGCCTTCTCCAATTTATCCCAGAACATCTGGTAGACCTCGGAGAGTTCAAAGGTCTGAACCTTCAGCTTTTTCATGGCTTCCAGGCTAAGGAGACTGAGCCCGGAGAATAGCCAGCACCGCCCTGACGCCTCTTGATTGGTAGCCTCCGGTGACTCGATGAGATTGCTGAACGTGTAGTTAATTCGATCGACTTCTTTTCGACTCAAAGCCACCGCTGCAATACCGTTCTGGGTGACCGCGTTCAACGCGAGACGATTCTTAGGGTCACTATCAAAAGATGCTAAGAATCGTTTGGTATCTTCATTCGTGAGGCTTTCCTTCATGGTATCTCCTGACTGGAATATCGCTGTTTTGAACTTTCTCGCCTTGACTCCGAGTACTAGCCTCCCGCAAAACAAGGACCTGCACCTCAAGCCAAAATAGTAGAGATATTTACCCAGAGACCGCGTCGTTGGAACTCAAGCGGAGTCTGTCCTATTTTGACCTGATGAACATCGTCGTGGGGGCCATCATCGGGAGCGACATCTACATTGTCCCCGGCCTCGTTGCAGGCCTGATCGGGCCCTTCGCACTAGTGGTCTGGATCATCGGTGGGGCGATTTCAATGGTACTGGCGATGGTGTTCGGATACTGTAGCTACTATGTCCCGAATGTTGGAGGCTCGTTCGCTTTCGTATCAGAAGCCTTTGACGATTTCTACGGGTTCATCGCGGGATGGAGCATGAGCATCGCGGAGATCATCGCGCTCCCCGTCTTTGCGATAGTCTTCACGAATTACCTCCAGTACTTCGTTCCTTTGTCGTACGGGGAACAACTGCTGATCAGGATCATCTTCATCGTGGCACTTACCACGGTCAACATTGTCGGTGTCAAAGCGGCAGGCCGACTCAACGACGTCCTGACTCTCGCAAAGCTTGCTCCTCTCCTTCTCATAATCTTCATTGGTATCGGGTCCATCGTACTCAGACCCACACTGCTCGGAAATTACACACCATTCGCGCCGGCAGGCCTGAGCAACTTCGGTACTGTCTTGGTGTTGATCTTCTGGGCCTATGCAGGATTCGAGCTTGGTGTCCTTCCTGCTAGTGAAGTCGTCGACCCGAAGAAGAACGTCCCCAAGGCAATGATAACCGGCATGGCGATAGTGATATTCTTCTACGTCGTGACCAACTTTGCGGTCTTCGGAGTGGTCAGTTCCGCTAAGCTCGCGAAGAGCCCCATACCCCTCATACTCGTCAGTACGGTCCTCCTCGGTTCAGCTGGAGCCGCCATCACTGGCGTCGGCGCTCTCGCTTCTGTCTCGGGCACGGATGAAACAGAGGTTATGGGCACGGCCCGTCTGATCTACGCAATGTCTGGCGATGGATTGCTCCCGAAAGGACTCGGCAAAGTTCACCCCCGGTTCAAGACGCCCTACGTCGCGGTAATCATCGAGGGCGTAATCGCTTTGGCGCTCGTGCCATTCTCCGGGATTTCAACACTCATATCATTCGCAGTCTTCAACCTCGGGGTCTGCTACCTCCTCGTTTGCCTCGCCCTGTCCGTTCTGAAGAAGAATGACGAGCACGGCCTTCGCGGTCAAAACATACTTCCGTGGCTGGGGGTCGGGATTAGTGCATATCTGCTCTACTCCACTTCTTTCTTAGACAAGGCTGTTGGGTCGACAGCGATCCTGCTGGGGATCCCAATCTACCTCTATTTCTCCAAGAAGACAGACGTTCATGAGCTCAGGCACGAATTCGCATCAGAAGAAGCTGTTCTCTCTGAGAATTTGGAGAGACAGAACAGATCCTTGGCGAAACTCGTAAAGCTGTTCACAGCAGCATACAGGAAGATAAGGCGAGAGTAGAACCTTCTCGAGTCGCGAGAATCTCCAGAAACGGTTTCTTCCTACCCCGTTGGTAGCCAGGCGCGGCGCACGCGCTCACAAGTTATGTGCGGTGTCTGCACACCAAACCTTAGGTTCGTATCCCATCCAGCTCCATGATTTGTTGGTTCTCTCATATGAAGTCTAGTGCGGGGGGTGGGA
>JBEKJV010000027.1:0-16993 GCA_050011055.1 Nitrososphaerales archaeon | reverse complement strand
GGTCATAGGCACAGCCGAGAATCGGTGCTAGGGCACTTGCTGAGGATGCAAGCACCATCAAAATCGCTGGTTCAAATCCGACTGACCCATGCACATTCCATTCATGCATACTTATTAGACAAAAACCTCCTGACCTACGCTAAGGAGTATGGCCATCTGTCCGAACTGCGGGAAGGAAGTCTCACCACAGGCGATTTCTTGTCCAAACTGCGGGCATCCACTCCAGACGCAAACAGTCCCATTGGCGACCAAGTCAACTGGTGCGTTTTCTCCTAGGAATCTGGCATACTACTCCATCATTTGTTCGGTAGCAGCCCTAGTGGCAATACCTCTTCCCTTGCTGGTTCTAGCCTCAGTCTTCGGAGTATTGGCGATTGTGAAGGGTGAAGTCAGGCTGGGCGCGATTGGTCTCGGCATCGTTCTTGTTTGGATTCTCGCAATCTGCGTTTTATTTCTAAGATAGAACCTGATTATTCAGTCTCAAACCAAAGATAGACCATTTATCTCATCATTTGAGCCTACCTACGTGGGTTCAAATCCCACCCGCGGCCTGCCTAAGCAACTCTCCATCATCCTCGGCATTGTCAGCGCTTTGCTTGGCCTTTTCCTACCTTAGTGATGGCCGAGTCCCGTAGCGCCCGAGCGATAGGTCTGAGGTCCGGGAATCCTACAGAAGGGCCTTCTTGACAGCCTCGAAGTCGGGCAGGGTCCCCGGCTCGGGCGCGACCCATTTGAAAGTAATCTTTGCCTGGTCATCAACCACAAAGATGGCCCTGTTCGCTGAGACGTAACCTTCGACTCCTCCCAGCTTGTTCCAGAGAACTCCGTACTTCCGCACGACCTCCCGCTGAAAGTCACAGAGCAGGGGAAAGGTCAGCCCATTCTTGTCCGCGAACGCCTTCTGGGCGAAGGGCGCGTCGACGGAGATGCCCACCACTGTGCCGTTCATCTTCCCCAGCTCGTGGTACATGTCCCTGAACGTACACATTTCTTGAGTGCAGACTCCAGTAAAAGCGCCGGGAAAGAACGCAAAGATCGTCTTGTGCCCCTTCGCCAGGAACTCTGAGCTCTTCCGCATCTTCTTGTCGCAGTCGTAGAGCGTGAAATCCGGAGCCTTGTCGCCGATATCTGGCATTATGACCGGCTGAAACGGCCGACGACGTTTAAATTCTATGGAAGGAGCTTCTCGCAGGCACATGATGATGCCCAGAAGCATTCCGCTCACGGCGCCTGAGGCGCGGCGCTACAGCAGGCACTTGGCCCTGTCCGAAGTGGGGCCCGAAGGCCAGCGGAGGCTCAAGGGCTCCTCGGTGGTCATAGTCGGGGTGGGCGGGCTCGGGACCCCTGCGGCTGCCTATCTGACTGCGGTTGGCGTCGGGAAGGTCGGGCTGGTCGACGGCGACACAGTGGAGATGCAAAACCTCCAGAGGCAGTTCCTATTCAGGGAGACCGACATCGGAAGGAAGAAGGTCGAAGTCGCGGCAGAGGGGCTCCGCAGGATCAACCCGAGCGTCGAAGTCGTAGCCCACGACAGGAAACTGGATTCAGGGAACGCGCTGGAGGTCATCCGAAAATACGAAGTGGTCATCGACGCGACCGACAACCTGCCGAGCCGGTACCTTGTCAACGATGCCTGCGTCCTCCTCGGGAAGCCCGATGTCTATGCCAGCGCCCTCGGGTTCGATGGACAGGCATCGGTCTTCTTCGCCCTCCTCGGGCCGTGCTACAGGTGCCTGAGTCCCAGCCCTCCCCCTCCGGAATCGGTGGAGTCGTGCGAGGACGCGGGCGTTTTTGGAGTCCTCCCGAGTGTGATGGGAGGGATTCAAGCGGTTCAGGCCATCCACATCCTGCTGGGGACCGGTTCGCCCCTCATCGGCCGGCTGCTGGTCTTCAACGGGCTGGACACCACCTTCGACGAGGTCAGGCTCAAGAAGGATCCCGCCTGCAGGGTCTGCGGACCTAACCCCACGGTCACCAAGCTCATCGACTACGAGGACTTCTGCGGGCTGATGGGAAGGGCGAGGCCTGTTGAGTTCGATGTGACTGCGCTGGAGCTGAAGGCGTCGATTGACAGAGGGGAGAAGGTCGTCCTCGTGGACATGAGGGAACCATACGAATACGAGCTGTGTCATCTTGAGGGAGCACGGCTGCTGCCGCTCGGGCAGCTCCCGGGGAGGATGGACGAGCTAGACAAAGCGGAGGAGATTGTGGTCTACTGCCACGTTGGGGTCAGGAGCACGCAGGCGGTCTCGTTGTTGAGAAGGGCGGGGTTCTCCAACGTCAGGAACCTGCAGGGGGGAATCGACGCCTGGGCCTGTGAGATAGATCGCCAGATGCCTAGGTACTGAGGCGGAGGCATCGGAAAAGCCCGTCCTTTATATAGAAGGGCAGTCCTTCATAATTCGGAATACTCGGGTATTTCCATCTAGTGATAATAATTGTCCAACAGCACCAACTTCTCGCGGCTCCTGAAGCAGGAAAGGAGTTCGGACAGATGCCCAAGGTGCGGAAAGAGCCGCATGGTGATCGACGGCACGGGGTCGGAATTCTGCTGCAGCAGCTGCGGCCTTGTAGTCAAGGAGAAGATCGTCGACACAGGTCCGGAATGGAGGTCCTTCTCGGGCGACGAAAAGGGCGACCGTAGCAGGACCGGAATTCCCACATCGATTGCTATACATGACATGGGGCTGGCCACAGTGATAGGGGCTCTCAACAAGGACGCCTCAGGCAGATCGCTGTCCGGGTCCATGAAATCCACCGTCGAGAGGCTGAGGACGTGGGACCGGAGGAGCCAGGCGCACGAGTCCTCGGACAGGAACCTAAGGCAAGCGTTCAGTGAGCTGCGGAGGTTCTCTGACAAGCTTACGGTATCAGAGGCAATCACAGAGAAGGCCGCCTACTACTACAGGAAGGCCCTCGAGAGGAACCTGGTCAGAGGGAGGTCCATCACGGCCATCATAGCAGCATCGCTCTACGCGGCCTGCAGAGATGGGCAGATCCCAAGGACCCTTAAGGACGTGGCAGCCGTGAGCAACGTCAAGAAGAAAGACCTCGCAAGGTCTTACAGGCTTTTGCATAGGGAGATGGACTTCAGGATGCCCGTGGCCGAGGCGGGCAGGTGCGTGTCAGTTATTGCATCCAGAGCAAAGATGTCTGAAGCTACGCAGAGGAGGGCTCGCGAAATCCTGCTCAGGGCCAAACAGACGGGGATTTCGGCTGGCAAGGACCCAATGGGGCTGGCCGCATCGGCTCTCTACGTCGCATGCACGCTGGAAGGCAATGAGAAGACGCAGAAGGACGTCGCAGAAGCTGCGGGAGTGACCGAGGTTACAATCAGGAACAGGTACAAGGGTCTAAGAGAGGCCCTCGGAATCTAAGCCTCGATCTTAAGGCATCAAGAGAAGGACGATCCGCGTGCTCTTCACCCTAAGTCGGTAGCCCGGGTTCAAATTCCGAAGAGGTTGTGTTGCCTTGTCGACTGGCTCTCTCCCTCTTCCTCACTGTTACCTTCCGTCGAATTGGAGATATTCTGAATCAGGGCCAGCTACTAACCGTCTCCCAAGACCTTGACTCCTAAGTCTGCGGGTGTCTGTCCACTCTAGTCACCAGCGTAGCCGTCACCTCGGGCTACTTTTTCATACGGACCACCTCGAATTGATTCGCGGACCCAGTGTATCACTGAGCCCAGAACAATTGCCCCGCCGAGTGACATGAGAGCGAGACCCAGAATAGCGACAGTTACGTCAACAGGGGAAAGAATACGGTAAGGGATAGGAGCGGCGGCATAGGAAGCAAACAGGTTGGCGTAGTATACTTCGATAGCGTATCCTACCACCACCATAGCGACGCCGACGAGAAATGCCTTGACCGACGACTGCAACATCTCAGGCAAGGCGGACGAAGATATAATCTGTCGTCCTCAAGAAGCCCTGTCAATCGGCTTCGCACCGCGTTCCGGATTATCGTCGTCCTTGCCATCTTAGCGTGGCCGAACCCAGTCCTCAGCTTCGTTGCTTCTCGATATTGGGTTGAGTCTCTTCAGAGCGTTTCTCAATCCATTGATGACCATAGTGCTTGCACTTGTAGGCATACTGGAACTCCTTTCTGGCAAGGAGAACGCGGAAAGGCTGAGCCAGGCAATCGTCTCATCGCCTGCGTTGGTGGCGATGCTTTCTCGATGGATTCATCACGACGATGTCGAACAATATGCGCCTGTAATTCATCGTCAGAGTCCTTGCAAAGAACTGACCGTTGACGACCATCTCGCGTAGATCATATTCGTTTCTTTCGTTTAGACCGAACCTTTCGTACGACAAGCAATCTTCTAGATATGGCCTGAGCTTGAAGACATCAGGATCTACCACAACCTCTCTAGGTATGGGTTCCTTTTTCGACGAAAGGAGCATGTCATTCAATGCCTCTCTTGCTGCTTCATAGTTCTTCCATGCCTCCTCGACGAATCCAGCAAAGAGTCCGTTCGCGATCAGATTTGAGGTGAATGACCCGCTACTATCCTCCGCATACCCTTTGAGAAGATGCGCTTTGATGTTGAGCTCATTCGACTTGTCGAAGCTATACAGTAATCGGCGAGCGATGCCTTCCGCATCCGATTTGTAAGCATGGTTAAGCGAATCACCGAAAGCGCCGCTGGCCAAAAGAAACCTTGCCATTTCGTAATCGCCTGAAATAAGGGCGTCAGAAATCATGTGCGAAAAGTCAGGCTCGTAAGGGATTTCGCTCATCAAGAGTCCCTTCCAAGTAGTCTTGAGGGTGTGGCGGTCGATCGCTCCGATATCGATGAGCCAGTCCTCCGCGAACGCAACCTCGCGATGATCTACCTTCGACATGAACTCCAGCTCTGAGAGTTTGAGACCATACTTTGACATGAGGAGCACCAAGTCAAACGGAGTCTCGGTCTCGAGAGCCTTGCGCACCGGTATCGGATTGACCTTCTTGGGCAAGGGCGTATCCGTGAGGATAACGGCCCGACCAGGCTTGAAGCGACCAATTCTGCCTACCATCTGCAGGAGGGAGTTGTTGTCTATCTTCATGTAATGGAGCGTTTTTTGACCAAGTCTGTCCTTACTGTCAATTACGTCATTGAATATTAGTACATTATCGACATAGATGTTCACTGAGGAAGCGATTACGTTTGTCGCAAAGATCCTCAGGTTCTTGTCGAGTTCGGCTCTCTGCTGAATCTTATTTATTTCAGAACCTTCCAGGCCTCCATGAATGTAAACGCCGTCGTAGCTGTTGGCATACCTTTCGACCAGGCGTCTTGTGGGGAGAAAGACCAGCCACGATTCGTCACGGGGTTGCGTGTAAAGATAGCGCGATAGTGTCTTGAACATCTCATCCAAATCGTTCACGAGCTCCACCTCAAGCGCTACCGGATATCTTCGACCGCTCATCGAGTAGAGCTTGGAGATTCCCAGGAACGATAGGAACTCCTTTGGATCTATTGTGGCGCTCATAATCCGGAACAGGTTCCTTGCTCCGGGCTCTTTCCTCTTTGCGAGTGACAGGCACAGCTCAAGCTGTGATGACATCTGATGGCTTTCATCGAAATAGATTGAAGAGTCGCAGATCGAGTTATCGGCCAGCATCCTGAGCAGGACGCCGTCCGTGACTATCCTTATCATGCCACCTACATTGATCTTGGTGTCCTTCGTGATGACTGCCAGTTCACCCCTCAGCTCTGGATGAAGCGCCTGAAGCGAATAGAACAGGGCATTGCACGCTGCCCTTGATGGCTCACGGATGACGATTTGCCTGTTCCTCTTGTATGTTTCAAATTCATGAATGGGCGTTATTGTGCTCTTTCCCGTCCCGACATCACCAATAATGACGAAATGGTCAGAGAAGTCTATCGAGTCAAGAATTGAAAAGATTGGAAGGCTCGGATTCTCTCTATTTCCCACTGCTTCTCTGGCTTGTCGTTTTCCTTCTACCTCTGAGGCAACTGGCTCTTCGGAACCACGGATACTGAATTCGCCACTAGCCAAACGAAGTTCACAAGCCTTCTAGGACACCATCGTCTGAAGGGGAGAAATAAACCCAATCTATGAGAGATACCGAATGTGGACTGCCGAATATGGACGCAATTGAGTGCGTGGACTGGCGACAATGCTCGCCGACACTGACAGCGTCTACGGCTGAATTCTCGGGGGGTCTTTTTTAACCTGAAAGGGCGAAGGGGCACAAACCCGGAAGCATGCACTATCACGTCATCCTAACAAAGGAATGCAATCTCCTATGCAGCTATTGCGGCGGAGGAAGCGAGACTCCTCCTAGAGAAATCCAGTATTCGATTGCAGACCTGAAGTCCTTCCTGTCCCAGGACAGCAATCCAGTCGTCGAGTTCTACGGAGGAGAACCCCTCCTTCGCATCAAGACTATGGAGGACATCATGGATGCGATTCCGGGGCGATTCGTCATCCAGACAAACGGTCTGTTCCTGGACAGGATTGAAGGGCGGTACCTGACGAGACTCCACTCCATCCTGGTCTCGCTTGATGGGACGAAGGAAGTCACGGACAGAGAGCGGGGGAAGGGAGTGTACGATCACGTTATGCACAATCTGGGACTGATTCGAGCCAAGGGCTTTCGTGGTGACCTCGTAGCAAGGATGACAGTAGTGCAGGGCACTGATATCTATGACAATGTGCGTCATCTGCTGCGAACGGGGCTCTTCGACCACGTTCATTGGCAGCTCAGTTTCAGCATGTTCTGGGAAGCCGGAGAGAACACAGAACCGGGGATAGTGAAATGGATTGCCGCATACAACTCCAGCATCTCTTCGCTTGTAGATTCGTGGGTGGATGAAATGTCACGCTCACATCATGTCAACGGAATAGTTCCGTTCATCGGTGTGATGGATTCGCTGCTATCCGGTAAGAAGTCACGCCTCCGGTGCGGCTCAGGGATTGATTTCTTTGCGGTCATGCCCGACGGCAGAATCTCCGCGTGTCCAGTATCTGTTGACTTTGACTTTTCAGTCATTGGCTCGATATTTGGCAGTACTCCGAGTTCACTCTGCGACGTGGTCAAGGTCAGCGAGCCATGTGAATCCTGTGACATATTCGACATTTGCGGCGGCAGATGCCTTTTCGTCAACAGGTCACAGGAATTGCTTCGAGAAAACGGGTATTCCCTCATCTGTACTACCGTAAGACACCTAGTGAGGGAGTTGCAGGACGCCTTGCCTCAAGTTCAGGCGCTCATTGCGAATGGGTCTGTCAACAGGTCGGATTTTGGATATCCTGAACTCAACAACGGCTGTGAAATTATCCCGTGAGTCTGGAATCCAGCTGGCGGGCGGTCAGATTTTTGGTTTAGTCTACTGAACGGACTTCATCTCGGTGTCTTCATGAATGTGGCCGCCATAAGGAAACCTAGGTCGGTGGCCCTGTAGTACCTCTGCCTCGACTCGCCTGAAATGGGCTCCACGAGTCCCTGAGCGCGAAGCTCTGCGAGGGCACGACTAACATGACTCACATGCTTGTTCTCGATAGAGGCAAGCTCAGATGGCGTTCTCGGACCTCTCAAGACATCCTCTAGAACATGACTCCGGACTTCACTCCTGGAGACGAACGAGACTACCCGCCCGAATCCGTTCAGCGACATCCGGTTTATTCTAAGGTAGCTCGCTTTTATTTTAGCGTTGTTACCAGAACGACCGGACTTCCCAGCACGAACCTGCTATCCTCGCCGGAGCAGTGCCAGCGCCACACCGAACGCCAAGGTAATGCCCCCTAGCCAGAAGAACCCCTGGGCATGGGGCACATACCAAGAGATCACAATCAGAGCAATGCCCAACAGCCAAAGAATGATGAATGACGGGAACTCCATAGGCAATTCCACGGAACAGGCTCCAATTAACCATTCAGAATCTTCAACGTTTCCGGCGTCAGTCCCAATCTGAAAGAAGACTGCGCGTATGTGGCGCCCTGCACTAAATGCTCTGAATCATGGATTTCATCTGTGTGCTTACCTCCTGAATAGTGAGAGCCGCGTTGCAGTACTGGCACTTGACGAAGCCGCCGGTGGGCAGGGGTAGTGAAGCACCGCACGTGGGACACTTCAACTGCGCAATCTCGAGACTACCGCCATGTTCTGGGGGAGGCTGTCCTGCCTGTCTGGCATTCTCCTCTTTGAGGACCCGGTCCGAGAGCTCCGAGACCTTGGCGTCAACTTCCAGCTGGAGCTTGCTGATCTCTTCGGCGAGCTTGGCCCTTTCATCCTTCTCCGAGTCTTTACCAACCTTCGACGCCAAGCGCAACAGGGCATTCCTCTCAATCCGGCTGTTCTCTCCCTCCAGCAGTTCTGTGATCACCAAGAGGTGCCGCTGCATCGTCGCGAGATTGGTTATCGCCTGCCTCGTAGCCGGAGTTAGGTTCACTTCATCGATTGTGTAGCCAACCTTGGAGTAAATCCTTCTGAGAATCTCTTGCCTCGAATTCTGGGAAAGCATTTTGGTCTACAGGAACTGCATCATCTGCTGGTAAAGTGCTTTCATTTCTTTCGCCGAGCCTTCCAGATTCGTCCTCGTCTTGCCTTCTATACTGATGGTTCCCCTCTTGTCGATCATGCCTTTTTCGCTATACTTGATTCCCTGCAGTTCGTCGAGTCTTTGAGTGATGACGTCGTCATTCTTGAACAACATCCCTCTTTGAGCGTAGAGCAAAAGGCGTCTGTCTGTCAATATCACATGGTATCTCTTCACCCCATAGCGCACGCTCCCTGTGCTATGGAATCTTGTTTGCTCGCCTGGCATCAGATAGTCGTGCAGAGGCAATCTGGCCTGTTTTCGACGCGTTTGTTATTTAAGACTCTCCACTAAAGGTGGACGGGTTACAGCAAAGGCATTCCGCGGTCGGAACGCCTTACGGCCTTGGTCGGCTGGGCGACCTGTGCCCCCGCGTTCTGGGTTTGCGTAACTGTGACTGAGACCGGAGGTGTGGTCTCCTTCTTGCCCTGCCAGCGGGAGGCAACGAGAGACACCACCGACGCCACCCATATGATATAGAATCCGGCACCCGTCGAGAGATTGTACGGACCGTTGGGGTAAATGAGGAATGGAGAAATGGTGATCATGGCCATGCCCACCATTCCCAGGACTCCCGATCCAAGTGGGAAGAAGCCGACCACTCCTGCAATAACGATGAGGATGAAGGCTATGATCCAGGTGTAGTCGTAAGCCAATTTCGCGTTGTCGCCACTCGACTGAGTTGCGCTCAGGTTCTTGATCATTGGCGAGACGTGGCCGTAGAGGGTAGAACTGCCCCCGCCGAATGGAAGAAGAAAGATTGCTACTAGAATGACGAGACCCATGACAATCCCAATTATTCTTCCAGGACGTATTCGCAACGGTCTCTCATTTGCCTGTCAACAATATATGAACTTATGGAGAGTGTTCCTGATGACCTTACTAACATTGCACAATCCAAAGCTGTTCATGAATACATCACGCCCATAGTCACTGGCAGGAAGGTGGGGCAGGTTGCGAATGATCCATGCTGGATCCCCTTTCACATGCCTCCCAGGAGATCTGCTCTCTTGGTCTCACGTCGGGTGCGGTGTTTACGACATTGCCTAGAACATCATCTCAGGGCTTCAGCGTGTTTCCTCCGCTGATCACCGCTACGCTCTGCCCTTCGAGGTCGATCTTCCTGAATGCGGCCAACGACGCAACCCCAGACATTTCGACCTGGAGGCCGTATTCTCTGTAGAACGCCTTCCGCTCGTCTTCCATTTCCTTGTCCGTTACGTCTACTGCCTCGCCATGCGTTGCCTTTATCGCCTGAACGGCCTGATCGCCGTAGGTCGGATAGCCGACGGCTATCGCGCCGGCGTCCGTGAGGGGTTTTTGATACCTCACTTTCTCGTTCCTCCTGTAGGCGACGACGAGCGGGTCCGTCAATGACGCTTGCGCTGCTATCAGGCGTGGTAGTCTGCGTACCAACCCGAGCTTGTTGAGCTCCGTCAGAGCCTTGTAGGATGCGCTGAACAGGGTGGCGTTGCCTACCGGGATGAGAATATTCTTGACGCTCGGAAGCTCTGCCATTATCTCGTAGACCAACGTCTTCTGACCCTCCTTTCTGTAGCCGTAATCTCCTGTCAGAAAGGCCTCCTTTCTCTTCGCGTAACCGATGGCCCTTCCCTGCGCTTCTGTGAAATCACCATCGACCTTTATGATATGGGCATCCCTTGTGTCCTGTATGTTTCTGATCTTCAGCCAGTTGGCGTTCTTGCTTACGAAGATGGTTGCTCGTATCCCGCCCAGCTTTGCGTAGTAGGCTACTGAATAGGCCATGTTGCCAGTGGACGCGCAGACAACTTCATCGTAGCCGTATTCGAGCGCCTTCGCTATCTCGACTACTGAACCCCTGTCTTTGAACGACTTGGTAGGGTTCTCTATCTCGAGCTTCAGGAAGAGATCCTGTTTGGCTGCTGACAGCAGGGTCGTGTTTCCAAGTTTGTAATGCTTGTATTCGCCCTCAGGAAGAAGCATTTCGTAGCCCCAGAAATCCTTTCTCAGGGCTCCTATGTCAGCACCGTCGGAATAGACGACTTCAAGGATGCCACCACACTTGTCGCAGAGTTGCCTCGGGAAGAACATCGAGTACTGCTTCCCGCACGCGAGGCACTTCAGGACGTATCGCATATCAGACCATGCCAGGTCGACTGATTTAACATCGAAGGACCTTGCCAAGTCATCCCTATGACCTCAAGGGCCTGAATTTCTCGCTTGAGTCAGTATTCATGATGGCTGCAAGCTTCGGTATCACACACCAGATCGCCTACTCCCTGCAGGTCAGCCACCGTGGGTATGGTCACGTCTGGTATGGTTCTGACTAGACTCTCGAGTCCCTCCCTTCTAGCTGTTCGTCGAACGAGGTCTCCCAGGTCCGAGAGTCTGACCGATTCAGCTTTTACCTCTCCGTCTCTCCTAAGCCAGATGGCTCGAAACCCCGCTAGCGACGCACCCCAGACATCGAAGAGTATCGAGTCTCCGACGACTACTGGTTCCTGCGAGTCTCCTGCGAGGAAAGGTTTGGCGGCCAGCTTGAAGGCTTCGGGCTGCGGCTTGATGTAGCCGACCTTTTCGGGGGTAACGAGGAGGTCGTAGTTCACCAGTCCGAGAGACTCGATGAGTGGAAGCTGATACTTCTCGTAGCCATTCGTCAGAATCGCCACCCTGTGGCCTCCCTCCCGAAGAGATTTCAGCAGCCTGTTCGCTCCCGGCTCCAGGCTCGCGAATGGGGCCTTGCTGTACATTCGGACCAGCTCTGCGACATCGATTCTGACGCGGACGCGATTTGCCCTGATGACATTGTTCACTACGAGGTCCCAATCGAACGACTCTACGAGTCTTCCCTGGCGGCGCAGTCTCAGCGTCTCCTGCCGGAATTCCCTGATGCAGTCCGTCTTCCTTCCTTCCTGCGACAGGATACGCTGGATGTGTGGAAGCACTCCTTTCACAAGGGGGTTCCTGACCAGTGTGTCGTCAAGGTCGAAGATGACGATCAATTTCGTGCCTTACTGACTGCTCCCGCTAGACCGCTTTAATGCCCTTCTGACCTGCACCAGTAGCGACTCGAGGGGGACAAGGAATTCTTGATGGAAGGACTCCCCTCGATCCAGAGTCAGCCGGCACGAGCTCCGCCGTCAGAACCAATAGAAATCCACCGGGCGGCCGATTGTGAAAAGACACCCGGCGGGATTATTAGTGATTACGAAATAGTCGTCTAGAAATTAATAATTATCTCGTAATTCTTATCAATACCCCCCCGCATAGGCCATACCGGATGCCGAAGACAGTCTATGCAACCGTAGCAGTGATCGTCATTGTGTTGGTATCGGCCTTTGCTGGGGTATACGCTCTCAGCCGTGCCGGCTCTACCACCAGCATAACGTGCTCCACGAGTTCCACAGAGGTGATACAGGTGGTGGCCGCGGAGAACTTCTGGGGCAGCCTGGTTTCTCAACTCGGCGGGATTCACGTCAATGTGACCAGCATCGTCTCGAATCCCAATATCGATCCCCACGAGTACGAAAGCAATGCTGCCGATGCTCGGTCAATCACAGACGCCCAGCTTGTCATCGTCAATGGAGCCGGATACGACACATGGGCTCTCGACATCATTTCAGCAGAGAATACTCCTAACCAGAGGGTCCTGAACGTGCAGGAGCTCATCAACCAATCAATGACAGACAATCCTCACTTTTGGTACAGCCCTTACTACGTGAATGACACCGTGGCGGCGATGTACAGGGACCTCGTTTGCAGCGCTCCGGCCTACACTGCATATTTCCACCAGCAGTACGCCAATCTGAACACGTCGCTCTGGCAAGAGTACATGAGTCTAGAGACCCAGTTCAAGCAGAAATTCGGAGGGGCGCCAGTGGCATCCACGGAGAGCATCTTCGTGTACATGGCAAACGCCACAGGACTCGACCTCGTCTCTCCTGCCGGATTCATGGAAGCCGTCTCTGAAGGAAACGACCCCTCAGCGCAGGACGTGGCCACCATGGAGCAGCTCATGATGGGTGGAAACAGCACGGTGCGTGTGCTGGTCTACAACAGTCAGACCGTGACGCCGCTCACGGAAGACATCGAATCCCTAGCAGCTCAAAACCATATTCCAACCATAGGCGTAACCGAGACCATGCAGCCGACAAAAACGACCTTCCAGCTCTGGATGGGTGGTGAACTAGACGAAATCCTCAACGCGCTGAATGCGTCAGCGCTTGGGAAATGATGAATGAACATGATGGGTCCCAAAACCACTTCAGTGCAGTCCAACCTCATAGCAGCTGAAGACCTCGCGGCCGGCTACAGGGAGAAGACAGTCTGGCGCGACGGCAACTTCGCGTTTGGTCGGGGAGAGTTCATAGCGGTCATAGGCCCCAACGGGGCCGGCAAGACAACTCTCTTTCGCGTGCTCCTCGGCCTACAGCAACCCCTAAGTGGGTCGATAAAGATCTTCGACGCCCCGCCCAAGCGAGGAAATCCTCAGATTGGCTACGTGCCTCAGCGACACATGATAGACAGCGAGACGAACATCGAATGCCTCGAATTGGTGCGGCTTGGGCTCTCAGGAAGACAGTGGGGTTTCAACCCGTTTTCTCACAAAGAACGCGACGCGGCTTACGCCGCGTTGGAAGCCGTCGGCGCGGCTGAGTTGGCGCATCGCCCCCTCGGAGTGCTGTCAGGAGGAGAACTGCAGAGAATATTCCTGGCCGAGGCGCTGGTGAGCAACCCAGACATATTGCTCCTTGACGAGCCGCTGTCGAACCTTGACCTGAGACGCGAGACGGACCTGCTGCACCTCGTCAACGATGTGGTCCGTTCGCGTGGCGTAACGGCTCTGTTGATAGCTCACAACATCAACCCGCTCCTGCCTCATCTCGACAAGGTGATGTATGTGGCGAACGGTAAGATTGCGACGGGGAAGCCCAGCGTAGTCCTGACCTCGGAGAACCTCACGGCTCTGTATGGGGTCCAGGTCGAGGTCCTGCGCGACCCCCACGGCAATGTCGCGATCATAGGCGTCGAAGAACACCACGGTGATATGGCATGACCATCAACCCCAACCTACTGGCGGACCTGCAGCAAATGCTGAGATGGGAGTTCATGCAGCATGCCTTCGAGGCAGGGACGATGGTCGCTGTCATCGCCGGAATCACGGGTTACTTTGTGGTCCTTCGTCGTTCCGCGTTTACAGCACACGCCTTTTCCGAGATTGGTTTCGCTGGAGCGGCAGGGGCTGTGTTATGCGGAATTCCGCCCATGGTCGGTCTTCTTCTGGGCTCGTCCCTCGGCGGCCTAGCGATAGCCTCACTTGGTCGCCGCGCCGCCAATCGCGACACTCAGATCGGCATTGTCCTCGCATTTGCGCTCGGGTTGGGCTTGCTGTTCATCAGGTTGTATGCAGGTTATGCAAGCGAAACTTACAACATCCTGTTTGGAGAGATTCTGGGCATCAGCAGCGAGGAAGTTCTCCTCACGCTTGTCGCCGGTGTGGCAATCCTGGTTGTGCTCGGAATACTCTACCGACCGCTTCTCTTCGCATCGCTGGACGAAGACGTTGCAGAAGCGAAGGGGATGCCGATGTTCGTCATTGGTACGGCCTTCTTGCTCGTTGTCGCCATCGCCGTGTCCTTTGCCGTGCAGGTCACCGGCGTCCTTCTCATCTTTTCACTGATGGTCACCCCGGCGGCAACCGCCCAGTACCTGTCGAAGCGACCGCAGCAGGCGATGATGATTTCAGTGGGCATCGCGCTGATGGCAACGTGGGTAGGTCTCTTCGTCGCGTACTATACGATATATCCGGTCAGCTCCCTCATAACGGGAATAGCGTTCGGTTTTTACTTGCTGGTCAGGGGCCTCCGTGCGGTAATCAAGCCGCACAAACTTAGCAGCCCGCGGGTGGCTAGCTAGTCACCATAGCAGAGACGTTCCTTCGGCGATGACCTTGGGTCAAGCCGCGAGGCGTCGTTTTACATCGTCACCAGCTTCACTGTTCGTATTCCGTCTTCCCTCTGAAAGTCGTTCGCCATGGAAGCCGCCTTGGACCCCTCGCCTTCTAGGAGGAAGAGCTCCACGCAGTTGTTCTTTGTGATCTTGTTATGGACATGAGTCCTGACTATATCGTCGTACTGATGCTTTATCCTCGTCACAGGTTCTTCGTTCTCCTCTGTGTGTGTAACTATGATGACCGCTGTGACTTCGCCCACGAGCGCGTTCTTCTCCTTGATATCCTGAAGCAGAAGTCGAATCCCTGACCGGACAAGTTCTGACCTGCCTGTATACCCAAGTGACTCCTGGACCTTGTTCATCTCCTTGACCAACTGCTCAGGAAGTGAGAGACTGATGACAGGCATCGCGGGCCGATTCCTAAAGATGTTATTTATTCTTATGCGATTCTTAATAACTTATGCAGTACTTCCTGATTGATCTACTATGCTGTGTCAGATCCAAACGGACGTCAGAGTACAGCGCCCTGGTTGGACCTCCCCATTCCATGTGGGCGTCCGACATTCACAAACAATCGGAATTGAAGGGTCCGAATCAGAGAAAGTTCTGAAAGTCGGTGTCAACAGATGGGCTCCCCTAGCGAGACAGGGGAGAGTTCCTGACGGATGGCGATTTCAGTCAGTATCCGTAACCGAACAACTGAGCCGGCGGAGTCTCCTGCGGTGGAATCGAGAAGTCTATGCCTGTGAACTCCTTCATCGTGTTCCTTGCCAGCACCTCGAACGGGTCCTTTGAAACAGCGAAGTCGCCGAACGCTTTCGCCACACCGTTGGTCTCCATGTAGACAAGAAGCAAGTCACCCTGAGTCGTAGACTGCAAGTACCAAGCTTCTTTCTTTATCCCGAGATGTTTCATTGACCTTTCAAAATCCTTCTTCATCGGACCTGTGATGTCCTTAATGTATTGCATCAGCACTTCCTTCTTTCCCGGAAGGACAGGCCATGCTCCGCAGTAAGTCTGCATGAAGGATGACTAGGATTGTTGGTATTTGAACGTACAGGATTGATGGTTCAGTCCTCAAGAATGAAGAAGTGACCAGAACAGAGCAGTCGTCGGCCAGGCCAAGCTTCCCATAGCGGGTTCCATCGCAAAAAGACTAACTTGTGAGATACTCCATACTATCCGACCCGATAGTTCCTGCGGGCAAATAAGGCTGGAAGGGTGTTAGCATTGCAGGCATGAACGAGATGCCGGAGACGCATAGTTGCAGGATATGCCTCAAGAGTTTCTACGATAAAGCTGACCTCGTTGAACATCTGCGGGCAGACCATGAGCCTCTCGAAGTCGAATCATACGCGGCAACCACGATGATGGAAGAGACAGAGACAAGGATGCGAGAGATTTCTTCGGGGAATTCGAGTGTCTCAGGGGGGAGCTCAGAGGAAATGATTTGAGACCATGCCCCAAGTGCGGTAAACTGGTCAGGCTCAAGAGGAACGGCACGGGCAAGCGGGCGCAAGTAGAGGAGGACGGAAGCCCGCATGAACACACCTAGTAGGGTTCACGTGACGTCAGCCTCTCGCTCAAGCTCCTCCCTCAATTGATCATCGCAATAATGGGATCAGGAGACAACAGGACAAGGTCTCTTTATTAGTGGCTCGCAGGTTACGATTCAAGTAATGCAACTAACTGAAGAGGCAATCAAACTCATCCAAGGGAAGAACTTCGGCTACCTCGCAACGGTGATGAAGGATGGCTCGCCGCAGGTCACCCCCGTTTGGGTTGACCATGAAGGGAAGGACTACATTCTCGTAAACACTGCGCTGGGGAGAATAAAGCAGAAGAACACGAAGAGGAAATCGAAGGTTGCCATCGCCGTAGCAGATGCATCAAACCAGTACAAGAAAGTGACCGTTAGAGGGGTAGTGGCTGAGCAGACGACGAAAGGAGCCGATGAACACATCGACAAGCTGGCCAAGAAATACCTTGGAAAGGAAAAGTATCCCTATCGGTCTCCCAATGAGAAGAGGATTATTCTCAAGATAAGACCGGAACACATATCGCAATAGTCTCAGCCAACACAATGTCAATCTGACCAAACAGCAGATTGGAGAGATGCTTTGGCTACCTCGTCATGCTCTGCATGGCCCTGACCCATCAGATGGGGATTACGAACTCAAGTCCTCTGAGGTGCACTCGAGATCTCTTGTGGTCCGAAAGTCTAGAGGTGGCTTCACAGGCGGGCTAATCAGCGAAATACCGTTTCTGTCCAGAACTCGCGCTCGTCGCAGCAGGCGAGAGTCTCCGGGACTCCCCCTGGAGAAGGCTTTCGGCGTCTGTCGACCTTCTGGTACGAGAGGAGCGTTATCATCGGCTTCGGGTTTTCGCAGATCCTGTGTCTCCCTTCCCGGCACGGTCTACAGGATTGCTCTTCATATTTCATGATGCCTTGGACGGTCAACACTCTCTTTTGGTTTGTGAAGTGTGAATCCGAATCTGCAGTTCCAT
>JBEKJV010000026.1:0-18154 GCA_050011055.1 Nitrososphaerales archaeon | reverse complement strand
CGGGCCCGGAGGGTTCCGACACAATTTTGTGTCGGACCCCATTTGTGTTCGCAGCTTTCTTGGCCAATATCATTGGACAACTATCCAGCTGAGTATTAATGCGCCACTCTCGGGTTCTCCAAGGTTCCTAGATGATGCGCCCTTGGCAACTACGCCAAGGGTTCAGGCCGGAGGAGTTTGACTTTAGGTTCGAATCCTAGCCGGGCTATCTAAAATGAGCTCTGTTAGCTAATCAGAGCAATAGTAGTAGCATATAGCTGATTTACGACCTGATTCCACCTGCATAGGGTTATGGTTCTGGCCAGACCCCCTTGGACCAAGTGCATGTTCAGCCACCCCACAACGGCTTTATCATACAACTCTATTCGCGCGCGAATGAGTAACTACGACCATCGGATGAAGGGGTCGAAGCCAGTCGCCTACTTCGCTGAGTCGTGGTACAACAAGAAGGGCGCCATGGAAAGGGTGCGCTACATCGTGGCACCAATCATGAAGTATCACAGAACCGCAAGGAGCATCTTGGAGGTTGGCTGCGGAATGGGTGACGTCTTGGTCAACCTCCCCAAGAGGTATTCTGTCAGCGGGCTGGACTACCAGGAGGACTTCATCAAGGTTGCCCAGAAGAGGATGCCCAAGAGCAAGTTCTACGTCCACAGCATGCACAACTTCAGGATTGACGAGAAGTTCGATGTCATCTTTTCTGCCTTCGACGCTGTCAACTTCCTAGAGGACTTCTCACAGTGGAAATCGACGTTCAAGGCAGTGAGCGAGCATCTCTACGACAACGGATTGTTCATCTTCGACGTGTATACGCCGAAGATGCTGACAGTCACACGCCGTTGGTTGGAGAAACACAGGAGGACCTCCCTATCTGGCAGAGAGTTCAGTATGGGCTATTACTTCGACAGAGGCCTGGTGAAGGGAAACGTGCTCACGTGGGATTCAAGAGTCTTCGAGAAGCTCCCGAGCGGGCTGTACCAGCTCAACAGGTACAGGTTCATTGAAAGAATCTACCCCGTCGCGAGGATGAAATCCGCGCTCTCGGAGCGCTTCGACATTCTCGAAGCGAATCTCAGGGAAGAAGGCAGGGTGATCCTGTTCGTCTGCAAAAAGAGGTAGTCTGCCGCGCGCACACGCGCGCTAGACAACTCATTCAGAGCCTATGGCGAGCGGGGGGAGCTGTCACAAGATGCCAAGGGGTAGATGAGTAGATTAGTTGAATGGAATCAAATCGGCCCGAGTTTGAACCCAATTACGTGCAGCCCTGAAACCCGTTGAACTCGCTTCTCACACGATTACTGGTTCTGTCTTATCGTCAGTTGGAAGAGGTTGCGACGACCTGACCTTCAGGAAGACAATTGAGACCAGGGCCACCACAGCAACCCCCACCGCGATGTAAGGTAGCTCGCTAGCCGTTGAAATTACAATCTGCGGGTTCATTATGCCCCCGAGAATCACAGAAGAGACGATGATTCCGACTGAAACATAGAACAGAGCCTTGTACTCTCTTTCCGGTTTGAAACTTTTCCTCAGTTTCTTCCTGTCAATCTCACCTACGACGAAGTTCATGGAAACGCCCGCCGCGCCCAGGATAAACGGAACATCGAAAGCAAGCCTGAGCGGATGATAAGTCAGGTCGATGAATTGCTGCACGCCAAGAACTGAAAAGAGCAATAGAAGGAGGAGGAGAGCGACGGACCCAAGGAACACTCCTTGGTCAAACAGCCTCCCGGAGAGGGTTGGTCCGTATGTTCTCCGCCACGGAAGTGTCTGCTCCCCCGGTTTGATGTCTTTGGTGGTTTTTTCCGTCAGCACCGGCAGCTCGTTCTGAAGCAGGTAGATCTTTTCCTTCTGGTCAAGCTCCATTCTCTTACCGTCGTAATTGTACACCGCTTTCTTGACGAGCCTCGTGAACGGATACAACCATTCGACACCTCTGTCTCTGGCCGTCGTGAGCGCGTCGAGAAACGTGTGGAGAAAGGCTCCCAGACCGAGGAACGGGTTTACAAGGTAGACCACGCCCAGAAATAGGAGATTATGGCACAACGCGCGATGAGGCTGCCTGTTCTTGAAGGACTCCTTGCTCATGAAACCGTATTCTCTATCTAGGTCAGGAATCGCGGAGCCGAGCCCCATCAGTAGTATGATCTCTGGCTTGTGGAAGAAGACGGTCCCGACAAGCATCCCAAGCAAGACGTGCGTTGGGAAATTCATGCCCGTTCGCCGTCTGTCAGTCTCTCGGCGACGTCTTATCTGTTTGTCTTGTACCCGCGGGCCTACCAGCCCGTTCCCTACGCCTGCTAGACTGCACCCTCACACGCAGCGATTCATCCCGCCGATTTCTGCGACCTGCTCCTCAGGGTTCATCTCCTCTGCCTGACCTGATTCACGTATTCGTTCCACCCGGATTTCGGTCTTCCCTCCTTCGTAAGCAACCCGAAATGGTTCTCTTGAGGGGGAAAGGATTTCCAGTAGCTGTCGGAGAATCTGAACCAGCCGGGGCCGGTTATCGCATCGCAGGTAAACGCCATTTCGCATGCGGAACGAATATATTGGCACTGCTTCACCTCGTTATACCCGAAGAGGCGGGGACCAGTCGGATAACCCGTCTCGATTACAATAATAGGAAGTCCGGTCTCCTTCTTCACCTGCGAACCGACCGTGCTCAGTTCGGACGCGTCAATCGTACCGGTACGAAGATAATTCGGATAAAAATCCATGCCGAGAACATCGGAATGCTTTGCATAAAGCTTCCAATCTGCATGCTTATCGTCGCGCGCTATTAGAGCTGGTTTGGGCACAGGAGACGATGGTCCCACGGTGACCCCACGGAAGCGGGTGCTGCGCGCGCACAAGTTAGACTCAGGTTACCAGTGACAAGGCTCTGGGTCTTGGTTCCAACCCCATCCTAGGTGCGGACCCTAGCCGGGCTATTTAACCCTCAGAACGATTTAGCGCACTGTCTTCGACCTAGGTTCGATTCGTAGCCGGGCTATCTGAAATAAGCTCAAAACGGACTCTATTCTGCCGTAATCGCCCAATCTGAGTTATTCTGAGGCACCGTTTTCTGCCTGATTCGAATCCCAGCGCGCGCTGGGTACATTAGCGGGCCCGCCATCTCCAGCCCGAGCGACCACTCTTGACGAGAGATACACCTAGTGGTTTCTGAGCGTCTTCTCGAACTCGTACGCTGAAAGCCCGAGCGCTATCAAGACTACAATCTCGCCGAAGATGTACTCCTCCTCGAGATTCGTCCTGAGCACGAGGAGCATGACGAGGAAGGCTGCGGCGAAAAACGCCACGTAGAAGGCCTGGAAGGGCACTATTGTTCGCCTCATTCTAATCATGCTATCCCACATCGCTCTGTCGACCAGGTATCCTTCCGCCGCTTCTCTTACCAGGCCGCTCTGCAACAGCTTCTTCAGGTGGTACTCGGCGACCGAAGGCGAACTGAGGCCCAGACCTCTCTGAACATCACGGATGCTCGCAGGCTGTCCAAGCTTGAAGAGATAGCGATACACCTTGAGCGTCGTTCCCTTGAGGACATCGGAGCCGGGCCGGTCGTCACGCGTCAATTGAGTCAGGATGCGGCTCTCGTGATATATAGCATGAGGGTGTCCTAAATCTAGCACAGCAGGAATCAGCGCGACCTAGAACATAGAACTATATTCGCACCAATGGAATAGGAAGCTAGGGGATGTTCGGAGATGGCTGAATTCAGGAAGGAGATCACGATCGGGAGCACGCTGGCAATAGTCCTGATAATGGTGCTCGCGTCAGTCCTGGTGTACGCACCACTGGGCCTCGGTTCGAAGACCAGTTCCGGCTCTTCGGGGTCCAAGGGTACGACCGCAACCTCAATCACGTGTGCTTCCAACTCGTTTGTGGAGGGGAGCACCAATTGCGTGGCGAGGGTCTCTGGCGATCCCCCCGCCGGCACGGTCTCATGGGAGCAGGTCTCTGGGCCGGGCAAGGCGACCTTTACGCCGAGCACCTGCCAGTTGGTGGCTGGTGCCTGCGCGGTGTCGGTCGCCGAGAGCCAGCCCGGGAGTGTCACCATAGCCGCGACCTACAGTGGAGACCAACGCAACACCTACAGCACAGCGCAGGTGTCGATTCCGACCGGCTTCCCCACGATGGGCGTGGCCGTGAATCCTAAGACGAACGTCGTCTTTGGAGCCGACCAAAGCAAGGACAGACTCATAGGCATCAACGAGACATCGGGCAGCATAGTCGGCAACGTCTCAGTCGGGGATTATCCGTACTGGGTCGCTGTCAATCCGGTCACAAACGTGGTGTACGTGACGAACATCTATTCCGCGTCGCTTTCTGTTGTGAACGGGACGACCTTTGCCCCCATAGCAACGGTGCAGTTCGGGAGCCTCTCCAACAGCGAAGTCGCCGTCGACCCGACGACGAACATGGTCTATGTGACAAATCCGGCACCGGCCACCGTGGCTGTCATCAGCGGATACAACAATACAATCGTCTCTCGAATCACGCTTGGTGGCTCAGATGACCTTGCCGGCATTGCAGTGAACCCCACGGAGAACATCGTATATGTGGCGGGTTGCCTCGCTGCGGGTCCGGGGTTCGTCTCGGCAATCGCCGGTTCCAACGACAGCGTTGAAGCGACAATCCCGATTCAGGGGGGCTGCCCAGGCGGAATCGCGGTCAATCCCCTGACTGGAAGAGTGTACGTCTCCTACGGGTCCTCGCTCTTGGTCATCGACGGCGCCAGCGACCACATCATCGCATCGATCATGGCCCCTTTCTCCATCGGAGTCGCCGTCGACTCCTTGACGAACCTTGTCTACGTGGTGGACTATGGCTCGACCTCCGTTGCGATCATAAATGGCTCCACCGACAGGACTGTTGCGACTGTGCCGACCGGAGGGTCGCCTTTCGTTGCCGCGGTGAATCCCGTGACAGACCTGGTGTACGTCAGCAACTTCAACTTCTACGCCATCCAAATCATTGACGGAAGGACCAACGCTCTGGTCGGCGAACCAATGGTCAGGATTTTTGGCGTGTGTGTCAGTGCCACGAAGGGGTGTAGCGGATCGGCGTTCTCGCTTACGGTGGCCAACAATGGTACCGTTACCATCAACCCGACCACCATAGCAATCACCGTCTCGGAGAACAGGGACGGAAGCTACATCTATGCGACCCTATCGCTGAGCACCACCTCCTCGATTGCGCCCAACGGTCCTGCTCAACTCATCGTGTTGCCTTCCTGGAGCACGGTCGGAAACAAGACCGGAAGTTTTTCGCCGGGCGATACGGTCGACGTACTTGTCTGCCTGCCCATCGGCCCCTGTGCGTCTGACCAAGCCGTTGTCAGCGCCTAGACTCGAGAGCCGACCACGGGTATGGCTTCCCACAGATTCATCGGCGTGCGCGCCGAGACACGAACCCGTGCACATACCCATTTCCAGCACCATTTTTGAAGCGTCTCCCGTCGGGCCCGCAAAGAAGCAACCTAACTCAGGCTCGTCTTGTCAGAAAGAGTGCTCAGGACGAGACGATTGCGACATTCGAAGCCCTAGAGAGTCGGATTCAAGTCCGTTCGACAGTAGACTGTTAGTCGCTTCAACAGCGTTCGAGATGTGAACTAGACGCTCTCTTGAGTGATAGGATCCTCTGTTGGGGGTTGAACTCTTCACATGGTCAACTGGCATTGATGCGGATACTCTCTCGCTGTTCCAGGCCGTACCGTTTCACTTTTTCCAAGTCTATTCCACGTCTCTTGCAGATGTTCTCGATGAGCCCAAGTAGGCGCCAGCTGCCGAGACTGAGAGCTGTCGCCAACATCGCGCGCTTCAAGGGATTTCCACTGCTGTCCTTCAGTGCGTTCCTCGCGGCCGTTTTCGTCAATTGGAGATAGCATGCGTAGTAGACCGCTAGTTGAGAAGCGTCCAGCGTCTCGTGACTGACTCCACTGCCCTTGATGGTTCCCAGAGGTATGTTCTGCATAGGCGTGATCGTGAACTCGGCAGGTCGACCGCGCACCTCCAACGCGCCCATCCTGTTGACCAGCCTGACAGTCTCCCAGTTGTCCTCCGGCGTCTCGTCCATCTGACCTACCTGTATCGTGAACGCTGGCCGCCAGTAAGCCAAGTTGAAATTCACTAACCCCTTGAGAACTATCTCCTGCCATTCTCCGTCCGGTCCGATCCTTAACGGGAGGGTCTTGTTCGGCATGTGGATTGTTGCCAGCCTTTCACTCCCAGTCTCGATGCCCGCTTGGACTCCCACCCAGTGGCCAGGGCCCGCCCCGACGATACCGCTGATGGCCCGAGGAAGCTCCGGATATGCCGCGGGGATGGAAATCCGCCCGTGAGTGGGGTTGGCTGATACGAGACCGTCCACAGACATTATCGCCCTGAAGAGCTCCTCGATTGCATCTTGGTTTGGGACGAAGTGTGCTTCGTGCTTGTAGGCGAAGATCTCGTCGCTGTGCACCCAAGCGTTCGTGTTGCCGGCCGCCACGTTGACCGCCACCTCGCTCTTCACCATCTCGGTCGTATAGTACCGGATCGGTCTGAGCGTCACTTCGCAGAAATCACAGCCTATTCCGCAACCCCTCATCACTTCGACAAACCCCTTCACCGTGGGCCCCTTGATCAACGGTATCTCATCCAGGTTCGGGAACTGCTTCTGCCCCGGCCTGCGCGACACGAATTTCGAGTGCGAGACCCAGTTCCGCCTGAAGTCGTTCCCGAAGCTCGAGAACCCTTGGAAGTACTCGCTCCCGTAAACCGCTCCTGTCGCGAAGTCCTCGAACAGCTCGTTGGCGATGTCGTCTGCCTCACCCTGGAAAGCGAGGTCGATTCCGAGTGCTTCCATTTGCTCAGGGAGGGCCATCAGCTCCCATACGCCGGGACCGCCGACGACGAGTTTGGCTTTCTTGCTGGCCCTGGCCCTGTTGAGCCTCGCGATCAAGGACTCGAACTCCAGCCTGACCCACGACTTCGACTTGTCCGAGAACAGGGCGGAGTAGCTCATCGTCAGGGGCCCTAGGCCTAGCGGGTCCATCGTGTAGACTCCTATCACTTCGGTATCGTCTCGGACCACCTCCTCGAGGTGATCCTCGTGGGCCACGACGATTTCTTCTGGTTTGTGCTGGGTCAGAAGTGCAGATTCGAGCTTCCTAAGAGCGTAGGGGGCAACGGAAGCCCGGCCTCCGATTGCCGGGGGCGATTTCCCTTTCAAGAACTCCCAAACGATCCACGGGACCTTGTTAGAGGGAGCGCAGGGCAGGAAATCAAGCAAGGGGAAGTTGCTATACTGTCGATTCAGTGTCGTGTCTGAGACTAGCACAACTCTTGCCGTGGTGAGTCACCTCCTACTGAGCTGATGAGACGCCCCGCCGATGATAAAAATCTTGGCCAGTCCATGGAGGCATTTCAGAATCACGATAACAGCATGCCATCGACAAGTTGAAGGCCCTCCTCTCCCCGAACTTCGATTCCAACATTGAGAATCGTCTCATTCGCTTAAAAGCGGAACCCGGGGGCGGCCACTCAGAAGAGATAATGTCTCTCAAGACAGAGCGAGCTGTCGAGTTCCCGTTCCCAAAGTCGAAACCTGAGGCGAGGAAGGGGAACTTCTCAGAAGTGCAGCTTCCGTACACGATGGAGGAGGCGATGGCAGAGGCAGACAGATGCGTGACCTGTGGCAACCCCGCCTGCATAGACATCTGCCCAGTTCAGACCGACATCAGAGGCATGTGCGAGGCAGTGGCGAGGGGCGACTTCGTAACAGCCTACCACCGGGTCCGAGAGACCAACGCCCTTCCTGGAACTACCGCCAGGTGCTGTCCTCAGCTTGACAGCCTGTGCGAAGCTGCATGCGTAGTTGGGTCCCAGGGGCAGCCCGTTGCCTCAGGCATGATCCAGAGGTTCGTTGCCGACTGGGAGCGGATGCAGTCAAGACAGCCCAACCCCATGGTGACAAAGGAGACTGGGAAGCGTGTAGCTGTCGTCGGTGGTGGTCCAGCAGGCTTGGCCGCGGCTGAGCTGCTGAAGAGGTACGGTCACTCCGTCACAATCTACGAAGAGCTGCCATTTCTCGGTGGGACGGCCTGGTATGGAATACCTGACTACCACTTGCCCAAGGATGTTCTGCAATATGAAGTAGAACGAATCCTTGAGATGGGCATTGAAGCGAAGAAAGGCGTCAAGATAGGCAGGGAGGTCAGCCTTGCCGACCTTAGATCAGAGTGTGATGCCGTGATGCTGGCCACGGGAGCCAAGGACGTCTCTAAGTTCGACACCCCTGGTTCCGACCTTAAGGGCGTCCATGATGGCTACAAGTTCTTGGAGGACGTCTTCGGTAATGGAGTGGAGGCGTATACGACGGACCCGAAGTACAACCTCGGTAGGGAGGTCTTGGTCATCGGAGGAGGCGACAGCGCCCTGGACTGCGCGAGGACAGCCTTGAGGCTGACTAAAGAGAACGTGACGATTATCTACAGAAGGACCGAGGTCGAAATGCCAGTCGACCCCATCCTTGTCGAGGAAGGGAAGGAGGAGGGCCTGCAGTTGAAGTTCCTTATGGCTCCGAAGTCTTACAACGGCTCAGGTGGTAGACTCTCGAGCGTGACCATGACGGTCATGAAACTCGGGGCAGTAGACGCCAGCGGCAGGAGGAGTCCGGAGCCTACGGGGCAGGAAGTCGAGCTGAAGTGTGATTCCGTGATCGTGGCTGTCGGGAGAGGCCCCAACTCTTTCATCCAGAAGCAAGCGGGACTGAAGGTCGGCCCAAAGAGCGCCATAGCAATTGACGGCAGCTATCGTACATCAATGCCAGGTGTCTTTGCCGCCGGCGATGTCGTCACGGGAGAGAGTTTAGTGGTGAAGGCGATGGCGAAAGGGAGGGAGGCAGCCCAGAGAATCCATGAGTACTTGATGAACCTCGAGCCGAAGCACGTATCCCTCTATGACTACTACTATACTAGGAGGACTTCAGGAGGTTACTACAAGAAGATGCTCGACGGGAACGAAGAGACTCTTCCTCCGGCGTGAGATTGGAAGTAGATTTCAAATCATCTGTCTGGGTCTTGATGACTGCTTCCGTGGGCCATTCTTGTGAAGGACAACAACGCCCATCTTTCAGCTGGAGATTGGCTCCGTGTCTCTCTGCCCCAAGAGGGGCAGATTAATCTGTGCCAAGAAGTGCAAAAGGTACCTCGGCAAGTGTGGTTCCATCCACGAGCAACTCACGGAGTCTCTCGACCACCCGTAGGACACCTTCATGAGATCTGGGGAGTATCACAGTTTCCTCGCAGATTAAATAACTGTCGAAGAACGGGGTTCTCAGACGCCCTGGTAGTATAGAGGTCAGTATGCGACCCTGTCACGGTCGTGACCCGGGTTCGAAATCCCGAGACGAAAATCCCGGCCAGGGCGCCTTCTCCTCAACCGAGCGCCCGGGCGACTGCACTGCAGACTTGTTCAAGTTCAAGTTGCGTGAATGATATGTACCGATTCCCAGAATGGTATGTATCGACTCTTGTCGGAGACATGAAGCCAGCATTCACACCGATGGACCTTGACTTCTCAACTGGTATATACTCTGAATCCGAATCTTGGGTGACCTCTGGTCGTGGTTGTGCGGCTTCGAGGTTCGGAGCCAAGTAACTTGTTGAAATCTGGAGAGGGCAGGTTCGTCGCCGTCCCGCTAGCGCTGCTGTTCTTGTTCGCATTCGCCCCGGTCGCTCACGCAACCCCTCCACCAAACCAGTTGGCCTTGACGATTTCAGGAAGCGTAGGGAACTCGGGTCAGCAAAACTACACGCAATCGGGAGGACAAGTTGTCTACGCCTCCATCCTGGGTCAGGTCGTCGACCCCTCGACTGCGGTCTTCAACGAAAGCCTCTTCGCCTCAGTGGACGACCTCGCCACTAGTGGGACGGCCAACTTCTCCCTTTCGGGAGAATTCTTGGGCAACGAGACCAGCTTTATCCTTGGGGGCACAATCGAAATAGCTGACGCGATACCCGCCGAGGCATTTCCCCTGGGTTGCTGGGACGGCATCACCCTTCCCTTGTCCCCGGCTTGCACGAGCCAACTGCCGGGTTTCTTCGTCGGGATAGGAACATTGGAAGGCACCGTTTCCTCGTCGCTGCAGCTCCCGCTTGGGATGGAGATCGAATCGGCGTATCTCAACCCCGGACCGCTTCTCGGACCACTAGTCTTGGCTTCGACCAACGATAGCGTAGTCATAGTGTTCTCGTATGCCGCTGCCACAATAGACTGGCAGGACATCCAGACAAGCGGATCTCTAGCTGGCACTCTGGGCACAACACCTGTGAACGGCTTGTTCAACATGACGACGAACGCGCATGAGGACCTGTTCGCGGGAACCGAGACTGAGAGCGGGACCATGGCATTCTATGACATGACTCCCAGCTACCTGGACGCAAGTGGGTCGTTCTCCGGCTCATCCACGATTCCCTCATCCAACACGATCGACTGTTCTTTGATTACTGGGATAGCCGGTACATGCACGGAGACGGGTCTAGCCTCGTCGGGCAACTTCACTCTTGACCCCAGCGACGCCTTGATCCAGGGGGCCTACGACATAAACTGGTCTGTGCCCGCAGTCTCCTTCTCCGGCACATCCACAGCATTAGTCTCCCAAGGAGGTGTAACGGGCGTGCCTGAATTCAGCACTGGCGCTCTGACACCTGTTGCGACGGGGATGGCACTGCTGCTCCTGCTGAAAAGGAACTGGCTTCGAGCTAGGGCTCGCGATTGAGCCTAGCAGTCTCGAACTCTTCCCCTCTTCCATCGTGCCTGTATGCCGGTCGGTTTGTCGGTCTGAAACATAGGATTCCGGCGTATGTCTGATGAGGCCGTCGCTCTACTCCCACTTGTGGAAACCTGGGTGGCCTTCCTTCACTGCAACGTACAGTCCCGACATCGACACGGTCTTCACGCCATCCACCTCCAAGCTCCCTTCCACCCTCACCCTGTCTCCTTCTATTCCGGTGCACCACGCACTCAGGTGCAGTTCTTTCTTCAGAGGGGAGGGTTTCAGGAACCTGACTGTCAGCTCCGCAGTCACGGTCCCGGGGGGGGTCTCAAGACCCCTGGCCTTCATCAGAAAATAGGCCGCGGTCATGTTCCCGTGGCAGTCCAAGAGCGTCGCGATTATGCCCCCGTTCGTGATGTCGGCGAACGCCTTGTGCTGGGGCCAGGGCCGCCAGTCAGCGACCAGGCGATCGCCTTCAGGCCTGCTCTTGATGTGTAGACCGTCGGGGTTCGCAGGACCGCATCCGAAACAGACCGCCTTGGGTGAATACTTATCCTGGAGGCTCTCCATTAGTCTTCATCAATCCGATTCGAGAATGCGACCTGCGACCCTGGTTCTGATAAAGGGTTTGCGGGTTGGTAGTCGTGCGCGCAAGGGTTATGGTTTGAGGTCTCATACTTGATATTTCCTGTACTTTTGTTCTACCCTTACCTTAGCAGGCGTTTGAGATGGTTTAGCTCCGCACCGCATATATAATCCCGCTCTGAGCGTCTTTGTTGTCAGTCTTGGCAGCCTTGCCACCGCTCGACTCAGGGGATATCGCGTGGGTGCTGACGGCTACCGCCCTCGTGATGATAATGACCCCTGGACTTGGCTTCTTCTACGGAGGTCTTGTAAGAAGAAAGAACCTCGTTTCCACTATAGTCCAGACGTTGACAATATTCGCGGTGGTGAGCCTTGTCTGGGCCTTGTGGGGGTACAGTCTCGTCTTTGCCCCCTCGGTCAACGGGGTGATTGGGGACCTTTCAAAGGCGGGTCTGGCTAACGTAGGCGCTGCCCCGAATCCGACATACTCCAACACAATCCCCGAGCTGTTGTATTTCGCCTTCCAGCTGAAGTTCGCGGCTATCACCCCGGCGCTTATCATCGGCGCGTTCGCCGAGCGCATCCGTTTCAAGTCCCTCCTGATATTCACAGTCCTCTGGACGACGTTCATCTACTGTCCGGTCGCGCACTGGGTGTGGGGCACCACGGGTTGGCTGAAGGCGTTGGGTGTGATAGACTTCGCAGGTGGGCTCGTGGTTCACATCACTGCTGGAGTCTCCGCTCTAGCGGCCGCCGTGGTGATAGGAAAGAGGCAAGGGATAGAGAGTTCAACTGAAGTTCGTCCCAGCAATATTCCATATGTTATACTGGGAGCGGCCATATTGTGGTTCGGCTGGTTTGGGTTCAACGGGGGGAGCGCCCTCGCCGCGGATGCGATCGCCGTGCAGGCCATCGTCAACACTAACATGGCTGCGGCCGCGGCTGCGGTTAGCTGGATGCTGGTGGATTGGTCACGGAAGGGGAAGCCTTCTGCGGTGGGGATAGCGGTCGGTGCGGTCTGCGGACTTGTGGCAATAACCCCAGCCGCTGGGTATGTTGGTGTCATGGCTGCCATCTTCATAGGGCTAGTGGTGGGAGTGGTCTCCAACTTCGTGGCGAACTGGAGGTCGAGCCGAAACCTCTTCGACGATGCACTGGATGTCTTCGCCTGCCACGGGGTCGGCAGCATGTGGGGGGTAATCGCGACAGGACTCTTCGCATCAACTGCGATTAACGCAGGGGGCCCGAATGGAGCACTCTTCGGAGACCCGCACTTGCTGCTGGTTGAGGCCTTCGCAATCGCGGTCGTCGCTGCCTTCTCGTTCTTCGGTTCGTACTTGCTGCTCAAGGTCGTCGACTTCATCACGCCTGTAAGGGTGAGCGCGGCAGATGAGGAAACAGGCCTCGACCAGAGCCAGCACGGCGAGGAAGCCTACACCGTAGGATAGAGCAGAGCGCATTCAATTATCCGTGAAGCAGCTGGCGAGGAAAGTTGTGGCGGAACCTCTGTTCGATGTGTCTGCAACGGAGACGGTCTCCGTGAATCTGCCCTGAGCATCGTGGATTAGGCACGAAGAGCGGTTGAATCTCATCGAGTCAAGGACGCTTAAATACAGGACGATTCAAATTGAATGCTGCAATTCTGCGTCATCATGTTTCAGCGGCAAATACCTGACTGATACTGTGACTCCGACGTTGTGACAAGAGCGAGAGAACATGGAAAGCTTCAATGAAATGGAACTGAGCCCCGAGATCCTGAAGGGCGTCGGTTCCGTCGGGTATCGGAAGCCGTTCCCTATTCAGGAGAAAGCGATCGGCCCCCTGATGGCAGGGAAGAGTATCGTGGGGCAGGCCAAAGCGGGGTCAGGAAAGACCGCGGCCTTCGGGATTCCTCTGCTTCACGCGGTCAATCCCCACGACCACCGCGTGCAGGCGCTCGTCCTCGCTCCGACACGCGAACTCGCGGTCCAGATCACGCAGGAACTCAGGAAGATAGGCGCGTACACCGACATCAACGTACTGACGATATACGGCGGGCAGTCGATGAACGTCCAGCTCGAGGCTCTGAGACGGGGGGTGCACGTCGTTGTAGGTACTCCAGGAAGGGTGATTGATCATCTCAGGCATCGGACGCTCCGACTCGATTCTGCCAGATTCGTGGTCATAGACGAAGCCGACGTCATGCTCGACATGGGTTTCATAGACGATGTTGATTTCATCTTAGCTTCCACGCCCGACGACCGCCAGCTCAGCCTCTTCTCGGCGACCATGCCGAGGAAGATCATCGAGCTGTCCCAAAGATACATGCAGGATCCCGAGCACATCTTGGTAGACGAGAACGAACCTACGGTCGCGACGCTCGAACAGTTCTACGCAAAAGCCGAGCGGCCTGAGAAGCTCGAGCTGCTGCTTCAGGTCCTGAAGAGGGAGAAGAGAGGAAGCACAGTGATTTTCTGCAGAACCCGGTACGGGACTATCAGGCTGGCAAAAGAACTCGAAAGACGCTTCCTCAGCGTCGCTCAGCTGCACGGCGACCTGAGTCAGAATCAGCGTGACCATTCGATGAACCTCTTCCGGACAGCCAGAGTCGACGTCCTAGTGGCCACCGACGTGGCCGCGCGAGGCATCGATGTGAGGCAAGTCGGGTGCGTGATAAACTACGATGTACCCGAGGACTCCACAGTCTACTTCCACAGGGTGGGCAGAACCGCGCGGGCAGGGGACCTAGGCAAGGCGTACACTTTTGTGAGTCGAGACGAGATCCCCGATTTTGCCAGAATAATGGGTCTGGCAAAAGCGCCCATCAAACCACTGAGGCCTGAGGACGAAATACACTTCTCACGCAGCGACTTCGAGGATTCCAGACGGGATCGGACGCGGGGCGGGCGCAGATACAACCGGGGTCAGCGAGGCGGTGGAATGAAATGGAGGCGGTACCGGTGAAGTGCTTTAATCTGGACACAGTTCCGGGTAGGGAGAGGGCCAGCAGGTGATAGTCATTGGGTAAGCGGAAAGTGCTCAGCGAGTCCAACCTCAAGGAACTCGTGATGCCTGGCCAAGGAGAGATTCTTGGAAAGGCGATCAAAATGACTGGTGGAGACCAGGTCATAGTGAAGTGCGCCGACGGAGAGACTCGTAACTGCAGGATCAGAGGCAAACTCAAAAGAAGAATGTGGATACGCGAAGGCGACATCGTCTTGGTGGCTCCCTGGGACTTCGACAACAGGAAGGCGGACATACTGTGGCGCTACATCAAGGCCCATGCAGAGTGGCTAGAACAGAACGGCTACCTGAAAACGATCTGACCGGAAGGGCCGCCGCACACATTCAATGGTTCCGAGACTAGCTATGACCTACGACCTGACAGACTAATCAATCCGCCCCTGGAGCCCTGAAGTCGGTGTTGCCCGCCTCCGGCCTTCGGAAGGACGTTGACATTCTTGTCGTCGGAGCTGGGGTCCTCGGTGTCACCGTAGCGTACTGGCTGTCAAGCCTCTATGACTGCAGGATTCTGCTGGTGGACAGAGAACGTGGAGTCGCAAAGCACACAAGCTCAAGGAACACGGGCGTAATCCACCGTCCCTTCTATCTCAATCCGGAGACCAAGAAGACCTTCGCTCTTTCTGCGATGCTTTCCTATCCCCTTTGGCGAGACCTCGCCAGCGCGTACAGCCTCCCGTGGAAGTCAGTGGGCACACTCGAAGTGGCGCTTCGTGAGGATGACGTTCCCCTCCTTGAAAGGTACATGCGATGGGGAGCGGACAACGGGATGGAGGAGACCGAACTGGAGCTGCTCGACTCCAGGTCGGTGAAGTCAGTGGAACCGGAGGTCCAGTGCAGGGCCGCGCTCCACTCGAAGACAGACACTTCAGTCGACTTCGGGAAATTCACCTCATGTGTCTACCAGCTCGCCCTCAATGAAGGCCTTTCATTCCAGGGCGGACTTCAGGTCTCCTCGCTGAAGGCGGAAGGTGCAGTTCTCGACGCCTCCTTCTTGAGCAACGAGCAGCTCGCAGGTGCCAGGTGCAACCTTCTAATCAACACGGCCGGCGGTGCCTCAGTCGACATAGCCCACATGATGGGGCTTGCAAGCGACTACTCGACGCTCAACTTTCGCGGCGAGTATTGGGTCGTCGACGAGCCGTTCGCTTCGAGGATTGGCAGGAACGTCTACAGTCTCCCTCGGCATCCCAAGTTCCCGTTCCTCGACCCGCATTTTATCGTGCGTTCGGACGGCATGCGCCAGATCGGGCCGAACGCTGTGATGGTCACGGACCCCTACGTCTACGAGGGGCTTGGTCTACGTTCTCTTCCCAGACTGCTCGCCGCTCCGAAGGGCCCCAAACTCAACCTGTTGAGAGATGCAGACTTCCTTTCGATGGTCGCGAGTGAGTGGCGCACCTCTCTGTCAAAGAAGGCGATGTGCGAGCGTGTCAGGAGGTTCATTCCTGGGCTTGACCATAAGGCGCTCAATTTGCGAGGTGTCTCGGGGGTCAGGGCATCTGTTGTCGGGAATGGAGGGTTCGTCCCTGAGGCGATTCTTGTTCAGGACGAGAGGTCGGTCCACGTACTCAACTACAACTCGCCGGGAGCCACCGGCGCACCGTCGTACTCTGCCAGCCTCGTCGCGAGACTCCAGGAGAGTGGTTTGCTCGAGGGCCTCCGGCGGAAACCCTACAGCCCTGTCGGTAGAATCTGGGACTTCAACCGAGCCGCAGGTCTGACTTGACTTACGAGACCGTAAGAACTCTCCCTGCAGTCATCCTGCCGGACTTAGGCCGCAGATTCACTCGAGGACGTGTATGTTTTTCTTCGCGCACATGTCCTTGAGGATCTTGGGCCAGACCGAGACGCTGACCTCTCCCAGATGTGCCTTCTTGAGAAGCAGCATCAGGGTCCTGGACTGCCCTACCCCTCCTCCGATGGAAAGAGGTAGGTCGCCACTGATGATTCCCTTGTGATATTCGTACTTCAGAAAGTCGAGTTGCCCGCTCAACTTGAGCTGCTTCTCCAATGTCGCCCCGTCGACCCTTACTCCCATGGAGCTCAGCTCGTGCCTCCGCTTCGTGACCGGGTTCCAGACCAAGATGTCGCCGTTGAGCCCGTGCATGGGTCTTCCGTCTCGCGACTTCGTCTCTGTGACCCAGTCGTCGTAGTCCGCTGCCCTCATCTCGTGGGGGTGTCCGTTCTTCAGTACCCAGCCTATGCCTATGATGAAGATGGCCGGATGCTTCTGAAGGACGGCGGTCTCACGCTGCTTCCTCGGCAGGTTGGGGTACGCTTCCAGGATGTCCTCCGCGTGCATGAACTCGATCTTGTCAGGCATGCTCGGGTACTTCCCCTTCAGTCTGGGGTAATCCTCCTGGACTCGCTTCTCTGCCCCCTTCAGGACCTTCCAGATCTTCGTGACCGTGTCTGTCAGATAGGCGAGGTTCCGCTGCTCAGCGCTTACGACCCTCTCCCAGTCCCACTGGTCGACGTAGGCGCTGTGGTCGTGGTCGAGGAAGTAGTCCTTCCTGACAGCCCGCATGTCCGTGCAGATGCCCTCTCCCACCTTCATCCCGAACTGCTTCAGAGCGAAGCGCTTCCACTTGGTCGCCGCCTGGACGACCTGAGCGTCGATGGGGTGCTTGTTGTAGTCATTCGATATGTGGAACTGAATCGGCGTCCTGGAGCCGTCCCTGTCGAGCATGTCGTTGATCCCGCTCGCGGCGTCGACGATCAGAGGAACCTGCACCATCATCAGGTTCAGCTCCTTGCAGAGGTGCTGCTCGATGTAGCTCTTGGCAAGGTAGACTGCGCGTTGCGTCTCCTTCCTGTCGAGGAGGGACTTGTAGTCCGTGGGTAGAACCTTCTCGACTTCCTCATACGTGCCTATTCCGGGCCCTGCGAGATCTTCATTCTGTGACATGTCGATGGCGGGCGCCCCGACAGATTTGATTTAAAGATGAGGGTCGGTTCCCAGGTTTGGAAACACTTCGCCTCAGCGCGCGCACTCGGTGGCCCCTTGGGCACTTTGACGGGATTCCGGCTGGCGAGCCCTACTCGGGTGGTTGCTCAGTCAGTGTTGCGGCACGAATTCGTCTCCGAGGATCTCCCTCGCAATGATGATTCGCATGATGTTCTGCCCTCCTTCGGCGCCCGCGGAGTATGATTTCACGCCTCTTAGTGCCATCTCGACATCGCACTTGGTCGTATAGCCGTATGCACCGAGCATGTCCATGACAGTGCTGCACCCCTGGAAGGCGTCGACCGGAGCTCTGAGCTTCGCCTGCGCCGCCAGCATGGCCACCCTTCTGGACTCCTGCTTGGTTGCGCCCTTTCGGTACATCTCGTCTACGGCCCAAGCGGCCCTGTAGACCAGCAGCTTGTCCGCTTCCAGAGCCGCATAACTGTCCACGAGAGGGAACTGAATCCCTTCGTACTTTGCCAGGGGAGTGCCGAAGGTCTCCCTTTCCTTTATGTAATTCATCCCCATGTCTAGCACGCCCTCCCAGCACCCTATGCACGCAGCCGAGACGAGAACTCTTGCGGCTTGGAAGCCTTCCATGCCGACGTAGAACCCCTTGTTCCACTCTCCGACGATGTAGTGTTCGGGCAGCTCCACCTTCTTCATGTCGATGTTGCCCGTCGAGAGAGCCATCCTGCCCATGTCCTCGACCAAGCTCGTGCTTACTCCCGGCCTGTCGAGAGGCATGTAGAAGGATGTCATGCCCCTGTGCCCCAGCGACGGCTCAGAGGAACCCAGCGTAAAGTAGCCCCCTCCCCTTCTCTGAATCTCTCTTACGAGGCTGATGTACGACTTCTG
>JBEKJV010000025.1:0-38761 GCA_050011055.1 Nitrososphaerales archaeon | reverse complement strand
GCCTTGAGCATCGGCACGTAGTCCATTGACGGGATGTTCATGACGATGAGGAAGTCCGGCTCCTCGACTATGGGCGAATCGATCAGTTCGTCGGACCCGACCACGTAGCACTTCACCTTCCCTCCCCTGGTCTCTGGCCCGTACGAAGGCGTGCAGGCTGCATGCCTCCCCTTCAGTATGTTGAAGTACGAAATGTAGTTCGCGAGCTCGAGAACGCCCTGCCCGCCTTGGCCCGCGGCGATGACTTCGATCTTCATTTCTTCTCGACCCCCATCTTGTCTACGTAGAGGCCAGGCGGGAAGAGCTTGGCCAGGACCTCGAACGAGTAGCGCTTCGACTCGAGAACGGACATCTTCCAGTTGACGCTGCAAGTGCTGACGAACTCCACGAAAGAGAAGCCTCCCATCAGTTGGACCTTGAACGCGTTCAGAACGCTCTTCGCTCCTTCGAGGGAGCCCCTCGCGCTGTAAAGGTCGGTCGACCCCATAGGGGTGACTGGCAGGAAGACCCTCTTGACGTATGAGGGCCCCTCGAGGCCCGCGAGCAGCTTGGATGCGTCCATCACTGGCCCAGTGTCCTTCAGATCCCTCCCCCTCGGCGTCGTCGTGGTGACCATCCCGGCGGGGGTCGTCGGGGCCATCTGTCCGCCGGTCATGCCGTAGATTGCGTTATTGACCAGGAAGACCGTGATTGGCGCACCCCTGCTGGCCGCGTAGATCAGCTCCAGGAGCCCTATTGCTACCGCGTCCCCGTCCCCCTGTACCGCGAAGACGAGCAGGTCCGGCCTGACCTTCTTGATCCCAGTCATCATGGCCGGTGCTCTCCCGTGAGGCGACTGGACAGCGTCAACGTTGATGTATTCATGGGCTAGGACGCTGCACCCCACTGAGTCAATCATGACAGTTTTCTCCCTCGCTCCCAGCTCCTCTATCGCGTTGGCAATCAACCTGGTGAGGACCCCATGCTCGCACCCCGCGCAGTAGTGGGTCGGCTTCCCGGTCAGCGTCGGGAGCCTCCCTAGCTTGACTTCGTACTCGCCGGTCGCCTTGTCCTGCAAGGTTGTCATCTTGACACCATCTCCACTCTATGGACGATTTCCGCGGTGGTCGGCAGGAAGCCGCCCAGCTTGTAGATGAAATCGACCGAACCCTTACCTTCGACCGCGAGCTTGACGTCGTAGACCATCTGTCCCACATTCAGCTCGACGACGACGAATTTCTTGATTCCTCTGTCCGCCAACGACTTCAATCCCTTGTCGGGGAAGGGCGAGAGCGTCACCGGCCTAAAGAGTCCGGCCCTGATCCCTTTTGCCCTGAGCTCGTTGACTGCACGCCTGCAGAGTCTTGAGACCACTCCGAAGGCCACCAGCACCACTTCGGCGTCGGAGGTCAGGTATTCTTCCGACCTCTGCTCCATCATATCGATTTCTTCGTACTTGCTCTTGAGGTGCTCAGCGTGCTTCCTCTGGTCTTCGAAATCTAGGTGCAGAGAGAGAAGCAAATGCCTCTCCGCTCCCCGCGCGCCTGTGGTGGCCCAGGGAGTCTCGAACTTCTCCTGAGCGATCTTGGGGAATACTATGTCCTCCTTCACTTGCCCTAAGAAGGCATCAACGAGCATCAAGACGGGGGTCCTGTGCTTGAACGCGAGCGAGAATCCTAGGGCTGGGAAGGCCGCCATCTCTTGGACCGAATTCGGCGCCAGGACGATGGTCTTGTATCCACCGTGCCCTCCACCCTTTGTCGCTTGGTTGTAATCGCTCTGCTCGGGGCCGAGGTTGCCTAGGCCGGGCCCAGCCCTGTTGACATCTACAACAAGGAATGGGACCTCCATTGCGGCTGCGTAGGATATGCCCTCCTGCTTGAGACTGAACCCGGGCCCGGATGTCGCCGTCATCGCCTTGGCGCCGGTCGACGCGGCGCCTATCACCATGTTGATCGCCTCGAGTTCGTTCATCGCTTGGAGGAATATCTTGAACTCGGGATACTCCGGACTCTTGAATTCCTTGGCCAAGGTCTCCGGGATCTCGCTCGACGGCGTGATGGGATAGGCGAAGTAGGCGTTCATCCCGGCCTTGAGCGCTCCAAGGGCGAGCGCCTCGTTTCCTTTCACGAACTCGGTCTCGGCCTTCACTGCTTCAGCCTCCTTACCTCTGCAATCGCAAAATCGGGGCAGACCCAATAGCAGAGTCCGCATGCGGTGCAGTCGCCCTTCTCACCGTGATAATGGAACTCGACTGGATGGTACCCGATTCTGTTCAGTGATTCCGAGAGTTTCAGGTTCTTTTGCGGACATGATACAACGCACAGGCTGCAACCCTTGCAGACCTCCGAGTCGACAATCACCATAGACTTCTGGACCAGCCCTGAGGCTTGACCCATGATTTTGTCGCCCCGCTCTCACGTATTTAATACGCGTAGCGGATTCTCAGTATTGATAATTGAAAATGGATTCGCGCCAAGGCGCTTCATCGCGTTAGACGGTCGACGACACGGCCTTCTTACCGATAACGGCCTGTGCAGCCGCCAGCCTCGCTATCGGCACTCTGAACGCAGAACAGCTGACGTAGTTCAGGCCTGCTTCGCTGAAGAGGGCGATGCTCTTCGGGTCGCCGCCGTGCTCCCCGCAGATTCCGACCTCTAGGTTCGGCTTCGTCTTCCTTCCTGCCTCGACCGCCATCCTGACGAGCCTGCCCACTCCCGAAGGGTCGATCGAGTCGAAAGGGCTGCAGGCAAGGATGCCGAGCTTGATGTACTGTGGAATGAACTTTGCTTCCACGTCGTCCCGGCTGAACCCGAAGGTCGTCTGCGTCAGGTCGTTGGTCCCAAAGGAGAAGAAGTCAGCGTCCTTGGCTATCTCGTCGGCCGTCAGCGCCGCCCTGGGCGTCTCGATCATCGTCCCGACTTGGAGCCCGACCGTCGTCCCAATTTCCTTGAAGAGCTCCGAGGCGGCGCCCTCGATCACCTTCCTGAGGAGCTTCAACTCCCCGACGTGCGCAACCAATGGGATCATTATCTTCACGTTGGGGGTCTCGCCCTTTTCCCGCATTAGTGCCTTGGTCTGCATCTCGTAGATCTCTGGATAGGTCACGGCCAGCCTGCACCCCCTGTGACCGAGCATCGGGTTGTGCTCGGCCAGCTGCCTCACTCTGTCCAGGACCGCCTGCTTCGCTTGCAGCTGTGCCGGAGTGGAACCTTCTTCCTTCATCTGCTGGATCTCAACAATCAGCTCTTCTATCGGGGGCAGGAACTCGTGGAGCGGCAGGTCCAGCAGGCGTACGACGACCGGCCTTCCGCCCATTGCCGAGAAGATCCCCTTGAAGTCGGCGAGCTGGAATGGAGAGAGCCTGTAGAGGTTCCTCGTGTCCGCGTTGGCCCAGACCCCGAGCTTCCTCACGGAATCGGCCTTCTCCAGGAGCTTGGAGAACTCGGGTGAGAGCTCGGGGTCTACCATCCTCACTTCGCCTCTGTACACCTTCCCGGAAGTTCCGTCGATGGTTATTGTCTCTCCCTTTGCGATTCTCTCTCCGCTCTTAGTGGTGAAGGCGGTCCCGTCCTGGGAGATCTCAATCTCGCTGCATCCTACGATTGCCGGCTTTCCCATTCCTCTGGCTACCACGGCTGCGTGGGAGGTCATCCCTCCTCTTGCCGTGAGGACTCCCTGAGAGGCAATCAGGCCCTTGATGTCCTCCGGCGTCGTCTCAGGTCTGACCAGAATGATCTTCTCACCTGCACCCGTCGACGCTGCTTCATCCGTGTCAAAGACGACCTTTCCTGATGCTGCGCCGGGGGACGCGTTGAGCCCCTTCGCCACCGGCTGATCTGCTGCTGTCGGGTCGAGACGCCTGTGCAGGAGCGCGTCGAGCATTTCAGGCTCCACCCTCATCAGGCCTTCCTCGGATCCGATGAGGCCCTCTTCCATCATGTCGACTGCGACCTTGACCGCCGCCTGGGCGGTCCGCTTCCCGTTGCGCGTCTGGAGCAGGTACAGCTTTCCCCCCTCGACGGTGAACTCGAAGTCCTGCATGTCCCTGAAGTGCTTCTCCAGCCTGGAGGCGAGATCAACCAGCTCCTTCCGGAGGCTGGGTTCGAGGCTCTCGATGGTGATAGGCGTCCGAACTCCTGCGACCACGTCCTCCCCCTGCGCGTTGCCCAGATACTCCCCGTAGAGTTCCCTGTCGCCGGTCGAGGGGTTTCGCGTGAAGCCGACCCCTGAGCCCGAGTCCGGGCCCATGTTGCCGAAGACCATGGTCTGGATGTTGACTGCTGTCCCGAGGTCGTCGCTGATCTTGTAGAATCGCCTATACTCCTTCGCTCGCGAATTGTTCCATGACATGAAGACCGCGGTCACGGCCGTTTCCAGCTGCTCGAAGGGATCCTGCGGAAACTCTCTTCCTGTCTCCGTCCTCACAATCCTCTTGAAGGTCTCGACAAGGTCCCTGAGCTCCTGGGGCTTCAGGTCTATGTCCGCTTTCGCCCCAGACGTCTTCTTGAGCTCCACCAGCTCGTGCTCAAACTTATCTCCGTCGGCGCCCATAGCCACCTTTCCGAACATCTGGATGAGCCTGCGGTACGAGTCGTACACGAACCGCTCGTTGCCCGTCTTCCTCGCCAGCGCCTCGGCCGTCGCGTCAGAGAGCCCGAGGTTGAGGATTGTGTCCATCATCCCGGGCATCGAGAATGGTCCGCCCGACCTCACTGAGAACAGGAGCGGATTCTGGCTGTCGCCGAATCTCTTGCCTGTCTTCGCCTCGATTTCCCGAACCTTCAGCCTGATGTCATCGAAGAGGCCGGTCGGGATTCTACCGCCCTGGGCGTAGAACTGCTTGCACACCTCCGTTGTTATCGTGAAACCCGGCGGCACGGGGAGCCCGATTGCGGTCATCTGTGCCAGGCCGTACCCCTTGCCGCCTAGCAGAAACTTGTCACGGCCAGCAGCCTCTTCGAAGAGCAGGACCTTTTCCAATTCCCTCTACCGAGCAGAGGCAGAAAGTGGCTAGTATTTTAGACCGCTATTTCTGGATGGGGGAAGCCCTTGACCCTGTCCCGTTCATCTTACGGACCAGGTTGTGCCTGGATTCCCCGAGTAACCTGCTTCAATTCGTCACGGGTGAGTCTGTAGAAATGCCACTCGTCCAGCCTCCTCGCGCCGAGCTTCTCGTAGAAGCCAATCGCTTTCTTGTTCCACCCAAGAACGGCCCATTCCATCCTGCCACAGTCTTGCTTGACCGCTTCGTCGATGCACCTGAGGAGGAGTGCGGAGCCCAGCCCCTTCTTCCGGTGCTCTTCAAGGACGAACAAGTCCTCTAGATAGAGTGTGGGCCTTGCGAGGAAGGAGGAGTAGGTGTAGAAATACAGGGCGTAGCCCACGAGCTTTCCCCGCTCTGACGCTACAAGCAGATTCAGTCTCTTCTTCTCAAAGATATCTGCAATAATCCTCCTCTGCCCACCCGCAGAGGGAGGTTCAAGGCGTTCGAATTCTGCCAGAGCCAGCAACAGCTTCAGAAAGCCCACCGAATCAGCCCGCCTTCCTCTTCTGATGGTAGTCTGGTTCAACCCAGGAAGCCGCTTCAGGGAAGAGCGTTAAATCGATTCACGTCTGAGTTCAGATGGGGACTATGCTGAGGGAAACCGGGGGCACGAACGCACGGCTGGAGCTTATAGATAGATTGATGTCTCCTCCGAGAAAGGATAATACGCCTCCACGAAGGGGCCGAGCTCGGAATGGGCCTTAAGGAATGGATAATTCCGCAGGACAAGGCCTTCTTTGACATCCTCGAGAAGGAGTCGGCTAATGTCCTTTTCGGAGCGACGAGGCTCGAAGACGCGATGAAGTCCTTCGACGACATGGAGGAGCGCAGGAAGCAATTCAAGGAGATTGAGCACATCGGGGACGATATTGTACACCAGATCTATGAAAAAGTCAACAGGAGCTTCATCACCCCTATCGACCAAGAAGACATCACAAAACTCGCCTCTCTCTATGACGACGTGCTCGACTACATGTACGCCGTCATTAACGAGATCGTGCTCTATGAAGTCACGGGACCGACTGAAGCGTTGAACAGGTTCGCGGGAATCTGTCGCGCCTCCGTGGAGCAGATCCACCAGGCCTTCATCTCGATGAGGAAGCTCGACAAGGCAGAAATCGACAGGAGATGCATCGAGGTGGACCGGCTCGAGAACGAGGCCGATGAGCTCCTGAACGAGACGCTAGTCAAACTCTTCAGAAGCGACGACGTGATTGGCATCCTGAAGATGAAGGAGATTTGCGAGCATTTGGAGACCGTAACGGACCGCTGTGAGGACCTAAGTCAGGTCCTCCGGGACATTCTCATCAGGTCCACCTAGGCGAGCGTAGTGGACCTCCAGGCCGTCTACGTTCTCGGGATAATAGCAGTCGCGTATAGCTTCGATTTCGTCAACGGCTTTCATGACGCCGCCAACTCCGTCTCGACAGTCATCTCCACTAGGGTGCTCTCGCCGGTGGCCGCCGTGGCGATGGCCGCCTTCTTCAATTTCATTGCTTTCTTGGTCTTCGGTGTCGCTGTTGCGACCACGGTCGGCAACGGGATAGTCAGCTCGTTGGTGATTACTCCAAACCTCATCCTCGCAGCTCTGATTGGTGCCATCGTTTGGGACCTGATTACCTGGTATCTCGGCCTCCCCTCCAGCTCCTCGCACGCTCTGATTGGCGGCCTCGTGGGCGCCGCGGTGATCAAGGCAGGCCTGAATTCACTGGTCTGGGCCGGGCTGCAAAAGACACTCACGTTCATGGTGCTTTCACCGATCATCGGCTTCGTGCTCGCGTTCGTGCTAATGACCGCTCTGATCAGAGCCTTCTTCACCATACCCCTTTTCGTCGTCAACCGCTATTTCAGGCGGCTCCAGCTCGTCTCTGCCGCCTTTGTCAGCCTTAGCCACGGAACGAACGATGCGCAGAAGACGATGGGAGTTGTGGCTGCTCTCCTGTTTTCTGTGAAGTGGATACCGGCCTTTAGCGTGCCTCTCGTTGTCGTTCTCTTGGCTCACACTTCAATCGCTCTCGGAACCTTCTTCGGAGGCTGGAGAATCGTGAAGACTCTCGGCTTCAGGATGACGAAGCTCGATCCCGTTCATGGGTTCTCAATCGAGACAGCGTCTGCCGTCACAATAATCGGTTCCTCATTAGCCGGCATCCCTGTCAGCACGACTCATGTTGTCAGCGGCGGCATCATGGGCGCAGGGTCCACCATGGGAGCTTCGAGGGTCAAGTGGGGCGTCGCAAGAAGGATCATCTGGGCCTGGCTAATCACCATCCCAGCCGCCGCAGTTGTGGCGGCCGCTTCCTACCTGATAATCAGTATGCTCTAGGCGCCGAACTTTCCTCTTCCTTGACCTCGCTCTCCACCGCTTCAATCTTCTTGACTTCCCTCAAATCAACCTGCGCCTCCTTGACGTGATGCTGACGCCTCTCCTGCCGAGCTCGGAAAGGAGCGTCTCCACGAGGGGGCCCTCCACTGCTCTTTCAGGGGCGAGCGTTCCCTTCCCCTTGATCTTGCCTGACCCTACCATCTGCGCCACGATGGATGCCGTGTATCCGGTCGTCTTTCCCATCGATGTTACCTTCTCCCTGTCGTCATACCTGTCTACCATATCGTAGACGAATTCGCCGGTCTCCGACCGCGTGATGACCCTCATCACCGTCACATCATGCGGGTCCCCCTCGCTCAGCTTCCTCCCCAAGACCGCCCAGGACATCTCGAGGGGCGACAGCTCTGCGCTCCCCACCTTCACCTTGTCCTTCGCGAAGTACCCCGACTCCTGCAGAAGGCTCATCCTCTCAGCGTGACCAGGCCATCTCAGCGTCTTCTCATCCAGGACCCGCATCCCTTTCATCGTGTAGACGAGGCTCGCCAGCCCGTCCGTGCAGAATGCCTCCAACGTCCCGATTGGTTTCGGGAATTCCACCGTCTCGACGGTGGAGAAAGGCCTAACCTTCACGAGCTTGCCATCCCTGAAGACACGAGCGTCATCTGTGTACTCTCGGAGCAGGCCGACGATTGAGAAGACCAGCTTGTACCCGAAGGGAGGCTGCGGGACCTGAGGCAGGCCCCCTACAAGGATGTGTCCTTCGTCGCCTCCGCCCAGTTCCTCCAAAGCGTGAGCTAGGAGTATTCCTCCGAGCCCCGGCGCAAGACCGCAACCCGGAATCAGCAGGGCGCCGGTCTTCCTCGCCGCCGAGTCCAGCTCCATCTGCTCGTCTTCGAAGGCGACGTTGACCATCTTGGTGCCTGAGGCTACGGCCGCGAGGTCCGAGCTGTGAACCACCCCGTGCGGAAGGGCAGAGACAGCTACGTCGAATTGCTTCAGGAACCTCTCCGTCTTTCGTGTGTCCTTTATGTCGAGGACCTCCACGGAGAGCTTCTTGCCGGCCGACCGCCTCTTTACAGCGGCGAGTCTTTCTTCGTCGACGTCCGAGACGACCACGCTGTCGACCCCCTCGGACCGCGCCATGTCCCAAGCGACCACGCCCCCCATGAGGCCCGACCCCAGCACTGCGGCCTTCAACCCGCTTCGCCTTTCATTCCGTTGTTTATGAATTGAACTCCGATACATCTTAAGTAGAGGATTCCTTCCGTCAGGCACTCATGGACCTTCGGCAGTCCCTAGACCAGCCCGTTTCGGACTACATGTCGGCCAGCTTTGCCAGGGTCAGTTTCGACGATTCCGTGAGAGACGCTGCGAGGGTGATGCAGAAGGCCGGAGCTACCGAAGCCGTCGTTGTGCGCGGCGACGACCCGATTGGGATCATCACCGAGAGGGACATCCTGTACAAGGTGGTCGCCGCGGGCTTGGACCCGTCAGCCACCAGGGTGAGGGACGTGATAAGTGCGCCGGTTGCAACAGTGGACTCTGCAGCGAAAGTCGCAGACGCCATCGCCAAGATGTCCAAGCTCGGCGTCAGGAGGCTCGGCGTGACGAGGAAGGGGAAGCTCGTCGGCTTGGTCACTCAGAAGGCGATGGTCTCCGGCGGACTCGAACAGCACGTGGCCCTCCCCGAACTCGCTTCGCCGAACCTCCTCGCCTGCCCCTATTGCGGGGAGATCGTGGGCGACAGGGATGAGCTCTCGAGACACATCGACCGCGTCCATCTGGGCCTGGGTCTGCTTGAGGGCGACCTCAGCAAATGGTAGTTCAGGAAGCGACGAAGAGGTCTATCGTCTCCGCGATCCAGCAAATACCCTTCTGAAGATCCTCGAGCTTTAGGTTCTCGTTCGGGGCGTGTATCCCCCCGTCCTGCGCCGACACCCCGATTTCGACCGACGGCATCTTGTACCTTCGAGTGAAGATATAGAGCGGGCCCGTCCCCGGGGACGAGATTTCGACGATGGGCTTCTTCCCGTAGACCTTCTCTGCTGTCTTGATGGCGGCCTGCGCGAACGGGTCCTTGTAGGAGGTCCTCGCGGCCGGTTCCATGCTCTCGAGCACGATCTTCACGTCGGCAAAGCCATTGATGTCCATGTACTGTCGGAGCTTCTTGAGGAGGTCTGCGGGGTCTTGATCCGGGACCAGTCGGAAGTCCATCTTCGCATGGATCTCCTTCGGCAAGACAGTCTTGGACCCAGGCCCCATGTAACCCGCCCAGATCCCTGCAATGTTAGCCGTGGGCCTTTGGACGAGGACTTTCTTGGCCTGCTCGCCCGTCATTCCGCCTAGGAAGCTTCCTGCTCCGTAGTTCTTCTTGAAAGCCTCCGCGTCGAATGGCATCTCCTGCAGGACCTTCAGCTCCTCGTCAGAGAGCGTTTCGACGCCAGTATACCATCCAGGCACAAGTATTCTTTCGTTCTCATCCTTTATCAGATTCAGAAGCCTGACGAGCCTCCAGGGGGCGCTCGGAAGCGCTGCCGCATAGCTGCTGTGGGCGTCCTGCGAGAGTGACTGGACGACGAACTCTAGGTAGACCATCCCCTTCACTCCCAGTGTCACCATCGGCCTGCCCTCCAGGTCCACGGTCCCGTACTCCCAAATGACTCCGTCGGCCTTGAAGAGGTCAGGGTACTTCGATATGTATTCCTCCAGGTGTACGCTTCCCGTCTCCTCTTCTCCCTCGAAGCAGAATTTCACGTTGCAGGGCGGCCCTCCAGTAGTCTTCGTGTAGGTTTCAACGAGCTTTAGTCTGGACACGAGCTCCCCCTTATCATCGGAGACTCCTCGGCCGTAGATTCTGCCGTCCCTTATCTCTGGCTTGAATGGTGGAGACTTCCAGAGCTCCAGAGGCTCCTCAGGCTGAACGTCATAGTGGTTGTAGAACAGAATGGTCTTGCTCGAGCGGTTCGATTTCACTTCCCCATAGACGAGCGGCGCCGCGCCCTCCATTCGCAGGACCTTGGTCGTCGCCCCGATGTCGCGAAGCATCTTCTCCACGAGCACCGCGCATTCCTCAATTCCCTCCTTCCTGGCTGAAACGCTCGGTTGAGACGATAGCCGGATGATGTCGTCGGCAAATCTTCCCAGGTTGTCCTTCACGTACTGCTCAAATCGCTTGTCGACCATCTAGCACTTCACCTTCTCTCATTCCGTTCCGAGGGAGATAAAGGTTCGAGTGGTCCCCGACGCCGCCGCTCATCGCCCTACAGGTCGAGCTTGACCCTGTTCAATGTCAGCGAGTTCACGACGACGCTCACCGAACTGATGGCCATCGCCGCGCCTGCGAGGATGGGATTGAGGAACCCGGTTGCTGCCACAGGTATCAGCACGGTGTTGTAGGCGAAGGCCCAGAGGAGATTCTGTCTAATCTTGCTCATCGTTGCCCTGCTCAGGCGGAGTGCTCCTGCCACGTCCCTGAGGTCGCTCTTCATCAGCACAATGCCAGCCGTTTCTATTGCGATGTCGGTCCCACTCCCTATCGCCACGCCGACGTTCGCCTGAGCGAGGGCGGGCGCGTCGTTGATTCCGTCCCCGACCATGGCGACGGTGTGTCCCTCCTCCATGAGTTTCTTGACAACCCCGGATTTTTGTGCAGGCAGAACCTCGGCGACCACCTCTTCGATTCCCACTTCGCCTGCGATCGCCTCCGCTGTTCTCTTGTTGTCTCCGGTCAACATGACGACTCTCACGCCCATATCCTTGAGGGAATCGACCGCATCTTTCGCATGAGGCTTGACCGTGTCTGCCACCGCTATTATCCCGACGACCCTTCCGTCTACGCCCACTGCCATCGCTGTCCTTCCCTTCTCCTCCAGCTTAGAAACCGAGGCTTCAGCGGGCTCGAACTCGATCTTCCTTCCGGCGAAGAGATTCCTGTTGCCCACTAGGACCTGCCTCCCTGCAACCTTGGCGCTCACCCCCATCCCGGGCTCTGCTCGGAAATCGGTCGCATGCTCGACCGTGATTCCTCTGTCTCGCGCTCCGATTATGACCGCCTTTCCGATCGGATGCTCTGACCCTGCTTCGGCTGCGGCCGCAAGACCTAGGACTTGAGCCTCCGACAGCTCTGCAAGCGAGACGGTGTCAGTGACTGAGGGCTCCCCGACCGTAATCGTGCCCGTCTTGTCCAGGACGACGGTGTCCACCTTGCTGGCCCGTTCGAGCGCCTCGCCTCCCTTCAGGAGTATCCCATTTGAAGCTCCCCTCCCTGTGCCCACCACGAGCGCAGCGGGCGTCGCTAGGCCCAACGCACAAGGACACGCGATGATGAGCACGGCGATGAACGCAGTGAATCCATGCAGGAATCCGTTCGCAGTTAGGAGGTACCAGCCCGCCAGGGCGCCGACCGCCACCAGGATGACTACAGGCACGAAGTATGCTGCAATTCGATCTGCCAGTCTTTGCACGGGTGCTTGGGCTGCCTGAGCTTCCTCGACGAGCTTCACTATCTGGGCAAGGGTCGTGTCGCTCCCCACCTTCGTTGCCTTGATCGTGATCATGCCCGTCTGATTGATTGTTGCACCGTACACCTCGCCGCCGGTCTTCTTGTCAACGGGCATGCTCTCCCCCGTGAGCATCTTCTCGTCCACCGAGCCCTGTCCCTCGACTATCACTCCGTCGGTCGGAATCCTCTCACCTGGCCTTACTCTCACCAAGTCCCCGGGAATGACCTCCTCGACGGCCACCTCCATCTCCTTCCCTCCTCTGACAACAGTCGCTTTCTTCGGACTGAGGTCGAGCAGCTTCCTAACCGCGTCAGACGCCCTTTCTCTCATGGTGTGCTCCAAGAGCTTCCCGAGAAGTATGAAACCTATGATCAGGGACGAGGCATCGAAGTAGATCCCTTCAGGAAACGTTCCAGGCGCGAAGATCACGGCAGTGCTGTAGGCCCACGCTGCCGTGGTTCCCGTCGCGATCAACGCGTCCATGTTGGCCGCCCTTGCCCTGATGGCATGCCAGGTCCCCCTGTAGAACATCCACCCGGCGACAAACTGGACCGGGGTCGCTAGGGCAAACAGGAGGAGTTTCTGTGGTACCCACCCAGGAAGGGCGACGACCCAGGTCAGCAGTAGAATAGGGATTCCGAGCGCAAAGCTCAGCACTGTCATTCGGCTGATGAACTTCAGCTCCTTGGCGGGGGCGACGAAGGTCTGGAGGCAGGTGTTGCAGCAGAAGTAGAATGTGGTCCCCCTCTGAACGGTCCTCAGCGCCTCTGGAGTCTCTTCGACGTACATCCCGCAGACGGGGTCCTTCGCCATTCTCGTGCCTGAATCATCGTTAGCTGGGCCTGAGTTAAATGGTACCCTCTGCGAATGACGGGACAGGTGTCAGGATGGCCCTAGATCCGATATGTGGAATGACGGTGGATCCGAGCAAGACGTCATTCATCTCCGAATACCAGGGTAGGAAAGTCCACTTCTGTTGCGCCGGGTGTAAGAAAATCTTCGAGCGAAACCCCGCTGCTCACACACTCCCGTCTGGAACAGGCTAGAGACTCCGGTCTCCGACTCGGGGGCGCCACCCCCTCAAGGGCGAGCCGAGAAGTTGTCCGCAGTCGGAGTCACACTTTTAAACGGTGTAGAACACCCGAAAAATTGGATGCCCAAACAAGAACCTGAAGAGAGAAAGCCGACGGTAGACGAACTGCTGGCGAAGGCGAAGAAGCCGTCTATGCTGGCGCCGCCTCTTCACAGGTTTTACGGGGGGAAACTCCAGGTCATGCCGAAGTGCGCCATCACAAGCTACCAGGATTTCGCCATTTGGTACACTCCGGGCGTAGCCGCCGCATGCAAGGAAATACAGGCATCCCCTGAGAAGTCGTTTGAGCTCACCAACCGGTGGAACTTTGTCGCTGTCGTATCAGACGGCACGCGCGTCCTGGGCCTTGGGGACATCGGGCCGGAAGCGGGACTGCCGGTGATGGAAGGGAAGAGCATTCTGTTCAAGTACCTGGGCGGCGTCGATGCTTTTCCAATCTGTCTGAAGACCAAAGACCCCGAGGAGATAATCAGGACGTGCGAGCTCATCGAGCCGTCTTTCGGCGGAATCAATCTCGAGGACATCGAGAAACCAAAGTGCTTCCGCGTCCTGGAAGAAACACGAAAACGCCTGAAAATACCAGTCTGGCACGACGATCAGCAGGGAACGGCCACGGTTGTTCTGGCCGGGCTGATTAATTCATTCAAGGTGGTCGGGAAGAATCCGAAGAGGAGTCTCATAACGCTGGTGGGGGCGGGATCGTCCAACCTCAGGGCTGCGTATGTCCTGACGAGGTGGGGAGTGAGACCGGGCAACCTGCTCCTGGTCGATACGAAGGGCATCATCTACCCAGGTCGTGAAGATATCCACAAGGAGGACGATCCTTGGAAGTACGAACTGTCTCAAATGACGAATGCAGAAGGCAGGACTGGCGACATCGCTGCGGCTTTCAAGAACAGTGACGCAGTGGTGGCAGCCGCCAAACCTGGACCAGGAGTCATAAAGAAGGAATGGATACAGACGATGAACGACAACGCGATAGTCTTCGCGTGTGCGAATCCTATACCAGAGATATGGCCTTGGGAAGCGAAGGAGGGCGGCGCTCGAATAGTGGCTACGGGCAGAAGCGACTTTCCGAATCAGGTCAACAACAGTCTGGGATTTCCGGGCATATTCCGAGGAGTCCTGGACGTGAGGGCCAAGACGGTGACAGACGACATGTGCGTGGCCGCCGCGGAAGAACTGGCGAGGTTCGCCGAAGCACGGGGAATAAATGCGGACGACATCATGCCGAAAATGGACGAATGGGAGGTCTATCCGCGCGTGGCCGTTGCGTGCGCCCAGAAATCGATCGATCAGGGCGTGGCGAGAATCAAGCCCAGCAGGGATGAACTCTATCAGAGAGCCTCTGCGATAATCAAGGCCGCACGGGAGGCCACGGAGTTGCTGATGAAGGAGGGGCTCATAAAGCCCATGCCTCCCGAGAGCGAGATGCTGAAGTAGAATAGCGGGGATTCGACCCTCCCACTTTACCACCCAGGACAGAGGTTACTTCATAAAGCGCGGCGTCCGAGAGTTCGTTCCAATCAAGCCTGTCCAGAAGGCATGGCGACCGTCAAGCCGTCTGTGACGAGAGCCCCTGAGTAGACTCCAGTGAAGTCGAGTGGCGCGAGGGCGCCCCAACAGGAGGGCGGCCCCTTCTCTTTTGGGCCGTGAGCTGCTGTCCCTAGACCTGCAACGCCCGCAGGACCTTGGCCTCATGGCCGTCGACCTTCACCTTCCTGAACACCTTCTTGATTCTCCCCTTCTTGTCGATCACGAACGTTGACCGTTCTGTTCCCCAGTAGGTCTTGCCGTAGTTGTTCTTCAGCTTCCAGGTGCCGTAGAGCTTGTGAGCCTCCAGCCCCTCGTCGCTCAGAAGAGTGAAGTTCAGCGAGTACTTGCCGATAAACTTCTCGTGGGACGCCAGCGAGTCCTTGCTGACGCCCAGGATGACGGCATCGAGACCTTCGAACTTGGGCAAGTTGTCTCTGAACGAGCACGCCTCCCTCGTGCAGCCAGGCGTGTCGTCTTGGGGATAGAAGTACAGCACGACGCTCTCCCCCTTCAGGGAGCTGAGCCTGACTGGCCTTCCGGTCGACGAGGGGAGCTCGAAATCGGGTGCCATGTCGCCTTCCTTCAGTTCGGAACGTATTCTGCTGCTCATGAGATATCGTCGAACGACCTCCATCAAAAAGCTACTGGACTCGCGCGCTGGCAGTTCCTTGGCGCGCTTCCCTTTAGGATGCCTGCCGGACCGTCGGTTGATTGCTGGGTCTCGCGACTAGCTACAGCTTCCCGCCGGTCACGACGTGCCTTCCTCCGACCGTCAGGTCAGCTCTCCTGATGACCACCATGAACCCGAACCCACCGGCTGTCACCGACCCGGCCACCATCCTGTCCTGTCCGAACAGGTAGTCCATCTTGTGATTGATTCCCACGTTAAGAATGGTCATCCTCCGGTTCTGCTCGGGCACGGCCTTGACGAGTTCCGTGAGCATCGGCATGCTGCCCCTGCTCTTCCACTTGACCAGCCTTCCCTCCCTAAACGTAAGCACTGCGTCCTCGAGCAGGCCCAGCCTTGTCACAGTCTTCGAGACACTCAGCGTCCCCGAGACAGAGGCGGGGTCGACGCTCCTTGATACGAATCCAGGTGGAACGTAAGCCATGTTGTCGCCAGCCTCCACGTCGGCGCGACTCACTACGCCGTCCTCGATCGTCGTCTCTCCCTTGAGTCTGAATTGAAGTCGTGAACCACCGGCTTGGACCACGGCCTCAGAACCGTCCGAGAGGAGCGAAGAGATCCGCTGCCCCGTCTTCGCGATGCCACCGAAATCGACCAGAGCAGCCTTCAGCTGCCGTTCCACCACTTGCTGGACGGTTCTGCCCATCACTCCGGCCATCTCCTCTCCGATGTATCCGAAGGCCAGACGGGCTCCCCTTAGCTTGGCCTTCTCTGCAGCCTCGTACCAGGACCGGTTGTACTTCGTGGATTCTGACATGAGCTGGGGCTTGATCTTCGTCTGGTACGGCGCTAGAAGGGGCCCAGGAATGAACACGTACGCGTCCGTTCCCTCGATCATTCCGTACTCGTTGCGTCCCATCGTTCCGATTCTGTCCTTGGGTGCCCGACTCGCTCCCTCGATGTACGCTTCTTCGTCCTCCAGACTTAGAATGGCCGTGCATCCCATCGTCCTGGCTTCTGCTACCACGTTTCGCGCGAACTCGAGACCGTTGTTCCAGGACTCAACCGTGACAGCCTGTCCCTTCTCAACAGCGAGCGTCTCAGACAGCACCTTCTTTGCAACCCTCCTGTACAGACCGTTCAAGGAAACCATTGTACCTCGACGTCTGGGTGCCTCTTCTTAAGCTGAAACCCTCTTCTGCCGAACGCTTCGCTCAGTAGACGTAGGCGTCGACTCCCCTCTGCGTGATTCTCCGCAGGAACCCCTCCAGCTCCTCCGGAGATTCGAACTCCCTCGAAAGGACTCTCTTGCCGACCGCAGGGGCCTTGCGACCCGTCCTCTCGTAGACCATGACCGTGTACTTGCCTACGAACCTAGTGACGAACGCGAAGCAGAGGTGACCCAGGTACGAGCCGACGACCCTGATCCCCGCGTCGGAGTCCAGGCGTCGTGCCTCTCGCATCAGTCCGGCGAAGGACCCGATCCTCTTCTCGTAGAACAATGCCCGCACTTGCGCCAGATTTCCCTGGCTCAAAAAGGCTAATACCCACGCGCCTCTCAGCGCTCTACTATCTCTTGCCGAGCCGGCTCGTTGTCTTCAACACTCTCACCAGGAAGAAGGAACCCTTCAGGAGTCTGCGCCGCGGACAGGTCGGGATGTTCGCCTGCGGGCCCACGGTCCAAGGCTACATGCACCTGGGTCACGCTCGCACGTACATCTTCTACGACGTCGTCGCGCGGTACCTGACCTACCTTGGGTACAGAGTCCACTTCGTCCTAAACATCACCGACGTGGATGAGCGGATAACGGACGAGGCGCGCAGGAAGGGCGAGGCCCCTCTCGCCCTCGCGAGAGAGTATTCGAGGTACTTCGTCGAAGACATGGCGAAGCTCAAGGCCGATTCCGTCTGCAGGTTCGAGCCGGTCTCGACGCACGTGGGCCAGATGATCGAACAGGTCTCTCTCTTGATCGAGAAGGGACAAGCGTACGTGGTGGGCGGTTGGGTCTATTTCGACGTCTCGACATTCCCGGATTTCGGGAGGCTCTCCCACCAGTCCTCCCGGGAACTCTCCCTCCGGCCCCTCGAGCTCTCCCTTAGGAAGAGGAACTTGCTTGACTTCGCCCTCTGGCGTCCCGAGATCTTGGTCGAGGGAAAGTGGGACAGTCCGTGGGGGAGGGGCTCGCCCGGCTGGCACATCCAAGACATCGCGGTCACGACCTCGCTTCTGGGCCCCCAGTACGACCTGCAAGGTGGCGCCTACGAGCTGATCTATCCCCACCACGAAGCAGAGATCGCGGAGGCCGAGTCACTCACAGGCCTCAGGCCCTTCGTGAGGTACTGGGTCCACACGAGGCTCGTCAACATGAGAGGCGAGAAGATGTCCAAGTCGACCGGGAATGTGGTCACGGTCAGGGACGCCCTGGGTACCTACTCGGCCGATCAGCTCAGGATGTTCTTCCTGGGCCGCCACTACAGAAAGGACATGGACCTCAGGGGAATGGAATCCGCGGCTAGAAGGTTCACGCGTCTAAGAGGAATGGCAGAGAAGGCCCTCCGTGCGGCTGGGGGTGCGTCCGAAGAGAGCGACGAGGAGCTGCTGGGGGACTTCCGCGACGCGATGAACGACGATTTCGACTCCCCGCTCGCCCTGCGGGTCTTAGGCGAAGGCCTCGCGTCTGCGCTCAACACGAGGAGCGCCGTGACGGCGAGACGCAAGCTCGCTTCGGTGCGCACGGCGGGGAAGGTGCTGGGGGTTGACCTGGGGATTGGCTAAGAGCAGGGACCTGGAGCTCAACGAGATCGGTTGGTGGTCCCACTGGGCCGATGTGCGCTGGACCGGAGAAACGTCGTACGTCATGCTTTCCTCCGACTTCGACGAGTACTTTTTCAACAGAGCCGGGTTTGTCGATTGCGCAGGTGGGCCGGACGCCATCCCCAAGATCGAAGCGGAGTTCGAAGTCCTCGAAAGGCCATCCTGCTTTTCGGTCCAGGAAGAGTGCGGGGAGCTCGCGGACGTTCTGGAGTCGCGCGGTTACGCCACGTTCGACGGGATGTCTGTCATGCAACTGGACCGGCCAGATTTCAAGACCGCGTCGGGCCTGAAGGTCTTGTCAGGCCCGGAAGTCGTGACCGCCGAATGGGCTGCCGCGTACTCTCTTTCCTTCTACGGCGGCCTGGGGATGAAGGACCCCGTCTCACTGATCGCGGACCGACTCGGAATGGAACCCTCAGCGACCCTCTTCGTAGCGGAGAGAGACGGGAACACCATGGGCGTTCTTGCTGCGTTCAGGACGCCTGGGTTGCTCGGCGTCTACTGTGTAGGAACTCTTGGGATACACAGGAGCATAGGGATCGCCGGCTCCTTGATTCACGAAGCGAGCAGGATGGCTGCCACCGAGGGTCGTCTGCTCATCCTGCAGACGATAGCCTCTGAAAATGTGGAGGGCTTCTACGCGAAGAGGGGTTTCCACCGACTCTATCAGAAGAAACTCATGAGACGTGAAGCATCCGGCTTGAACACGCGAAGGAGACAGTGAGCCAGAGTTGAGATTGGGCGTAGTCATGAACAGGGACGCTCCGATCGGCTCCTTCCCGTTCAAGGACGTCTTCGGGGGCTTCGAGAAGGTCGCGGCCGTGAAGTCGATCTTCGGAGGCGACACCGGCAGGGTGCTGTCGGCGCTCCAAGTCGACGTCGAGGATGGTCGAGGCTACATGAGGATCAACGCCGAGAAGGGCTCGGTCATAGTCAACACCAAGTATCTGAAGGAAGGGGACGAGACCCATCTCTACCTTGACGTCGTCCACGAGCTCGTCCACATCAGACAGCACATGGAGGGGAAGGAACTTTGGGACAAGCGGTATGCCTACGTCGACAGGCCGACAGAGCTCGAGGCCTACCGGGTCGCCCTGGGTGAGGCTAGAAGAATCGGACTGGGGGAGAGGGAGATAGTCGAGTATCTGAAGGTGAGTTGGGTCACCGACGAGGAATTCGGACGACTCCTAATGGCGCTTGGGGTGAAGGCCTGATGAGGGCCGAAGCCTGAACCGATAAGATGACTTTTCGACGGCATCATCAGGACCGAGATAGCCGACTTGCATACGAGGGTCGCGGAAAGGGGCTGAGCCTACCCACGGGAGAGGCCCTGAAGATCGCTACTCGCTTTCGAATGCACGCTCAGGGGCCGGCGGCGCGCATGGCTTCCTTCAACGCCTCGACCTTCTCCTTCATGAGCGCTATCGCTGCTTCAAGACTCCTGCATCCCGCCTCTTCTTGGGCGAGCGCCGCCTCGAGGTCAGCGATCTTGGTTGGGGCGGTGTTCATATTGCGCGAGATCTGCCCAAGTGGGGAGTAGTCGAGCCTGCGAGGCATTCCGGAGAAGAGTTCGCGCTGCACTTGGTTGATTTCGCTGAGCTTCCTGTCGTCGGTAGCTGCAAGCCAGGAGACCTCCCTCCCCGCCCTTAGGCTCTCGTAGAGCTGATTCTGCAGATTCACGTAGGACTCCCAGTACTTCACCCAAGATTCGTTGAAAGAGGCGAGGATCTCCCCCAGCTTCGCGTCACGGGTTCTCTCTGATTCCAATACGGCAAGAACCTAGGACGACCCACTAATATGGTTTGGAGGAGCGCTCAGGACCGAAGGCTAGGATACGCGCGGCTCGAACTAAGGCTGAATCAGCTGTATGTTCAGGGCCTTCCGATCGTTGTAGCACTCATCGGACCTGTGCCAGTATGAGACTTCGGGCTCCCCGTATTGCCAGCACAACAGTACGTTTCTCCCGTATCTCTCCGCGGGGAAGTCAATCAGACCATAGTCCAAGTTCTTCACCTTAACTCCCAGATCCTCCAGCTCCTCAATCTTCCTGTTCGCGTCTTCGGCCAAGGCGTCCAGCTGCGCGGCCTTTTCGGCGACCTCAGCCGGTCTGAAGCCCAACAGGTTGTACCTCTCTAGTTCGGATTGGAGCGCGATGACGACTTTCTTCCTTTCGATTAGTTCCTTTACTTTCGGTTTGATGTCTGGCAGGAGTTTCGACGCTTCTTGCGGCGTGAAGAGATGCTTGTCTCGGAAGTCGAACGACGTTTTGCGGCTCGCCTGCCTCTTTCTAGAGGCTGCACATAAATTACTCTCGACTGGAAAAGATGCGACCCACCGTCTAATATTGTTTACGAGCTTGGAGCCACTTGTATAACTGCTTAACTTAACGCAAACTAGTTAACAGGAGGCTTCCTACAACAGTTCAAACTAGCGGGAGCGGCGCGCGCGCTCCAGCCTGAATGAAGCCGTCGCCGTTTTCGGTTTCAGCAAAAAATACCTTGCCTCTATATACTGAGCAGCACCTATTATTGCTTGGAGGATTAAAGATGAATACAAACGAGCAGGCAAAGGCGCTAGAAACACAAGCCAAGTCGGTCAGTCGAATCAGGGACTATCTCAGGCGGATGAAGAAGTTACGCCTCTAGAGATGTCCCGCCAGGACGTTTTGGATATTCTAAGTGATTGATCATGTCAGAAGCTTCGTATGCGACGACGCAGGGAGGACAGCAGGTCCTCATTCTGAGGGAGGGCAGCACTCAGAGCCGAGGAAGGAGAGCGCAGAGCAACAATATTCTGGCAGCCAAGATGATCGCGGGGATGGTGAAGACATCCCTGGGTCCCAGAGGGATGGACAAGATGCTCGTGGATTCCATGGGAGATGTCACAATAACCAATGATGGAGCGACGATGCTGAAGGACATGGACATCCAGCACCCGGCGGGAAAGATGATTATCGAGATCGCAAAGGCGGTGGACGACGAGGTGGGCGACGGAACTACTACATCCGTGGTTCTGGCTGGCGCCCTTCTTGAGCATGCTGAGGAGCTGATAGAGAAAGGCGTCCATCCGATGGTCATTATCAACGGTTACAGCAAAGCCGCGATTCAGGCGCAAAGAATCTTGGACGACATTTCCGTCGACGTGGAGCCCGACGACAGGGCCACCCTGACAAAGGTCGCGAGAACCAGCATGGCCTCGAAGATGGTCTCGAGCGACAGCGCGGCTCTGGGAGCCCTCGTGGTCGACGCTCTCCTCCAGATAGTTGAAAAGACGGCCGAAGGAAAGTTCAGGGTCGACCTCGATGACCTGAAGGTCGAGAAGAAGGTGGGAGGCTCTCTCAGGGGCACCAGCCTCATACGCGGAATCATCCTGGACAAGGAAGTCGTTCACTCAGGGATGCCGAAGAGGATAGAGAAGGCGAAGATAGCGCTGGTCAGCTCGGCCCTCGAGATAAAGAAGACCGAATTCGACGCCAAGATCAACATAAGCAAGCCGGCGCAGATCCAACAGTTCATGGACGAGGAGACGCGCATGCTGAAGAGCATGGTCGACAAGGTCTCGGAATCAGGAGCCAATGTGCTCATCTGCCAGAAGGGGATCGACGACATTGCTCAACACTATCTTGCGAAGGCCGGCATTCTGTCGATAAGAAGGGCGAAGGAGTCTGACATGGTCAAACTGGCAAAGGCCACCGGCGCAAGGATGGTAACCGGTCTTGACGGCCTGACCGAGGCCGACGTAGGTCAGGCGGGTCTGGTCGAAGAAAGGAAGATCGAGGACGACAAGTGGACGTTCATCGAAGGGTGCAAGAATCCGAAGGCTGTGACGATCTTCATCAGAGGTGGAAGCCAAAGAGTGGTCGACGAGGCCGAAAGGTCCATGCACGACGCCATCATGGTCGTCAAGGACGTTCTCGAGAACCCTGGGATCGTTGCCGGCGGCGGCGCGGTCGAGGAGGAACTGTCCTACCGCCTGCTGAAGTGGTCCTCTACCCTGCAAGGGAGGGAGCAGCTCGCCGCGGAGAAGTTCGCTGAAGCCCTGGAGGCCATACCTATCGCGCTGGCAGTCAACGCCGGGTTCAACCCGATCGACATCCAGGTCGAGCTCAGGGAGAAGCACAGCGAAGGCAAAATATGGGTCGGGGTGGACGTCCTCGGAAAGGGCGCCAAAGACATGTTCGAGAAGGACGTGATTGAGCCGGTGAAAGTAAAGGTGCAGGTCGTCAAGTCGGCCACTGAATGCACCTGCATGATCCTACGGATAGATGACGTGGTCGCAAGCGGCAGGAAGGGTCCGTCGATGCCTCCGGGTGGGCCGGGCGGTCCTGGCGGTGCCGGCGGAATGGAAGGCATGGACTGACTAGTCTTCGATAACTACGATTGCATCTGAACGCAAGAAGTACCTTGCATAGCGTGCGCCGCAATTAAGTCCGAGGGGCATTGGGCCCGAAGAGTCGGGGATTTGGACCCGAGGCGTGATGCTGCGACCTACCTGAACTGACAAGTCCCGGCCAGGGCGGCTCCCTCCGACCTAAGTAGTCAGAATGACTTCTATCACAACGTCCTCGGGAATCTCCAATTTCGTGATTTGCCTCAACGTCCTGTCGTCCGGTTCGATGTCGATGATCCTTCTGTGAATCCTCAGCTGCCAGTGGTCGAAGGTGTGGGAACCCTCTCCCGTCGGTGCCTTGCGGGTTGTGACCTTGAGCCTCTTAGTCGGAAGAGGTTGCGGACCCTTTACCCTGACGCCCGTCTTCTCTGCAATCTCCCTGATGTCCTTCGCAACCCTCTCAAGCTGTTCGAGGTTCGCGCTCGTGAGCTTGATTCGGGCGTAGTGTGGCATTATTCTTCGTGGACCGCTTCTTGACTGCATACTTAGGGATATACTTGAATCACCGTACCCTCCCAAACCAGTAGTTGGGAACTGGGTCGCCGCGATAATAGTCGGCACGACTCCTGCCACCTCGATGCTTATCTAAGACGAGAAGCTGTTCGGCATGAATGAATTACACCGAACCATACATCCCGACTCCGGAAGACATCATACCGAAGATGCTCACCTTGGCTTCCGTAAAACCAAACGAGACGCTGTTCGACCTCGGCTCGGGCGACGGCAGGATGGTGATAACAGCGGCTAGAGACTTCCATGCCAGGGTGGTCGGTGTGGAGATTCGGAGGCGCCTCGTGACAGAGTGCCGCAGAAAGGTGAAGGAGATGGGGCTTTCTCATCAGGTCGCGATAAGGTGTTCCAACTTCAAGGAGGTAAGCCTGCGCAAGGCCGACGTCCTTGCCACGTATCTCTCGGACTACACCCTTAACTTACTGGCACCGAAGTTCGCGAAAGAACTGAGACCTGGCGCCAGAATCGTGAACTTTCACTATGAGATCCCAGATTGGACGCCTGCGAGTCGAATAGAGGTCACACCTGCGGGCTGGAAGGAACCTCATTCGATATACTTGTATGTGATGTAAGTTCGCTCTGCAGACTCCTTAGGCCACGCAATCTCTGTCAGCAAGCCAGGATTGACGACGTTTTCGTTTATTTGATAGCCCTGAGGCCTCGCTGTTGGGGGAGAAATGAACCGTCTGGGTCCAGAAGACTACCAGAGCAACAGGCACATCCGGAAGATCCTTCAACTCGCACTTGCCTCGTCCAAGGACATCTTCTATGACCTGGGATGCGGGAAGGGCCAGCTCTGCGTTGTTGCCGTAGCCGAGTTCGGTGTGAAAAGGGCTGTCGGAATAGAGATGCACAGGGGGCGGGCGGCCAAAGCTGCGAAGCGTGTTCATGAGCTTGGCCTGGCCAATCGGATCGAAATCAGGAACGAGGACTTCATGGAGTCCGACTTGCACGACGCAACAATCGTGTACTCCGGCCTCAGCGAGACCGAAGAGGACATCGCGTATTTCGAGAAAAAAGTGAGGATTGGCTGCAGGATCGTCACCCTCTTCCTCCCATTCGTCGGAGTGTTGCCCGAGGCGGCCGACTATCCCTTCTACCTCATGAAGGTGCCATTCAGGAAGACGGAAGATGTTTCCCTTTGGACCTCGAAGGTGCTCTTCAGGAAAGCCACAGCTGGAGAGCTTTACCGTGAGCTGGACTCCGACAGAGAGTACCGTTACGACAAGCGGGCATTCAAGGAAATGATGAAGGAGAGGTTTCCATAGCCACCCAGTACTGGATGTGGACTGGGACGAACCCTTTTCCGGTCGGAGTACGGATGATGCCTGAACGATGAGTTCCGAATACCGAGGCAGCGTCGGAATCTCGAAAAAGAGGGTCAGGTCCGGCCTGGGCGCCTGCTCGTCAAATCGCCTTCAGTCCAAGATGAGAACCCACGTAGACGCTAACCCCATCGGCCCTGCCTGGATTCTATTGTGGGGGCGCCTACATTAGATGTAAAGTCCCGGCCGAGGCGCCCGCTTGGATGATTACTGAGGATGGGTGCCCAAAACAGTCAAATACATAGCACAGTCCATGGCGAACACGGTCAACCATATACCAAGAAAGAAATCCGACTCAGACGAATCAGGAGAAAACTCTGGAGAACAGATGCCAACAACAGCAACTCAGCAACCAAGCGGCCGAATGCAAAGGTCCTCGCCGTCCAACCACATCTTCGTCGGCCAGAAGCCGGTCATGACCTATGCGATGAGCGCACTCATCCAGCTTACTCAGGCCGGTGAGATCGTGGTAAAGGCAAGGGGAATGGCAATCGGCAGAGCAGTCGACGTGGTAGAAGTCGTCACTAAGAGGCTCGGTAACGGCCAGTTCAAGGTCAAGGACATCGGCATCAACACCGAAGTCGTCGGCGAAGGCCCAGAAATGCGGAACATCTCCTCAATCGAAATAGTCGTCAGCAAGTAAGAACAGCGACACCAGTGGAGCATCAGGTGGTTCGTATTCGCTAGCCCCGACTCTGCCCTTGCAGGGGGCACCGCCCGTGGGCGAGTTTCGAGCTCAGACTACGATGAAGCGAAGAGGATTTCATTAAAGTTCTGTATACAAGGCGTTACTATTGTTTATAATTCGCGAATAAATCCGAAATCGCGATGTACACGCGAAGAGGCGACAGGGGCGAAACCTCGCTCTACGGGTCCAAGAGGGTCCCCAAGGATTCTCCACGCGTCGAAGCCTATGGTTCGATTGACGAGCTGAACAGCATCCTGGGGGTCGCGGTCTCTCTATCGAAAGATGCAAAGACATCCGCTTCGCTCCGGGAAATCCAGAAGATGCTCTTCGTGGCCGGGGCAGACTCCGCTGCTGAATACGGGGGTTCGCGAAAGGTCCCAAGAATCTCCACGTCGGACACACTCAGGCTCGAAAAGATTACTGACGATCTCCTCGGGCGGCTCCCGATGCTCAAGAACTTCATCCTCCCGGGTGGGTCGGTGATGGGTGCGCACCTCCAGCTCAGCAGGGCGGTCTGCAGGCGGGCAGAGCGACGCCTGTTCACGGCTTCGCGGCTCGAGAAGATGAACCCCGAACTGCTTCCGTTCTTCAACAGGCTCTCCACGTACCTCTTCAACCTATCACGCTGGGCCAACAAGAGAGCAGGCAAGAAGGAAGACGTCTGGAGAGGCTGACTAGTCCAGGTCGACTGAGACACTCTTGGAGCCAGCGTAGGACGATATTGCTTACATCTTCTATGCCTTTGCGAGAGTCATTCCGAAGCATCTGCATCGGTCGAGAGGAGCACTGTCCCGGTTCTCTCGCCCGGAACCCGGACTCCGCTGTCAGTGGGCGTCTGCTCTATTCGTGCCTTGTCCTCCCCTTAATGTCCTGGAGGTACACTTCGTATTCGAGCGCCGAGTCCATGTCGACTACTACCGCCCTATTGAGGATTCGCTTTGTGAGGCCGAGAGTCCTGGTCGGGCCCTTCGCCAACCGCTCAGCTATCCTCGTGACCTCCTCCACGAACCTATCGTCGGGGTAGACCCAGTTGACGAGTCCGAGGTTCATGGCCGTGGTCGAGTCGATTGGTTTCCCCAGAAGCCCGATTTCTATCGTCTTCGCTGGCCCGAGTACCCTGGTCAGCCAGAAGCTTATTCCGGAGTCAGGGACCAGCCCGACCCTAACGAAAGCCTCCTGAAAGGTGGCCTTGTCCGACGCGGCCCTTAGGTCGCACGCCAGTGCGAGGCCCAGGCCTAGTCCTGCGGTGGCCCCGTTGACCCCCGCGATGACGGGTTTCTCCATCTTCTTGATTCGTTGCACTATAGGATTGTACTTTCGCATCAGGACCTCGCCTAAGGGTATCGGTTTTCGATTGTCTTGGGCAGCCCTGTTGGTGTCCAGGTCTTCGCCGACGGAGAAGGCGCGTCCCTCGCCGGTCACCACCATGCACCGAGTCTCGGGGCTCCTCTCTCCCTCCTTGAGCGCCTCCAGCAGGTCGCTCCCCATCTGTTCGTTGAAGGCGTTGAGCTTGTCAGGTCTGTTGAGTTTTATCCACTGGACGCCGCTCTTCGACTTTGTCCTGACCGTCTCGAAGTCCAACTACTTGCCCTTGAACTCCGGCTTGCGCTTTTCCATGAACGCCTTCATCCCTTCTGTCTTGTCCTCAGAGGCGAAGAGCAGGTAGAAAACCTCTCTTTCGAAGTCGAGGCCGTCGGCGAGCGCCATGTCGAATGCCTTGTTCACCGCCATCTTGGCCTGCCTCACCGCCACCGGAGACTTCGAGGCGATCTCTGTGGCCACTTTCCTGGCCTCGGTCAGGTATGCCTCCTTCGGGACGACCCGGCTAACCAGGCCGAGGGTCTTTGCTTCTTCCGCCCCGATCATCTTTCCCGTGAGAATCATCTCCATCGCCTTGTACTTCCCGACGGCCCTGGTCAGTCTCTGCGTTCCGCCTCCTCCTGGGATTATCCCAATGTTAATCTCAGGCTGCCCCAACTGCGTCGTCTCCGAGGCCACGAGCACGTCGCAGCTCATGGCCAATTCCAGCCCTCCGCCCAGGACAAAGCCGCTCAGGGCCCCGACGATCGGCTTGGGGAACCTGCCCACCTTGTCCCAAAGAGGGAAGAAGTGCCCTGTCATAGCCATCTGGACCGCAGTCATGGGGGCCATCTCCTTGATGTCGGCACCTGCTGAGAAGGCCTTCTCGCTCCCCGCGATCAAGACGCATCTCACTTCGTCGTTCTTCTCGAATTCGTCAAAGGCGCTAATCAGCTCAGCGACCATCCTCGAGTTCAAGGCGTTCATCGCTTCAGGTCGGTTAATCGTTATGAGCCCCAGCGGGCCCTCGCGCGACACTTTCAGTGCTTGATACTCCATACCTCCCGAGACTCTCCTCGAGTGTAAAAAGACTCGCTCTCCTTCCACTCTCTCGCGCTGGATCCTCTTGATTGAGGATGCCTCCGACACCCGCAGGCGCGGTCCGTCACGTTAAAAGATGGAACAGGGGACTCGCCCGCGATGGGTTCCTGGCACGAGTCGAGGCTCAGGGTAAGATACGAAGAGACCGACGCCATGCAGGTGGTGTACTACTCCAAGGTCTTCGTCTGGATGGAGGTCGGCCGAATCAACCTCCTGAGGGACATCGGTCTTTCATACAAGGACTGGGAGGCGATGGGGGTGGGGATGCCTGTCGTCCACGCCAGTGCAGACTATTGGGCCCCGGCGAGGTTTGACGACGAGATTCTTGTGAAAACGAGAATCGCTAAGCTAGGAAACAGCAGCATCAAGTTCGAGAACGAGATCTACAGGCTCCCAGACATGCGCCTCCTCTGCGCCGGGCACACCATCCAGGCCCTTTCGAAGAAGGGAGGGAAGGCGGTCCCGTTTCCAGAGGAAATCAGGGCGAGGCTTACTTCGTCTTAGTCGAGCTGGGCGAGCCCCATTCGTAGAACCCCTTCCCGCTCTTGCGCCCCAGCATTCCTGCTCGGACCATCTCCCGCAGCAGCGGCGCCGGTCTGTACTTCGAGTCCTGGAACTCTCCCATGAACACCTGGGTGATGTTGAAGGTCGTGTCGAGCCCGATGTAGTCCAGCAGTTGCAGCGGCCCCATGGGCCAGTTGAGCCCTAGCTTGATTGCCTTGTCGATGTCCTCCGGGTCGGCAACCCCCTCCTGGACGAGGAAGACGGCCTCGTTGAGCGCCGGGGCCAGGATCCTGTTCACGATGAACCCAGGTGAATCCTTTTTGCACAGGACCGTCTCCTTTCCCATCTTCGCAGAAACACTTCTCACCAATTCCAGCGTTTCTTCCGAGGTCCTCTTTCCCTTGATTATCTCGACCAGCGGCATCAGCTGTGGCGGGTTGAAGAAGTGCATCCCGCAGACTTTGTCAGGGTGTCTCATTGTCGAGGCTAGCAACGTGATGCTGATCGACGATGTGTTGGAGGCGAACAAGGCGCCTTCATCGGCCAGTTCCGAAACCCGCCTGCACAGGTCAAGCTTGAGCTTGGGGTCTTCGGTCGCGGCTTCGATTATAAGCTGACTCCCCTTGAGCGCCTGTGCGAGGTCGGTCGTCGGATGGATTCTTGCCACCACGGCCTGACCCTGTTCCTTCGAAAGCATACCCTTCTCGACGAACTTGGACACGCTGTCGTTGAGCATCTTCATTCCCTTGTCGACCAGGTCCTGGTTGATGTCGAGAACCGACACCTCATACCCGCCCACCTGCGACGCTACCTGGGCGATTCCGTGGCCCATCAGCCCCGCTCCGAGCACGGCGACCTTGGTGACCCTTGGCTCCATGGGTCCGCTCCTCGTCGTGCTCGTTTTAACCCTTGGCTGCTGTTCGTTCGAAAAGGATCAAGGATGTCAGCCAGCTGAACCCCGCTCTTCTCAGGGTCCCAATCAGGCGAGAGCCCTGAGGAAGGTAGACGATTCGCCTGGCCGCCTTCGGCCCCTGCTTCAGTCCGAAGACATGCTTGACGAGTTTTGTGGGCGCATTTCCTTTGCCAGTGAGAAAGCAGATCTGCCTCCAAGTCTCATTCCCTTCTCCCCCCAGCCTTGCGACGGCGACTGATTCGCCTGCAATCCAGACGGACCCTTCACCGACCAGCTTCTTGATGATGACAGGGTTGAGGGACGCCGCCGTGAATGCGTCCCAAAAGACGCCCGACCCGAGCCTGAATTCCCTCGATTCCCTAATCAGCTTCGTGACCCGCGAAAGGTCGTCCATTCCCGCGAGCCTCACGCCCTCCTGCGGTGCGAACCGGGCTCCCTTCTTGGGTTCGTAGGCGCTGATTCTTGATGATTCCTGGAAGTCTATCCTCGAAATCGACCTGTGCGCGGCCTTGTTCCGCGACCAGCTGGTGAGTCGGAAGACTTTCACTCCCCGGTCCATGGCAGTGCGCATCAGGTTCTCTCCCAGCATGGATGCCAGCCCCCGGCCCCTGAAATCGGGATGGACCCTCGCGCCCTCGAGCCAAGCGGACCCATCCTCGAGGAACTTGACCCTGCTCATGCCTACCGGGACTCCGTCCACCTCCACGACGAACAACCTTCCAGTTTCGTCCTTCAACCATCCGTCCCAGATTCGAGGAATGTAGTCGTGTCCCCCCCAGACGTCCTTGATGAAACTCATGAGCTGGCCTTTGTCGGCCGGTTTCGCGAGTCTGACCCTGGTATTCATCCGACCTGACTCGCCTGTCCTGCTGTAATAACGCTTCGTCGAATACTCGAACCGATAGGAACGAGGATACTTCGGGCTGGTGCAGACAGGCCCACTCTCTCTGCCCTTCACGATTCACAGCTTATGAAGGGGGCGGGTCGTCCGTAGGGGCTGGATGTGCCGGGGTGGCAGAGTGGTTAATGCGCGGGCCTTGAGATGCTACTGGAAAGCCCGTGACCTTCGGGTCGCGTGGGTTCGAATCCTACCCCCGGCGCTCTCTCCGCTGGCGTGAAGCCAGTTTGCTCAGAGCCTGCCGGTTGGAGTTGTCCAGACGCCTGCGCACGAGCCCACGAATGCTCTCTTCTCCATCGTGCTACTCGAGCGACAGCGACAAGTCAGGCATCTTTCTCAATCATGAGAATTGACCTCACGCGTATAAATGAAACACGCCTCACCATTGGCGAATCGGATTGCAAGGAACGATCCCCAAGAGGAAGATTGTCGATTCAAGGGGCACGTGGTGCCCTCCCACGCCACTGACAGACCTGTTCAAGGCGTGGCGTGAAGCGAGCGTTGGGGACGAGATTGAGCTGTGGGCTACGGAGCTCGGCATAGACGCCGATGTGGAGGCCTGGACCCTGAAAAGCGGGAACCAGCTGGTCGAAGTCAGACGAGAGGGCGACTGCACCAAGATGGTTGTGAGGGTCACTCGAATGGGAAAGCGAGCCCTGGAGGCAGCAGCCTCCAAGAAGAGTATGAATGAGCCCGACGAGGTGAAGGATACGCCTGGCGGCAGGCTGCAGCTGATCACGGTCGGGGATTTCACCATAGGCCTCCGCACCCTTCAACCTGGTTGGAGGTGGTCGACCTCAATGAAGCAGATAGCGAAGACCGAAACCTGCCAGGTGCGTCACATCGGGTATGTGGTCTCTGGCCGAATGGGCTTTGCGATGGTCGACGGAGCGAAGCTCGAGGTCGGACCGGGTGATGGTTTTGACGTACACGCTGGCCACGATGCATGGACGATCGGCAAGGATCCATTCGTCTTTATCGACTTGATAACCGCCGCCGAGGCCGGCGGATAGACAGACAGCTCTTCTACGGCCTGATGATCCTTTCGGCATTGGCCGCGCCTATGCATTGTGAAGACTCGTCGCATGTCCACAGATGTTGGTAGGATGGCGCCCGGCTAGACTCTTAAGTGCCCAAGACCGGGTATCTCCCGCGGACGCATTGAGGAGGATCAGAGATCTGGCCAAGGCCTTCAGGGCTCAGTCAGTATCTCCGGTTGCCATCATCGAGGAGACCCTGCGCCGGATTGAGAAACTCAACCCAAGAATCAACTGCTACATCACTGTCCTCAGGGATTCTGCGCTCTCGGAGGCGGAGCGATCTGAGAAGAGATTCAAGGAGAGGACGCCCTGCGGGCCCCTCGACGGCATCCCCATTGCTGTCAAAGACGTCTTCTATATTCAGGGGGTCAAGTGCACCGCTGGCTCGAAGATTCTAGCCAGCAACATCGCCCCGTACGATTCAAGCGCAGTGCGGAAGCTCAGGGCCGCAGGTGCTGTGCTGGTGGGGACGACCAACCTCCACGAGTTCGCTGCTGGAGTGACGAACGTCAATCCTCACTACGGGCCCGTCAGGAACCCGTGGGACGAGAGGCGGATGTCGGGTGGTTCGAGCGGGGGCTCGGCGACTGCCGTCGCTTCCGGGATGGCTGTTGGGGCGATCGGGACTGACACTGCGGGTTCGGTCAGGATTCCGGCCTCTCTCTGCGGGGTCCTCGGTCTGAAGCCCACCTATGGGCGCATCAGCAGGCTCGGGGTCGTGCCGCTCGCTTCATCATTCGACACTGTCGGAACTCTGACTTCATGTGCTTGGGATTCGGCTGCCCTATTGCAGGTACTCGCAGGGCACAGCGTAGATGATCTGACTACCTCGGCGACGGAGGTCCCTGACTACACGTCAGGGATGGAAACCCCATTCGAGCATGCCAGGGTCGGCATTCCGAAGCTCTTCTTCCATGATTCGAACGATTCATCCGTGGAAGAGGTCTTCGACCGGTTCATTGGCAAGGCCGAGTCGCTGGGCTGCACAGTGAAGGAAGCCGACTTTGACGGCATTCAGGAGGCCCATGATTCGTGGTTCCCAATCAGAAAGGCAGAGGCCACCGCATTTCATCTGAAATGGCTCGAGAGCTCGCCCGGTCTTTACGGCGAAGATGTCAGGAAGGGCCTCGAGCTGGGAAGACAGGTGACGGCCGTCGAATACGTGAACGCCCAAAACGCGAGGCCCCTTCTGATGGAGAGGTTCGCCTCTTCGATGAGGGACTACGACGTGATGGCCGTGCCAACCACATCGATCCCGGCACCGACCATCGGACAGACTTCGGTTGAGATCAGCGGAGAGCAGATTGATGTCTACTCCGCCCTTAACAGGCTGACGCTTCCGTTCAACGTCGTCGGCTTCCCCGCAATCAGCGTCCCTGGGGGGTTTTCTTCGGGACTCCCAGTCGGAATCCAGCTAGTGGCACGACCCTTTGAAGAGGCCGGGCTCCTAAGGTTCGCGGATGTGTTTGAGAGAAAGTACGGTCCCTACCCCGACCCGCCTCTTATGGCTTGACGGGTTCCACCTGCGAGGTATTAATAATCAGGCCCCATAAAGGCGAGGTGTGAGGAATCCGAGGCTAGGCTGGGGTGTGGGGATAGTTGTTGCAATTCTCTTGTCAGCCGCTGCTTATTCGTTCGGTCTCGTCGGCCCTGACTACACGGTTTCCCTCGCATTACTCCTCGTGGGCCTGTGGACAATAGTCTGTGCTTTGTTCCTCGTCGGGCCCAAGGACAAGTGGTACTACAGCGGGTGGGGCGTCGTCCTCGCATTCCTGTCTCTGTTTGCGTATCTGCCGGCTGGATACACGATTGGTATAGTACTGATTGCAATCGTGGCGTTGATACTGCTTTACGTCTACGTCGGACAGTCCAGCAAGATGATTACTGCGGCGAGGACTCCGCCCACCCCTGCGGGCGGGACGCCCGCAGCGACCGCTATCTGACCTGTTCGTAGTCGTCGAGAAGGGGCTCGCCGCTCCGGATCGTCCATCTTGTCCTGCCCGGGAACTCTATCCCTTCGTATGGAGACCAACCGCACTTGCTCCGGACATCCTCGGCTCTGACCACTTCGGGCGACCAGATGTCAAGTATTGAGAAGTCGGCCCTCTCTCCCACCTTGATTTGTCCCCTGTCCTTCAGACCGATGAACGAGGCGGGATTCGAGCAGGCCACCCGTGCCATGACTGTCGGGTCGACATCTCCTTTCCTGATCAGCCACGACACCACATGCCCATAGTCATCGAGACCTGGGACGCCGCTCGACCCATCGGAAAGCTTCTCCTCTCGAAGATGCGGGGCGTGGTCCGTGACCAAGAAGGACACCCTGCCGTCCCTGAGCCCCTCCAGGAGTGCCCTCCTGTCCTTCTCAGGCCTCAGTGGCGGATTCGTCCTGAGCAGTGGGTTCTCGAGTATTTTGCTCCGGTCGAAATAGAGGTGGTGCAGCGTAGCTTCGCATTGCAGGTGTGCGCCTCCGGATCTTGCAGAGCTCACGATGGAAAGCGTCTCCTCGGTTGAGGCGTGGCAGACGTTCGCGCGCAGTTTCGGGGCTGTCCTCAGGGCGACAGCGACCCTCCTCACGGACTCCACCTCGGCCTCGGGGGGCCTCATATCGCAATGGACGTCGGGCCGCTTCTCCTGGGCGAGGTCCCTGGTCCTCTCGTCGATGATCCCTTGATCCTCGCAGTGGAGGCTTGCCGGTCTTCCGGTGCGGGCGATGAGGCCGAACGCTTTTTCCAACTCGGATGGCGGGAACGTCAGATTTCCGGTCGTCTTCGCTAAGTACAGCTTGTATCCTGCGACCAGGCTCGAGATTCTCAGGAGTTCGTTCAGCCCCTTGTAGACGACTCCTCCGTAGAATCTCACGTCGACCAGCGCCTTCTTGCTCGCAAGTCTCGCCTTCTCCCGAAGGACAGCTGGGTTTGTCGCGGGTTCAGGGTTGTTGGGCATGTCCGCGACTGTCGTTACGCCGCCGTGTACTGCCGCTTCGCTCCCAGTCCTGAAGTCTTCCTTCTGCTCCCATCCTGGCTCGCGCATGTGTACGTGGATGTCGATGAATCCAGGAAAGATCAGTGCACGCCCCGCCTTGATAATCCTCGTCCCAGCAAGTCCTTGTCTCTTCATCTCCGCAATTCTCCCATCGCTGATACCGATCTCCATTTCCCGCACGCCAGCAGGGCTCACGACCTTCCCTGCGACCACGAGGTCGTGCTTCATGCGGGCTACGTCCTTACATGGTCAGGCACGCTGTCGAAATCGAACAGGGTGTCGCAATAAAAGCACTGCAGCACCCGGTCGCGTTTCAGAGTGATGAACTTGGGGACCACCGGCTCTCTTTGTGCATTCGTGATGCACAGGACTTCAGGGCACTTGATCCTGCCCTCGATTACGTCAGGGACCTTCGGATGGTACTTCGAGACCTTCCATTCGTTCACGTAGTTGACGGTTATCGATGGGAAGACGAGAGAGAGGATGTCAGCGTCCTTCTCGTCAACATGCCACTTGTCGATCTTGACTATGTCCTTCCTCCCGAGGGTCTTGCTGTTCACGTTCTGAAGAATCGCTACCGAGATGCCCGTCTGCGTCTTGGCCAGCCTGTCCAGCCGGAGGACCTTTGCCACGGTTTCCGCCTTCCAGTCGGGTATGTGGTCTATGACCGTCCCCTCCTCGATCTTCCTGACGAGCATCCGCTCCTCCCTCTCCTTCTCGCTCATCTAGCGTCCGCCTCCTAAGACCAGGCTCATCAGGACCATCCTTAGGGGGAGTCCAGTCGCGGCCTGCACGAAATAGTCGGCAAAATTGGTCGCGTCCAGCTCCGTAGCGAGTTCGTCGACCCTGGGCAGCGGGTGCAGGACTTTTAGAGACGGTTTCGCCTCTTTCAGTGTTTCCAGGTTGACCTGGTACATCCCCTTCACCTTTTCAAACTCTGTCGGGTCTGGAATCCTCTCCTTCTGGATTCTGGTCACGTAGAGCACGTCAAGCTCGCCGACCACATTCTTCAGGTCCTTCTCGGACCTAGAGATGATTCCTCTTTGCTTGAGGAAGTGCTGCACCTCAGGACGCATCTGGAGCGCATCAGGCGCTATGAAGGTCATCTCGACGTCGTAATTCGATAGTCCGTAGGCCAGCGATGATGCGGTTCTCCCGTACTTCAAATCTCCCAGGATTCCCACCTTGAGACCGTCCAACTTACCGAATGCCTTCCTTATCGCGAAAAGGTCAATCATGGCCTGGGTTGGGTGCTCGCGACTGCCATCCCCAGCGTTGATTATGGGTTTGTCGGTGGTCTCGGCGGCATATCTCGCCGCACCCGGCATGGGATGCCGTATCACGAAGCAGTCTGTGCCGTACCCCTCAAACATGCGAATGGTGTCGTGAAGCGTCTCTCCCTTCGAGACTGACGACCCGGCGGGACTCGCGAAGCCGGTGACCTGCATGCCCAGGGTAGAGGCGGCTATCTGGAAACTCGAGTAGGTCCTCGTGGACGGCTCGAAGAAGAGCAGGGCGACCAAGTCTCCCTTCAAAAGACCATCAAGGCTGTTGGGGCTCTTCTCGAGGTCTTCGACGGAGTGGAAGAGACGCTCGAGCTGATCTCGTTTGTAGTCCCTGATGCTCAGGATGTCCCTTCCGAGGAAATCGCTGTCCTTGCCCATCTGGGCAACCACTTCTATTCGGAGTCTTTTGACTCTTCGTCTATCGGTTTCAAGCCAGATTCTATGCACGTCTTCGTACCGGGCCCCACCGGATTCGAACCATCCCAGCCCGGGTTGGGCGAATAGTCTCAACCTGAATTGGATTCGAACCCAAACAGGTCTGAATCCTAGCCGGGCTATTCACAGAATAAGAACCTACGTGGACGCTAACCCCACTGGGCCCGCTAGGTTTCTCCCCTCCCATCCTTGCGCTTGGCCACGCGCCATTCCAGACTTAAGAATCAGAGAGCACCGACCGAGGGTGTATTGAGGCTCGTGATTAGAAACGCCTCCCTTAGGGGCGTGAGCAAGACGCGGGATATAGCCATAGATGGCGGAAAGATTACTCTCGTCGCCAGCAGGGTGAGAAGTGGCGCAGACCAAGAAATTGACGCAGAAGGTAGGCTTGTCACTCCAGGCTTCGTTAACATCCATTGTCATCTTGATAAGTGCCTGACGCATGCTTGGATGAAGACGGAACAGGGAGTGAATGCCGGTAGCCCCGACGTCATCCCCTTGGCAACGGGTGTGAAGAGGAATTTCACCAAGACCGACATCGTGAGTAGGGCCAGCGCCGCAGTAGAGAGTTCTATCCTCTTCGGAGCCACGGCAATCAGAGCGTTCGCTGACGTTGACTCAACAGGGGGCCTACTGGCAGTGAAGAGCCTGATTGAGGTAAAGAAACGGTTCTCGCGGGCCGTAGACATTCAGATCGTGGCATTTCCCCAAGAAGGCATCGTCAGAGAACAGGGAACAGACGAGCTCTTGCACAAGGCGCTGGAGCTGGGCGCAGACGTTGTGGGGGGCATTCCGTGGTATGAAAGAAACACCGACGACGCGAGGAGGCATACCGACATAGTCTTTGACCTCGCAAAGGAGTATGGAAAGAAGATTCACGTGCTGGTCGACGACACTTCTGACCCGGAGGCGCGGAACGTTTTGTACCTCCTGCAGAAGACAATCAAAGAAGGTTACCAGGGGAAGGTAGCCGCGAGCCACTGCAGGGGGGCACTGGACTCTCCTGACGAGGAGTACGCCAGGAGAATTGTTCGACTGGCGAGGCAGGCGGGCGTGACGGTGGTGGAGAACGCTCATGTCAGCCTTTTCATGTACGGAAGGACTGATTCCCACCCGGTACGGCGAGGCGTCACCCGAATCCATGAGTTTCTCAAGGGTGGCGTCAACATAGCCATTGGGCAGGACGACATCGACGACCCGTACTATCCTTTCGGAAGGGGAGACATGCTGGAGCTTGCGTTTGTGATGGCCCATGCCGCCCACCTCTCTTCATCCGAGGAGCTGGACGCGGCCTTTGACATGATAACCTACAACGGGGCAAAGGGGATGGGCATCGAAGGATACGGGGTCAAACTGGGGGACAGAGCCGACCTAGTCGTCCTTGATGCGATGAGTGTCCACGAAGCGCTGCGCCTGCAGGCACCTAGACTCTATGTCGTCAAGGGCGGGAGGATGGTGGCCAGAACGAAAGTGGAACAGAGGCTAACTATCTAGGACCTATGTGATTCTTTCTTCGGTGCCAATTCCAACGAAATACCCGAACAAGTAGAGGGCAACAGTCGCGCGATGTTGCCACGACGAAGAGACGTCCCGGGCTCTTGTGGTTTGACAAACCCCTTTATCCGTCAGGAGGGCTCTTCCGCCGATGGCCGCCGACGACAACTCGGTTGAGGTAATCAGGGAACATATCAGGAAACGGAACGAGGCTAGGGACGAGAAGTTCCTCTTCGGAGCGGAAAGGGTCGACCTGAAGAGAGTCAGCAACCTGAAGTTCGAAGCGCGAAAGCGCCGATTCACCTTCTACATTGACGAGCCCCCCGACAGGGGAGGGACTGACCAGGGCCCGAACCCGCTTGCCTACTTCATCGCTGGAGCCGCATCCTGCCTGATGAACCAATACGCGGTCCTGGCGATATCTACGGACCTCCCTATTGACGACATGGAACTGACCGCCAGAGGCCACTTCGACAGGAGGATTGGCGGCGCCTTCGAGGAGGTCGTTTACGACCTGAGGTTGAAGAGCATCGCTTCCAGGGAAGCAATCCTTCACCTCTCAAAGGAAGCCGAAAAGATGTGCTACGCACACGCCACCCTGAAGAGGGCCGGAGTTAAAGTGCAGACCAATCTCTTCCTCAACGGGACCCAAATATCCTGAGCTAGCGCCTCTTCCCTGCCCTCGTCCCATCCCGCTCCATGTCCCAATCGTGACCTCTCGACCTGCTCGCTTAAGGAAGTCAAGGGCGTTCGAGCGACGGAGGAGGCGAAGGCGGGCCCAGTGGGGCCCGCTACTACTGAAGCGAGGGTGAGTGATAGCCCCTAAGCATGAGCAACCCCTGGCCGGACTACAATCCGGTTCACGGTCTTAGGACCCTGTCATCCCCTGACCCCTCTCAGCCTAATGGGTATCGTCTATCTCAGCGGTGCCCCGCAATTCGAACACTTGCCAAGGCTCTCGTCGCTCAACACGCGAGCGCGCGCTAGTGAGGAGTCCCGAAGGAGCGGTCCCCTGCGTCCCCAAGGCCAGGAACTATGTAACCATGAAGGTCCAACTTGGCGTCTATGGCGCAGGTGTAGAACTCGGCACGCGGGAACTCCTTTGCAACATAGTTGATGCCGCGTCGGGTGGATATCACCGAAAAGAATGCTACCCTCTTTGGCTTCCTGCCCGTAAGCACGTGCTTCGCCACCTCCCGCAGGGTGTGGCCTGTAGCCAGCATCGGGTCGGCCATTATCACCACGTCATCGGCCTGGATGTCCGGAATCTTCGCGTACTTCACGTCTATCTTGAAAGCCGGGGGCTTCCCCCTCCAGGCGCTGATGACGCCTGTCCGGGCCATTGGGATGCTCTTGTACATTCCTTCGACGAATGGGATGGCCGCCCTCAGGATGAGGATGATGATTATCTTGTCGTTCCCCATGACCCTCCGCCCCCTCGCCCGCCCCAGGGGCGTCTCGACGTCGACCTCCTCCGTCTCCATCGTCCTCAGGAACTCGTAAGCCATCAGCCTCCCCAGCCTGTAGACGGCCTTCCGGAAAGCGACCTGGTTGGAGCGCCGGTCGCGGACGAGGGTGAGCTGCTCCTGCACCATCGGGTGGTCCACGACGGTAACCTTGGGATTCATCGCTGCCCACGCGTCCCGGCTACGCTATTTATCGATGAGCCCTCGCGCGCCGGGCTGTCTTGGAATGAGCCCAGTCTAGCGCGCGCGAGCGCGCAGAGGAGACGTCGCTGAGAGTCGGAAGGAGCGATTCGACCGACTAGCGCTGGATCGGAATCCCATCGACCCAGAGCTTCTTTCCTCCCCTGAGCACCTCCCTTTTCCAGATTGGGACAGATGTCTTTATGCGGTCGATCGCGAACCTTGCGGCCTCGAAAGCCTCAGCACGGTGCTCCGAGGACACTGCGACCGCGACGCTGACCTCGCCCACGCGCAGCCTCCCTTCCCTGTGTATCATTGTCATCTT
>JBEKJV010000024.1:0-19255 GCA_050011055.1 Nitrososphaerales archaeon | reverse complement strand
GTTGTCAAGGAGGACCGCGAGTCCTATGCTGCCGTCCTTGAACTGGCGGGCTCCGGGGCCGGGAGCGGCTTCACGGCCTTGGTCAACATAACCATCGCGGCCGTCGGCGAGCAGTCAGAGCTGAGCTGGGATGCCAACGTGAACATCAACGGTCCGCTGGGCAGCCTGGCCAAACCTCTGATCGAGGGAAACATCAAGAAGATCGTCACCCAGCTTTTTGATTGCGTGAAGGGGAAGCTCAGTTAGGTCCGACGAGCAGGCAAACGACCTTAAATAACGACAGAGTCATCGAACGAGCGATGCACGGTACGAAAAATAAAGGAATCACAACGCTCGTAGGAGTTCTAATCGTCATCATCATCCTCTTATGCGCAGTAGCAGCCTATGCTTTCATCTATCCACCGACCAGTACAAAGACAGTGACAAACACAACGACAGCTGGAACAGTCACAAAATCGGTGACCACCACGGTGACCGGCAGTACTACCGCCAGCGCCATCGGGGCGCTCAAGGTAGGCCTCATAGAACCTATCGCTCCGACAGACAACTCGTGGAACTATCAGGGATATGCAGAGCTGCAGAAGCTACAAACGGAGTACGGCTTCACTCTCACCCTCTCTGAGAACAAGGTTTCCGGTTCCGACGCTCAACCGGTCGCACAGCAATGGGCGACCGCGGGTTACGGGGTAATCTTCCTGCTAGGTGTCCAGTACCAAGCCATGGCAAGCACACTAGGCCCACAGTTTCCGAACACAATGTTCGTCTGCATTGACTGCACAGCAGCTAACGCGTCCAACGTCTACAGAATCTGGTTAGACATCAGCGGAGGCGGCTTCGTTCTGGGAGCGATGGCAGGCATGCTCAGCCAAACTAACAAATTCGGCCTCATCGGTGGCGGCTTCGTGTCATCGATCTGGGGCGGACACGAAGGGTTCAAGGCTGGCGTCCTGTATACCGATCCCAATGCCGCGACTGCAACCTTCTATAACAAGTTCGAAGCGTTTGCCTGGTCAGATTCAGCCGGAGCCCAGACAGACGCAACCAACGACTACACCAACCATGCGGACATCGTCTTCTCCTCTGGAGATGGAATCGATGTCGGCGTACTCGGAGCAGCAATGGCACAACCAACAACAACTCAGGTGTGGGCAACGAATGTCTACTCGAACCTGACAAAGGTTGTCCCTGCTGACAACAGAGTCCTGCTGGGCTCGATAGTCGTCAACTGGGCCACACTATTCAACAAGGCACTAATCGACTACGTCACAAACAACTATGCTTGGGGCTTCGTTACAGCCAACATGCAATCAGGAATTGTTCAGGTTCAGCCCGGACCCAACGTACCAACCAACATAGCGAAAGCAGGACGCGCATTGCAGAGCGACATCGTCGTGGGCACAATCGGCTTGTACTTCAAGGCTGACCACACAGGCAACCCACTCTGCTTCGACACCCCCACCGACTCCAGCTGCGCCGACACAAGCATTGTAGTGCCGTCCGGCGGCGGTTCGCCGACATCAAACACAGCACTACAATTCAGTTACCTACCAACACCACCGTAAAGTTGCGAGCGAGATGCAGGGCCTTCGATGGCTACGCGTAACGGCGTACAACGCTGCCGCGATAGCACTCGGCGTCATTGCCGGGCTGGTTGTCGTGGCGTATGCCGGCGGTAACGTCGAAGTCGCCCTGTCCACTCTTTTTCTGAATCCTTTTACGACGAAGAGCGGAGTCCAGCAGGTCTTCGTCAGATTCGCGATTTTCTATTTGATGGCCATGGGAGTTGGGATAGCCCTGAAAGCAGGCCTCTGGAACATCGGAGCGCAGGGCCAGTTGATCATCGGAATGGTCATGGTTTTTGTTGCCTACATCTACCTGGCGTTTCTTCCATGGCCTGTTCTGTATGTCACGATGATTCTTTTGGCGACCTTGGGCGGGCTTCTTTGGATTGTCGCCCCAACAATTCTCAGAGTCAGATTCGGAGCCAACGAAATCGTGGTTACACTACTTCTGAATGTCGTTGCAACGAACTTCGGCTACTACATGCTCAACGGGCCCATCAAGAGCCCCATTGCCATTGGCTATCCTTACACTGCTACACTTCCTGCTAAGTTCCAAATTCCCAATATTGTTGGCGGATTCCCGCTTACCTACGCAGTGCCCTTTGCGATTGTCTTAGGAGTCCTCCTTTACTTCCTGATCGAGAGGACGCCGTTTAGAGTGCAAGCGAACACGGTCGGAGAGAGCGCTGAAACGGCGAGGTATGCTGGGATAAGCATCCCTCGAGTGATGGTCATCACTATGCTGGCTGCCGGCGCACTCGCCGGACTTGGGGGCGCGCTTTTGCAGATGAGTTACTTTTACCACATCGACGCCGGTGTGTTCGTGACCAACTGGGGTTTCATCGCGGTCATCGCCGCCCTAGTTGGAAGGAAACACATCATAGGAATTGGCATCGCATCGCTCTTCTTCGCATACATAACGATAGGAGCGGAGGCCATGGCCCTTCAAGCGAACGTTCCAACTTCGGTCGTCTTTGTGATGGAAGGTGTCATGATGATAGGAATTCTGGCGGGCACTTACTTGGCTGAGAGGAGGACTGCAATGTGACCGTCCTCCTTTCGGACGTTCTCATAGGGATATTCTCGACCACTCTGCGGCTTTCTCCTCTTTACCTATTCGCTGGGTTGGGCGAAATCGTGACAGAGAAGTCGGGCGTCGCAAACATGGGTATCGAGGGCATCATGCTGATGTCCCTGTTCACTACTTATGCCGTCGATCTCACAACTGGGAATCCATGGTTGGCGATACTGGCCGCACTGGGTGTCGCAGGGCTGATTGGAGTCATCTTTGCTCTTCTCGCCGTACAGATGCGGCTGGACCAGATAGTCGTGGGGCTTGCCATCTATCTGTCGGGTCTGGGATTGTCGTTCGTCCTCTTCAACACGTTCGCAGGCACCAGGGCCCTGCCCGCTTTCGTCAACATCCCGAACGTACACATCCCCTACCTCAGTGACATTCCTGTTGTTGGGCAGATCCTCTTCCAACAGAATATTCTCGTGTACTTCGCTCTTGCACTTGTGGTCTTGGTTTCTTATTTCCTCGGCAGGACCTCTCTGGGACTCAGGGTGAGGGCCGTCGGCGAGAACCCAAAGGCGGCCGACAACATGGGCGTCAATGTTCTGAAGGTTAGATTCCTTGCGGTTATCTTCGGTGCAGTATTAGCGGGCCTCGCTGGTGCCTACTTCAATGTTGGATTCCTTCAGAATTTCCAGTTCGACATCATTAGTGGCCGAGGTTTCATAGCGCTAGCCATGATCTATTTTGCGAATTGGGGGCCTTACAAGACACTGTTCGCTGCATTATCCTTCAACATCGTATACGCGACTCAGTCAGAATTCGTGTCTATTGCTAGCACCGCGATAGCGGGAAGCTCGCAACTCTTCAACATGCTCCCGTACGTTTTTCTTCTCGCTTTGATTCCAATTCTGGGAAGAAAGGCTAGACCTCCCAAGTATCTTCTCAAGCCCTACAAGAAGGGCTAGGAAGAAGAGGAATCCCCTTTACTCTTGCTTACTCTGGATGCTAGTGGTCATCAGAGTAGCGAGCTCGTAAATATCTGCCTCCTTCGTGGGCACTATCTTGACGATTCTCCCTTGATTCATTACGGCAACTCTGTCGCTCATATCGAGAATCTCGTCCAAGTCAGCTGAAATCATCAAGATCGCCCTGCCCTCGGACTTCTGCTTCATCAAGATGTTCCTGATGTATTCAGCAGATCCGACGTCCAAGCCCTTCGTTGGGTTGTTCGCTACGATTACCTTTGGTCCCCAGAAGAGTTCACGTGCCAGAAGGAATTTTTGCTTGTTGCCACCGCTGAGAGTCCTCAGAGGGGCGTCCTCGGAGGATGCCGTAACGTTGAATTCTTTCAGCAATTCTCTGGTCTTCTCTCTTAGCTTGCCTTCGTCAAGAAGGATACCGTTCTTGAAGCGCTCAGAGAGGAAGGGGGACAGAATCAGGTTGTCCTTCAGTGTAAAGTCAAAAATGAAACCTGTCTTGTGTTCCTCGCAAACATGCGCGACTCCGGCCCTGCGAACATCGTCTGGGGTATCGTTCGCAATATCCTTTCCCTCTATGAGAATCTTGCCTGTCTTGACTTTTCGCATACCTGTGATGACTTCGTCGAGTTCTCTCTGTCCGTTCCCTGCTACACCGGCGACACCAAGTATCTCCCCTGCATCTAGCTCAAAGGACACCCCGCGAACTACGTGCGAACCCACATCGTTGTCGGCGTATACGTCCGTGACTTGCAGCATGGGTTTGCCGATTTGGGTGGGTATCTTCTGGACGTTGTACAAGACTTCACGACCCACGATGAGCATGGCCAGCTGGTTTTGGGTCACATCAGACCTGAGTTTCGTCGCGACCACCTTTCCCAGTTTCATCACGGTGATTCTGTCCGCGATCTGCATTACTTCGTCTATTCTGTGGGTCACAAAAACGATCGACCGCCCCTCTCCCACCATCCGTTTCAGACTGGCAAACAATTTCTCTGTCTCGATCTCGGTGAGGAAGCTGGTCGGCTCGTCGAAGAGGAGGATGTCTGCTCCGATGAAGAGACATTTGAGTATCTCAACCCTCTGCCTCTCGCCGACCGAAAGGTTCTCCACCATCGCCTCGGGATCGACCTGGAGTCCGTAGGTCTCTTCCATTGCCATCAGCTTGTTCTTTATGTCCCCCAGTTCGAGAATGGGTTTGCTCAGCTTCAGGTCGGTCATCAGGCTCAGGTTCTGAAGCACGCTCATGTTCGGAATCAGCATCAGTTCCTGGTGGACCATCCCTATCCCCGCCCTGATGCCGTCCTTCGGGGAAGAGAACCTGACTCGATTCCCTTTCACTGTGATCTCGCCCCCCTCTGCCTTGTAGTACCCGTAGAGGACGTTGCAGAGGGTGGACTTTCCGGCACCGTTCTCCCCGAGAAGGGCGTGGATTTCGCCCTTGCGCAGCGAAAAGTTGACTCCGTTCACGGCCACGAGATTCCCGAATCTCTTCGTCAACCCAACCGTTTCGAGTACAGGTCGGTCCTGCGCTTTCTCTTCCAAGCCAGTTCCGCGTCCAGTCGGGACGGATTAAAGGGTTCTGAGCTTATGGATTAGTGAGGGCGCTGAGGCACTTCTCCACCGCCCCCTCACGCGTCATGCGGTCCCTGCAGACAGCCGCTGAAAGCAGAACGCCCGAAGACACGTCAATGCCTGAAGTATGTCCGCGCCTTGCCACCTGCAGCAGGTTGTCGAAGAACCCGGGCCTGCCGCCGAATGCAGAAATAATCAGACGTTCCAGTTCCTCATCGACGTACCCCCTCTGGGCGTAGTCGATCAGCGCGGCACTCTCCGGGACCGTCCGCTTCTCCAGTTCGGGCTTTGGCAGCCGTATCTCTGCTCTGCCGGTCGTGCGTGCCACGTGATTGAAAGCAGCGGTGAAGCCGCCGATGAAGTCGTCGCCAGCCGGGGTGAACCCGCCTCCTATGCCAATCAGCGGAAAGTAATTCCTTGGCAGATAGGCTTCCGCCATTTCTCCCTCCGCAAGAGGCAACAGGACGGTGTAGATGAATTGCCTGAACGAGCCGTCGGTAACAATATCCAATTTCGACTGGGAAGCACCGTAGAGAAGCCTGAGCATTACGATGCCCCTGACGAGCTCGGATCCGGCCAGAGGGGCGATTGATGAATCCCTCCCGAGGCCACCATGGTACACATTCGCTCCTTCTGTTCGCACAGTCATCCTCCCGAACTCCAGTCTTCCCATGCCCAGGTTGCATCGTTCATCAATGGCAAGAAGTCTCCCGAAGTCCTCGACTGCTGAAAGGTTCACCGTCATGGGAGACCTGAGCTCTCCCCGCAGAAGCAGGATTACCTCGTCCCCGGCTTCGATATAGGCAGAGCTTCGGAAGACCCGCCTTACCCTTCCCTCTGATGCGTGAGTGAGAAAGGACGAAACTAGCTCTCCGACGTCTGCAGCCCTCAGAATCATGCTCCGAACTTGTCTACGTACGCTTCGAAGGCATCTCTGAAGACCTTCATCGGAAATGTAACGGTCCCAGCGCCCACCTGCCCGACGCCCGCCTTCTTGTGCGCTATTCCCGTGTTGATGGTAGGCGCGATACCAGTCTTCAGCACCTTCCTGAGGTCAATCCCGGTCGGCGTCCCCTTGAAGTCGAGGAACGGGATGAGAAAGTGTTTGTGTTTTGCCTGCGTGATTTCATACATCCTGTTCGTTACTTCCATTGCGTCCTGGACGCTTCCTCCAACCCAGGAGACTATGGCCGGGGCTGTGGCCATTGCGAATCCTCCGAATCCAGCAGTCTCCGTTATGGAACTGTCACCTATGTCAGGGTTTGCGTCCGCCTCGGTGTAACCCGGGAACCAGAGGCCCTTGGGGACGGGTGCTCCCGCCGTGAACCACCGGTTGCCCAACGAACTAACCCAGATGCCTGCGTCAGTTCCGTTCCTGGACATCACCGTGACTATTGTGCTGTACTTCACGTTGTGCCCCGCTAGCGTCATTGCCTTGGCGGCCGCCATCCCCATATTCAGCATCGTGAAGTTGTTCTCATCGATGAACTTGCTCACCTGGGAGAGCGTCTTGCTGTCAAATCCTGTCCTCACCAAGTACGGAGCGATCTGCTTTGCGAAGAGCGACGTCGTAGCCACGTACCTGTTGTGGCAGTCATCTCCCATGGTCAGCGCTTGGGCGATCATCGGTTTCAGAGGGAGGCCACTGTTTCCGTTCACCATTTCTTTCACGGTTGCCTGGAAGACGGGCGCAACGGTCTCGGACATCCAACGAAGCCTTTCCAGAACCTCCTTGCTGTATGCGCCATACCTGAGGACTTTCCCTATCCCCTCGTTCATGTTCGAGTAGGTCTTCACGCCGAACTTCCTGTCTTTCAGTTCGTACACGGGCATGCTGGGGGAAATCACCCCTGCCATGGGACCCACGGCGTTATGGTGGTGGTCGCAGTCCAGCCGGATCTCGCCCTCCGCAACCAGCCTCGCCGCTCTTTTCTCGGTCTCCGCCCACCCCTCGTAAATACAGGCGCCGATGATCGCTCCTCGGAGGGGTCCGCTCGCTTCCTTCCAACTGATGGGAGGGCCCGCATGCAGGAGTGTTTTCTTCATTCCTCCTAACTTCTCCTTCGCGGGTGCGATGTCCACCCAGACAGGGTCGGAATCCATCATTCTTTCGACGGCCTCCGCGTTCGCACTCTCAACTTCCTCCCTTGAAACAGTCAAGACGGGTCGAAGCTTTTTGGTTTCACGACCTGTTAAAAGGTTTCGAGTGCAAAACGTTTATCATGAGTGGAGGGGGAGTTTCCGCAGCGTTGGCTGCCATCAACGTCGTGAAGCGGGACTTCTTCCGCGACTCGCTTCAGTTGATGCGCCTATCAGAGGAGGCGAAGAAGCTCCCAGGAGTCGACGACGCCGTGGTGGCCATGGGAACTGAGACAAACAAGCGTCTCCTTCAGGGCCTCAGGCTTCTCGGCCCCGAAGGCAAGGCCGCAGGCGATGGTGACCTCATCCTCGCAGTCCGCGTCACAGCTGGCTCCAACGGCGAAGATGTCATGGAAAGGATGCAGAAAATGGTCATTTCCCCGCCCCTTGTTCCCGAGAGGCTCAAGGCCATCACCTTCCATTCGGTTGGTTCCGCCCTGGAACATCTCCCTGATGCGAACTTGGCCGTGGTTTCAGTGCCTGGCAGCCAGGCTTTCGAACCCTCCATGGAACTCCTGAAGAGGGGAATCAACATCCACCTTTTCAGCGACCACGTGCCACGAGAGCAGGAAGCGGAGCTGAAAGAATTCGCAAGTTCCAAGGGGCTTCTCGTCCTGGGCCCCGGAGCTGGAACCTCGATAATCAACGGCATCGGGCTGGGCTTCGCCAACGCGGTCAGGAGGGGGGGCGTAGGCATAGTCGCCTCCGCAGGGACCGGAATCCAAGAGGCATCTGTATTGCTCGACAGGATTGGCCTCGGAGTATCCCACGCGCTCGGCGTCGGAGGGTCCGACGTCTCGGAAGAAATAGGCGGCTTGATGACGAAGGATTGTCTCGGACTCCTCGAGAGCGACAAGAGCACCAGAGCGATAATGATAATCGCAAAGACTCCTACGGACAGGGTGATGGAAGAGGTCATGGGGTACGTCGAAAGGAGGACCAGGAAGCCGATTGTCGCTTGTTTTCTGGGGCTCGACGCCCCGTCTGGCTCTGATAAGCGCATCCGCTACAGCAAGACGTTGCATTCCGCTGTTTCGAACGCTTCCACCATCTTTGGTGTAAAATCTCGCAGAGAGTTTGAAAAGAAGGTGTCGACGAGCGTCGAAGAGCTATTGGCTACGGCGAGGCAGCTCTCGTCCGGCCTCGGTCCGAGCCAGAAGTACGCTCGCGGCCTCTACAGCGGCGGCACCCTGGCACATGAAACCCTTCTCGTGTTCAGAGAGCTCATCGGTGAGGCTTTCAGCAATACTCCCCTCTCGGGCAGATACCTCCTAAAAGACCCTGACGTTAGCAAAGACAATTCGGTGGTCGACCTGGGAGACGAGTTCTTCACCTCCGGCAGGGTGCATCCCATGATAGACCCGACCCTTAGGCGGCTGCGCATCCTCCAGGAGGCCAAGGATCCATCCGTCGCAGTGATAATGCTCGACATCGTCCTCGGCTACGGTTCGTCACTCGACCCCGGAGGCGCGCTGGTGGGGGCCATCGAGGAGGCAAGACGAGGCGCGGGTAGGAAGGGAGGGGAGCTGGTTGTTATGGCGCACATCTGCGGCACAGAAGCCGACCCTCAGTCCCTCAATGAGCAGAGCAAGAGGCTGTCAAAAGCCGGCGTTGTGCTCTTCGCGAGCAACGCGCAGATGGCGGTTGCCTCGGCGTTGGTGGTGGGAGGTGCCAGGGCCTCGACCCAGCTAAAGAAAAAGTGGAGTGAGCTTCTTGGCGAAAGTTGATCTGACAAAACGGCTTCTGGGGTCCGAGCTCGTGGTACTGAACCTGGGGCTCGATATCTTCAGGCAGGCGCTGGAGAGCCAGAAGGTAAGATGCGCCCAGGTCGACCTCCAGCAGGCTCCCAGGCTCGAGAAGAAGCTCGCCGACGCCCTCGACAGGCTTCTCTGAATCTAAGGTGCTAGTCCAGTCTCCGGTGCTGGCGGCAGAGTCCCTGCCGGCTCCCCGCGGGGATGGCCTGCCTTCTGACTAGGCTAGAGCTCTATTTCTAACTTGGAGGTGGGTTTCAGTGGCTTTGTTGCATTCAGGATGCTCTTCGCGACAGGGCGAGTGCCGAGCCAGTTCTTCTCCTTCGCGAAGGGTTTCACATACTCTTCCCACTGTTGTCTGTTGATGTAGAAGATCCTTGCGCCGCCGAGCTCGTGCTGCATCTCGGGCCACGGCTTCGTGACGTGGTTGAACCTGAAACCGAGCCTGAAACCGAACGGACTCTCGAAGGTGGCCCACCACTCATTTACACCCACCACGTCGAAGGCGTGTTCGATCTTCGAAAGGTAGAGAATCACCCCCACCCTCTCTGCCCGTTTCAGCACCAGCGTGTGAAGGCTGATTGCCACGTTCTTGTCCCAGAACCTGTGGTCGGCCAAGCCGACAAGCTCTCCGTCCTTCCTGGTGGCCACAATCACGTAGGTGTCCTTCAGCCTGTTCTGGTACCACGCGAGAATCTCTGCGTAGGTCCTAGTGCCGACTAAGTGGTAGAAGTCTTTGTCGTACTTAGAATCAATCAGGGGCTTGAGAGACTCGAGTATCGCAGGCGCCTCGGTCTTGGCGGCCGGCCTGATTATGATCTGCTCGCCACTCTTCAGAGTGTGGAGCTTCGGCGAGAACGGCTTCTGAAAGGCAGGGTTGTCAGGGATGCCCCCCAGGAAGCCTTCAATCTCCTCGACGGAGAAGGTGAAGCTGTCGAACGAAATAGGAACTGCTGGCTTGACCATGTCCAAAAAACCCGACTCGGACCGCTTATAGGCGTTATGGCAGTAGAGAGGAATTCGCCTGGCCTAGAGTCTGGTCTCGTCTCTCCTCGGCATCGACCGCTGACTACCTTCATTGACTTCCTGCCAGGTAGTCCTCAGCCTTGGAACCAGTTCTGATCTATGATGCGCAGAGGACTAACCCTTCTGAAGCGGAGCCCTGCGGGCCCCTTCGTAGGCCTTTGAGGCGTCAGCCACTGCCTCCCTTATCTGGTTGTACGTTCCGCACCTGCAGACCAATCCGGCGACGGCCTCAGTGAGCTCCTTCTCGCTAGGGTGAGGGTTGGTCTTCAATAGCTGGTGTGTCGTGAGAATCCATGCCGGAGTGCAGAACCCGCATTGGGCTGCACCGTGCTCGACGAAGGCCTTCTGGATTGGGGCCAGCTCTCCGTTCTCCGTTATCCCTTCCACTGTAGTCACGTCTCCGCCGTCTGCCTCGACTGCGAGCACCAGGCAAGACTTCACCAGCGCCCCGTTGAGGAGCACAGTGCACAGCCCGCATTCCCCTCTCCAGCAGGCGGCCTTCACGCTTCTTACCTCCAGCTCCTCTCTCAACAGGTCCAGCAGCAGCTCGTTGTCCTTTATCATGGCCCTCCTGGTCTGGCCGTTGACCTTGACTACGCACTCTCTCATTTCCAGAACAGCCTCCCAAGAGCCTTGACGGTGATAACCTTCACCAGGTGCTTCCTGTACTCCGCAGTCGCGAGGACGTCGCTCATGCATTCGACCTTCTCTGAGGCGATGTCCGCGGCCTTCCTCACCGAAGCCCTCGTGAGTTCCTCCCCCAAGAGCCCCTCCACCTCTTCACAGCGGACTGGAGTGGAGTTGACCGCGCCGTAGATTACCCTCGCGCCCCTCTTCTTCCCTTCCGGCCAGAGCGCGACTGCGACGCTCGCGACAGAGAACTCTGACCCAGCAGTGAACTTCTCGAAGGTGCTCCTCCTTCCCTGAACGCGAGGAACCTCCAGGGCAGTCACAATCTCGGTGGGTCCGAGGTCGATGTCCACAGGTCCTCTGATGAAGTCTGACACGGGCACGCTTCGCCTGCCGTCGGCCCCTGCAATCTCCACAGATGCGTCCAGGGCCCTGAGCGCGGGCGGGCTGTCGACCCACGGTATGGCCTCGCAGAGGTTCCCCACAAGGGTTGCCCGTCCTCTTATCATCGGGTCTGCAACCTTTGCCAACGCCTCGTGCAGGACAGTGTAATCATCCCGCAGGACTCCGTTCTCCACCAGCTCCGAGATGGACACAGACGCCCCTATCCTCAACCCCCTGCCCGCCGTGTGCCTGACCTCCCTCAGTTCCTTGACCCCCTTTATGTCGATGACGTGCCCTGGCGACATCAGCCTCTCTTTCATGAATGCGATGAGACCCACCCCGCCCCCCATGATCTTCGCTTCGTCGCCGTGCTCTTTCAGCAGGCTGAGCACCTCGTCCAGGCTCTTTGGTCTGTGGTAGGTGAAGTCAGGCAATGTCATGTAGGGAGAGCCGAAGCTCAAGGGCTCACCTTCACGGGCCTTTCCACCTTGCAGTAATCCTCCATGGCCTTGGCGAGCAGGTCCGGCCTCTGGGCCCTTACGGCGTCCCAGACCACCTCGGGGCTCATCGGAAGGTTGTTCAGTCTGACCCCTATCGTCCTGTATATCGCGTTGGATATAGCAGAGGCCACTGATATCATGCTGAGTTCCCCGATTCCCCTGGCTCCTAGGGGGCCGTCGAACTGCGGTGTTTCCACGTACCTGGCCACGAGTTCATCGGGGATGTCCTTCATGCGAGCGACGTAGTAGCTGGTGAAATTCGGGTTCGTCACCCATCCCTGCTCGTCGAACTTTATCTTCTCGAATAGGGCGATGCTCATCCCCATCACGAAGCCGCCGTCAAGCTGCATCTTCAGGAGCAGCGGGTTGATGGCCTTGCCTACGTCGAAGACCTGCACCGCCTTGGTGACCTCGATGGCGCCCGTGACCATGTCCAGCTCGATGTCGACAGCGGACCCGCCGAACGTGTGGAAGATAGTCGGGACTCCCTGCCCAGTCTGGGGGTCCAGGTAAGAGTTCAGACTCGACGTGAAGTACCCGCTCCCGATTATCGGGCCCCCTATGGTGTTCCCGTTGGGGTACACGTATCCGAAGACAAGGTCCTTCAGAGGAATCGTCACCCAGGGGCGCCCCTTCGCCTTCACGCTCCCTTCCGTGACCTCGAGCTGGTCCCTGGGAATCCTGAGGACCTGGGACGCGAGCTCGACTATCTGGCTCTTCGCGTCTTCGCACGCTCTCAGAGTCGCCATTCCATCGGTGAACAGCCCCCTGCTCCCCACGGTCTGCCAGGTGTAGGCCGACTTCCCCGTGTCCCTGATGTTGTCGACCCTCACCCGCTCAACGGCTATGCCGAACTGGTCGGCGACCATCTGGGACAGCCCGGTCGTTGTCCCCTGCCCGAAACTCCCTGTCCCCACCATCAGGTCTATGGTCGAATCTTCGTTGAACTTCACTATGGCAGAGGACGAGGCGTTAGGTGGCTGTGAAGGCCCCTTGACGCAGAGGGCGAACCCTCTCGCCCTCATCTTCCAAGGCTCAGACGGAGGGGCGAGCTTCTGCTCCCAGCCTATCCCCTCGAGCAGAGACTGCAGGACTTTCCGCGGGTCGCCGACATCCTCCCTGAGCTTCTCCCCGGTCGCTGTATGCGACTCGCCGGGCCTTAGGAGGTTGATCCGCCTGATTTTGGCCGAGTCAATGCCGAGCCTTTTCGCCGCCCTCTCGAACACCTGTTCAAGGACCCAGTTGCTCTCCGAATAGCCGAATCCTCTCATGGCAGTAGTCGGTATCTTGTTGGTGTAGACTGCGAGGGATTCACAGTAAACGTTAGGGATCTCGTATACTCCCTCAGCCGAGTAGCCCATCGCCCTTGAGACGTTAACCGTGTAGTCTGCGTAGGCGCCTGCGTCGAGGACGAACCTCACCTTGTAGGCGATGCACTTGCCATCCTTCCTGAACCCAGCCTTGACGTTCGCCACCACCCCCTCTCTCGAGGCCGACGATGCGAAGTTCTCCTTCCTCGACAGGACAAGTTTCACCGGCCTGTAGCCCACGGCCTTGGACGTCATGGCCACCAGCGCCTCCCATCCTAGCCCAGCCTTGCCGCCGAAACCTCCCCCGACGAAGGGGGTCCGGACGACGACCTTGTTGTACGGAATCTTCAGAGACTCCGAGATTATCTGTCTCACTACGAAAGGAGATTGGCAGCTCGTCCATATCTCCAACGCTCCGTCCCTCATGAACTGGGCCACCACGCATTGGGTCTCCAGGTAGGCGTGGCTCACGTGAGAGACCCTGAATTCATCTTCGATTATCTCTTCGGCCTCCCCGAGAGCCTTCTCGGCATCGCCGTGGACCAGCCTGAACCTGTTGGCTATGTTTGTCCCCGGGATCGGGTAGAACGCCGGCGCGTGGTTGTACTCCTGCATGTTCTCGTGCAGAAGAGGGGCGTCCGGCTTGAGTGCCTCCAACGGGTCGAGGACCACAGGAAGCTGCTCGTATTCTACGTCTACCAGCTCTGACGCCCTTTCGGCTGCTTCGAGGGTCTCGGCGACGACTATGGCAACGGGGTGCCCGACCCACCTGACCTTGTCCACAGCAAGGAGGTCCCTGTCGCCTGCGTACATTCCGACCCTGAACGGCATGTCCCTGCCAGTAAGCACCGCCACCACCCCTGGGACTTCCTTCGCCTTTCCGATGTTGATGCTTACAATCTTCGCGTGTGGCATTGTGCTGGTGGCAAGCTTTGCGTGCAGGGTGCCTGGCAACTCCCAGTCGTAGGTATAGAGCGCGGTCCCCGTAACCTTCAGAACAGTGTCAGCGGGTGGAACTGGCCGTCCCACTGAGTTCTCTCCGGTCAAGATTCGATTACGGCGCTCGAAAATATAAAAATCTTACCCCAGGGAGATCCTTGGGGAAGCAGTCTTCCGGCCGGCGATTGAAGACTTGAGCCACGGTTGTAAGGGGGCAGCCTACCGGGGTCGCCTAGCTCGGTGGGCGCATTCAGCAGTCTCCGAATCCTGGGGGTGCCACCTACATCGGGACGATAAGGTCTGAGGAAGATGTGGAGAGAGCGCACGCGAAGTCGTCTGTTTCCTTCTTCGAAACTATGAGGGATGGCGGGCATCCGAATTTACTTCTCAGTCTTCGTCTTCTTGTCACGGGACAATGGAATCGCTTTTGCTATCATAACTTCGGTCGCCTTGATTATCGCCTGAACCTCATCGCCTTCCTGCAATCCCAGATCCTCAACCGCCTCGTTGGAAATTATGGAAGTGAGCGCGACCGGGTCCGTTGCGGCCATCTTAATCATGGCAATAACGTCACCCTTCTTTATTGTTGTAATCTTCGCTCTGACCCGGTTTCTGGCGCTCAGCTTGTAGCCCACATTGCCCGCGGAATCTCTGTCGTCCAGTGCATTGAATAGGTACTTTCGGACACTCCTGAATTCCCTGAACAAAGTCATTCCGTCCGGAGTAAGTCTTGAACTCCCGCCAGTCGCTCCTCCAGCCTTTGACTCAAGTATCTTCTTACCGGAACGCGATTCCAGTCTCTTGATTCTGTCCCAGGCGTTCCTGTAGGAGATACCCAAGACTCTGGCCGCTTCTGTAAGGGAATTGGTCTCGGAGATCCTCCGGAGTAGCCTTGCGTCGACTTCCTCCAGGACGGTTTGCTTCTTGTCCTCCAGGGAAAGATGTGGAACCGGCTTCAGCTTCGCATCGTGCTGCAAGTCCTACCGAACCCCTCTCCGCAATGCTCATTCGAGACTTAAACCTTGGCTTTCGCAATGGATTTATAGCGTTATGCAAGGGGATACATGACGCTCGTGAAGGTAGCAAGAAGAGGAGTCTCGACCGCCGTAATCGCGGCAATAGTGATTGTAGTCATTGCGGTAGGCGTCGCGGCCTACGCAGTCTCGACGATGTCAGGCAGAACGACAACGGTGACATCGACAAAAACGGCAACATCTACATCAATCTCGGTTTCTACGTCCACCATGGTTAGTACCTCCGTGGCTCTGGCTCCCCTGCTCTCATACTCTGCAGATGCTTACGCTGTTGAAGCTACCGCACTTCTTAGTGGCTTCTCTCAGAGCACGGGCGTACCGGTCGCGCCCGTGAAGTCTGGAGGTTCGTTCGCAGACGCAAACCAGATTGCAGCTGGCGCGCCGGATGACGTCTTTATTTCCGTGGCACTTTCTGCGACCTCACCTACATACCTGAAGAACCTCTCCTCGAATTGGGCAGTAGGGTTCGCCTCGGACCAGATGGTCCTGGCCTATTCGAATTCCACGCAGACGTCCGCGGCCACCGGCGTCATCAACTTGGCCAACACAGCAGAGAAGTCGAACGCCACAGCTGATTGGAATAGCTTCTATACTTCTCTAACCTCTGACAGCGTTAAGATAGGAATCTCGAACCCCGTCTCCGACCCTGCCGGTCTCCGAGGCTGGCTCGTCTTAGAGGCTGCCGGATATCTATGCTCCGGGGGTAACCAGCAGGCCTATGTTAGTCCGTTGCTCCAGGACAAGGGCAACGTGACCGGCACGAATGCCGCGGCGCTTGTCGCTCCGCTTCAGGCGGGTCAAATCCAGTTCCTCTTCATCTATAAGTCCGCCGCGGTAACTGACAAACTTAGTTTCCTCACGCTAGACAGCCACGTCAACCTCGGGAGTTCGAACTTGAGTTCGTTCTATTCCAAGTTCTCGTACGAGGACTCGGCAGGTGCGACAAAAGGCGCAGCGATCGTTCTGTGCATCACTATTCCTCTGAGCGCGGTTGACACCGTCGAGGCTCTTGAGTTCGTCCAATACGTGGTTCACAACGCAAAGAGTCTTTCTACGTACGGATTGGTGCCGTTCGCAACCGCTATGCTGTACAACGATGTACCGCCTCCAACACCCATCCAGGCGCTCGTCTCACAAGGTCTGATAGCCGAAGCCGGGGCTCTGCCATAGTCTGCACAACATGAACTGGCTCAGAGCCGTCGCTCTAACCACGGTGTTTCTCCTTCTTGTCCCAATAGTCATCCTGCTCTACTATGGTCTGGGCCCCTTTCGAACGCCCGAAGGTTACACTCTCGGTGTTTTTCGGTCGATAGAGCTCTCGCTGTTCTCATCCGGATTGGCCGCGATAGTCGACATTGCCATGTTCACCCCTCTTGCGTACTACTTGGCTAGGGGTAAAGATCCGTTTGCCGAGGCTCTCGTCGACATACCGGTCGGTATTCCTCATCCTATCATCGGTGTAGCACTGCTGATTCTGGACAGCCCACTCACGCCGACGGGCAGATTCTTGCTGTTCTTCGGCATCAATTTCTTCAACACAATCCTGGGACTGGTGGTCGCGCTCGTCATCATGTCTGCGCCGATCTATGTCAAATCAATGCAACCATACTTCGAGTCGAGGGACCCATCGGCCGAGGAGTTCGCGATGGGGATGGGAGCCTCACGAATTAGAACTCTGTTCTCAGTTGTGCTGCCAGACTCTCTGAAGGGAGTGGCGAGCGCTTCGCTGATTGCAATGAGCAGGGCACTGGGAGAATTCGGTTCAATTTCGATCATAGCCTATTATGTGCTGCAGTATCCTTTCTACGGAGTAAGTCCTGCCTCAGTGACGATCTTTCAGCTCTTCAGTGGTGCCATTCCCGGGGGGTTGAACGCGGCAGTGACGGCGTCGGCGGCGATGATTCTTGTAGCTCTGCCAATTACTTTGGTTGGACATCTCATCCGGAGGAGATGACGAGAGTTTGATAGAGGCCAAGGTGAGAAAACAATTGGACCAATTCTCACTTTCGGCAGAGCTTGAGGACAGTGGATTCATCTGCTTGGCCGGACGGAACGGTTCAGGAAAGACCTCGCTACTCAGAGCCATAGCGGGACTGCTTCCGGTTGATGATGGGCACATCAGGATAGACGGGGTTGATGTCACCCGGCTGCCAGCCGAGAAGAGAGGGACGATTATGGTCACGTCCAACTCCTTTTTTCCTCATCTTGATGTGGATTCTCATATCACTTGGGGTGCGAGGCTGAAGAGGATTAAACCAGAGGAAGGGAAGGTCTCGAAGGTCAAGGCCGAGCTGGGGATTGATTTCGGTGGCTCCGTCAGAAGCTTGAGCCTTGGCATGCGAACGAGAGTGGCACTTGCCACGGCGCTCCTTGCCTCGCCGAAGATGATCTTGGTGGATGAAGCCTTCTCGATTCTTCATGAAAGAGATGATTTCATAGCCTCCTACAGGAAACTCGTTAGCGCGGAAGGTATGGATCTGATTTTTTCAACCCATGATGAGATGGATGGAAGACTAGCTGAGCATCTCTATGTGATAAGCAACGGGACGACAAGACGACAGTGAATTCGCATTACAAGAGATTCACATCATTCGAGTGATGGAGGAACGAGCTCGCGCGCGCGGGACGCGGCGGCCGTCCTGAATGAAACAGGCTTTTGCGGAACATCAGCCTGACGGAAAGCCATGAGCGTCATCGTGAGCCGGGATGACTTTGGCTTACCACACTGGCCGACAGAAGCTTTTATTGCCAGCGACACAGGTTTTAGACGAATGGAAGCGGAGCCTTCGACACTGCTCCAGTCAAGCAGGCTAATGGACAAGAAAGGGAGAACCGCCGGGAAGCTGAGGATTTCAGTAACAGACAGATGCAACTTCGCGTGTCTCTTCTGCATGCCGGAGAAGGGTTCGATCAGTTGGCTCCCTGCACAGGATATCCTCACCTTCGCAGAGATTGAACGTGTCGCCAGGATCCTGGTATCCTTAGGCATTAGCCGGGTCAGGGTCACCGGGGGAGAACCCCTTCTCAGAAGGGGAGTGGAAGACCTGGTCGGACGACTCTGCGGGATGCAGGGACTTGAATCAGTTGACATGACTACAAACGGCTGGTTCTTGTCCGAGAAGGCTGCAGACTTGAAGAGGGCCGGACTGAGGGGCGTTTCCATTAGCCTTCACAGCCTGAGAAGGGACCGCTTCACCAAAGTCTCCGGCATTGACGCCCTGCCTCGAGTCCTGGACGGGATTGACGAGGCAGCGCGAGTCGGCCTCCGCCCCCTCAAGCTCAACAGCGTCGCGCTTCGAGGCTACAACGACGACGAAATCTGCGACCTCGTCGAGTTTGCCAGAGAAAGAGGGATTTCAATCCGGTTCATAGAGTTCATGCCCCTCGACGGTCTTGGGATTTGGAGTCCTGACGCGATGGTAAGCGGGAAGGAGATAATCGAGAGGCTCTCGGCGGAGTTCCACATGGTTCCAAAAGGCAGGGAGACCGGGGAAACCGCATCACTGTGGGGTTTCGAAGATGGGAAGGGTGAGGTGGGCGGGCGTGATTACCCCGATGACCCAGCCGTTCTGCGACGACTGCGACAGGATCCGACTCACGGCAGACGGGAAGCTGCTCTCTTGTCTTTTCGACACTGAATACCACGACCTGAAGCACATCACTAGAAACGGCGGTTCAGATTCTGAACTCGAGGCCTTCATCCGAGACGCAGTCTGGCGGAAGCCGGACGGGGTGGGATACATGCCTCGGGTGAAGGAGACGTGGGAGAAGCCGCGGAACATGAATTCCATCGGGGGTTAGGGTCAATGGCACGCTTCAGAATCCTCTACTTCGCTCAGACACGCAAGGCCGCCGGAGTACGGTCAGAGGAGATCACCCTCGACGGGACTCCGAACGTCCGCCTCGTTGTAGAGAAAGCAATCGAACTTCATCCTCCTCTCCGAAAGCTGCGGGACAGCATGCGCGTGGCTGTCAACGAAGAAGTGGCCTCAGACGAGGAGATTGTGAGGGACGGCGACAGGGTTGCGCTCATCCCTCTAATCGCCGGAGGCTAAGCGCGATGCGCCCCCTGCGGTCCTACGTCACCCAGAGGAAGATCAGTCCTGCAAAGGTGCTCGAGTCGGTCCACGACAACTCAGCCGGGGGGGTCGTCCTCTTCCTCGGAACTGTGAGGAACCAAAGCCAAGGAAGAGCTGTAATTGGGCTCGAGTACGAGACCTACCACGAGATGGCTGAGAAGCGCCTGGCTGAAGTGGAGAAGGAGGTCAGGGCGCGATGGCGGGTGAAGAAGATGACAATGATACACAGGGAAGGGAGGCTGCGCGTGGGCGAGGTCAGCGTCGCGGTCGCAGTGTCCTCGGAGCACCGTGCTGAGGCTTTCGAGGCCGCAAGGTTCGCGATCGACCGCAT
>JBEKJV010000023.1:0-20892 GCA_050011055.1 Nitrososphaerales archaeon | reverse complement strand
GTCCAAACATCAAGGTCCGAGGTGCTTGCGAAGAGGACGGGCCGGATAACGTAGCCTGTCACGGCATAACCGCTGTACTGAGGAAAGATCGTCGCCCAGGCTGGAACGGAGTAGGGGGCACCTACACCGACGTCGAACACAGGGTTGTTCGAGGTCAATTCCGGTGAGAAGATTGCCAGGATTACGAAGAACAATATGATTACCAACCCGATCATACCGATCTTGGACTTCAGGTACAGGCGCGCGGTCCTCCGATAGCCGCTCAGGAAAGCGAATCTGCTTCTTTTCACGCGGGCCATGCTACCCTGTGCTCACTCTGGGGTCGAGGAATCCGTACATTATGTCAGCGACGAATATGGCGATGAGGACCATGATCGAGATTATGAAAAACATCGCTTGTTCGAGCGGGAAGTCTATGCCCTCAACTCCAAGATAGATGGCTTGGCCGAGCCCGGGCCAGCCGAAGACTGTCTCCGTGATTATCGCTCCGGAGAGGATGAAGCCTATCGACAGTGCGAAGGCCGTGGCAATCGGAAGCACGGCGTTGCGGAGGGCATGCGTGTAGAGGACCGTTCTCTCCGGAACTCCCTTCGCCCGCGCCATCAGGATGTAGTCCTCGGCCATCGTGTCGATCATGACTGCTCGTTGGGTTAGGAAGACACCTCCGATGCCAGCCAATGTCAGCGTCACGAATGGGAGGAAGAGCTCCTTGAGAATGGCGGCGTCATAGGCCCACCCTATCTTGCTGAGCAGTGCTGCTCCCACGGGCTGGTAGAAGGTGCCCGTCAGGGCCAACTGAGAGAGTTCCAGCATACCGGCTAGGAAGAACACAGGAAGGGCGTTGACGAAGAGCAGTGTCGCCAGGGAAGAGACATCGAAGATCTTCCCCCGCTTCGCAGCGGCGACGACGCCCAGACCGATACCGATGATGAACGATGCGACCGTTGAGGCTCCAAGCAAGAGGACCGTAAAGGGAAGCCTCTTGTTGATGCTGTCCAAGACGGAGCCGCCCAAGACGCCGTGGATGTTGAAGCCGAACTGGAACGTGAACATGTCCTTGAAATACAAGACGAACCTTTCAGGGATGCTCCTGTTGAACCCGTACGCGGTCATTATGATTTCCTGTTCGTGATGCAATGCCAGGATGGGGTCCGTAGCCCCCTTGGGAGCTTGCTGGGGAACGTAGAGTAGCTGGACACACCGATTATAGGTCATCCCTGGACACGCGAATAGGAAGGGCATTATCTGGAAGAGAAAGAAATTGAATATGACTATTACTACGAGAAGTACGATAGTGTATACCGTCCGCCGCGCTATGTACCTCCCTAGCCCCATCGTAGAACCGCCGCTCTCAAATACTATTATAGATTATTACCACGGGAAATTCCCCTTCTACCGTCCAGAACCCGCGCGGAGACCCCCAGGAACGTGATTGGATTCCCCGAGATGTCGTGATGGCCGGGGTTCGTGTTGAGCGGTGGCGCGTCCACTTTTGGGAGAATGAGTTGAATGAGGCGAGCTGAGAGAACTCAGGCATTTCCAGAATGCACCTGCAGAATGTATTGATATAGCGTCCGTGCAATCCGGTTTCGTTGAACAGGACCAACGCCTCCAGCCTTTCTGCCAAGGTCAGTTTGATAGCCATTGTTGCGGTCCTGTACGCAGTGGGGAAGGGTGTGGTAGCCTTCATCCCGTCTCCTTGGGGCGTGGGTTCGCTTTACATCGGGGTCTTTATTCCCGCCTACTTCGCCATAGTTTCCGACTACTACGCCGTGGCCATTGGAGCTGCCCTTGGCACCTTCATCGGTGACTCCCTGTTCCTAACAGCATTGAACACGACCAACCCCGCGCTGAGTCTGGTCTCGGGGGTTCCAGCGAATTTCGTTGCGTTCTTCCTATTCGGCTGGTTCATCCGGAGGTATACATCGTGGCCGGCATTCGTTGCAGCGACAGTCTCGTTTGTGACTCTTGGTAATGCCATGGCGGCGGTCCTGGTGGCCTATCCTGGGGCACATGTTTACGCGCCCGTGGCTGCCCTCGAACTCAAGTTCTCGGCTGCGACGGTGACTTTCGGCCTAACGGCCTTCTTCAACAGCACCAGCATCCCCGCGGTGATCATCGGTGTTCCACTCTTGCTGCGCGCCACTAGGCCCTTGGTCGGTCGATCCATGATTCTGACGCGTTTCCCTGACTGGGCGGCTGTCCGCAATGCGAGAGAGCGCGCCATCGCCCTGGTTTTCGGAGTTTCATTCGCTTTGATAGGAGCGGTGTTCTTTCTGCTGTCGTATTCTCTTTCGAATTATGCCTGGCCCAACGCGACGACCTACTTCGTAGGGCTTGCAATCGCAACCATAGTGCTCGTCCCGATTGTGGGGACCATAGTTGCCCCGAAACAGGCGGTAAGGCCTGCGGTCTAGGTCTGCGGTCGCCTTCGCGCCTGCCGCGATCACCAACTTCTTCAGCGTCCACTACAATCCACGGACTGGCGGCGATTTCAGGAACGCAGGTGCCACAGGCGGCGGCTATGTGCTCTCCAAGGGCGTCACGACTACGGCGACTTTCAACGAAGCTTGGGGAGAGGAGCGAGTCGAGGTCGTAGTTGACGGGGACCCGGATTACAGCGCGAGGACGACGAGAAAGGCCGTTGAGCTACTACTTTCGGACCACGCTCACCCGAGAGGTCTCCTGGTTCTGGAGCAGTCGATGGGCGTCCCTGTGGGATACGGGTTCGGCGCGAGCGCCGCAGCGGCGATATCGGGAGTCTACGCAGCCGCCGCGGTGTTGGGACTGAGGCTGGCGAAACGCGAACTCGCTTACTATGCACACGTCGCTGACATCGTCGAGCAGACCGGCCTCGGCACAGTCTCGGTGACCTACGATGGGATTGGAGCAGGGGTCATAACTCGTGCAGGGGCTCCTGGTATCTCCAAGTTCCTCAACGTCGTCATCCCAAGCGGGACCAGAATAGTCACTGCCTCAATTGCTCCATACAGGAAGAGCGACGCTATCTCCAAGCCGAAGACGGTCAGGAGAATCAACGAGCTTGGAGACAGGGCACGCCGGTGCGTGGCTGCATCGCCGACCCTCGAGACTCTCGCGTTGCAGGGAGAGCTCTTCTCCGAAGGGCTCGGGTTGATGACCCTCGAGGTGCGGGACCTTGCGAAGCTGGCGAAGGCATCGGGAGCATCCCACGCAAGCCAGAACATGATAGGGTACGCCGTCCACGCCCTCACGACTGCGAAAAGGGCCGATGCAGTCGCCGCGGCTCTCAGAGACTCGCCTCCGAAACCGCTGGTCGACGTTTTTGAAATCGGGAGGCAGCGCGCTCAGGTACTGAAGTCAGGGAAGTCGGCTGGCTAGCCGACGGTCAACAGTTCCTTCGTGAACCTTGTCAGAACAACCGGTTTCCTGCCAGTTTTCACCGTGTCTTCGATCCTGATGCCGTACCTTCCCGGGAAGTAGATCCCTGGCTCGTCTGTCACCACGTCGTTCGTCAACAGCCTCGATTTGCTGCCCTTCGAGATCGGAGGCATCTCGTGGATGTCGATCCCAACACCATGCCCGACACTGTGGTTCAGGTACTTCTCGACTCCTGCCTTCCTAAGGACCTTGACAGCAGCCATGTGAACGTCCTCGCAGACAGTCCCCTCCCTGATGGTGTCGAGGGCACACTCCTGCGCCTCGAGGACCGTGGCATAGTTTCTCTTCATCTCGGCGGTGGTGCTCCCTACCGCGAAGGTCCGGGTTTCGTCCGAGTTGTACCCTTGGTACCTGAAGAAGATGTCCGCGACCACGAAGTCCCCCTCCTTGACCTTCCTTGTCGTTAGCTCTGAGTGAGGAAGAGCCCCGTTGGGCCCAGACGCCACTATCGTGGGGCTCAGGGCAGAATCAGAGCCAGACGGGGTCAGCTCGTTAGCAGTTGCTACCTTCATCACCTCGGCTGCCACCTCCCACTCCGTCCTCCCGGGCCTCAGCTCCTTGGTCAGGACCTCGAAGATCCTGTCGAGCCCTTTTGACGCCCTCTCTATTCTCGCTACTTCTACTTCGTCCTTTACCCGCCGCGCCTCCAGGAACATGTCCGCACGCTTGGAGAAGCGCTTGGATCCCTTGAACGCAGAGTCGTCGTCGACGACCACCGGCCCTTTTCCGAGGTCCTTCATGAGAGCCGCATGTACAAGCTTCCATCCCTTCGCGACCACGACCTCTACCTCACGACCCAGCTCGGACGCTCTGTCGACCTCGAGGGGGGTTGTTATGACCACCGTTTTGTCAGGGCGGACTATCGCTGCCCCTCCTCCCCAGAAATCAGTCAGGTAGAACAGGTTGGCGCCTGTCATGACCGCAACCTGCTTCCCCTTGGCAAGCGAAAGCAGCCTTTTGCGCCTTTCCCCGTAAATCGTCATCTTCTCGCCGACACAAAGAGAGTGCTTATATTGCTTCACTAGAGTGTCTTCAAGACGGGGCAATCCGCGCGGTGACGTACATCCGTAGGCTAGAGATGCGAGGGTTCAAGTCCTCAGGCCCCCGGACAGTCGTTGTCAACTTCGAAAAAGGATTCACGGTCATCACTGGACCAAACGGGAGCGGCAAGTCGAACATCGCCGATGCAATAACCTTCGCGATTGGAGAAAACTCTCCGAGATCGCTCAGGGCGGCCAACGGGAGACTCTCGGGCCTGATCTACGACCCGAAGAGTGAGGACACTCCGGGCTCTGGAAAGCTGACGACTTGCAGGGTGACGGTCCAGTTCGACAATGTAGACCGGGCGATCCCCGTCGATTCCGATCTCGTGACAATAACCAGAGACCTCAGAGACGACGGCGACAGCGTTTACTACATCAATGGACGCAAGACGACCCGGTCGGCAATGACTGAGATCATCGACTTGGCCGGCCTCTCGCCCGGCGGCTTCAACATCGTTGCCCAGGGCGCCGCTACCAAGATGGCCGACCTTGCTCCGGAAGAGAAGAGGAAGGTGATCGAGAGTGTCGTAGGCATATCCAAATTCGACGAGCGCAAGGCGGAGGCTCAGAGACAGTTGGGTCAGGCCGACCAGAGGCTGGAGGTCGCGATGGCCCGGATCGGCGAGATGCGAAGCACGCTGGAGTCGCTCGATTCCCAGAGGAATGATCTCGTCAGGTCAAACCTCCTTGAGGGACAGATCAACTGGCTGACGGCCGTCAGGACGTCTAGGAGAATCCATGAGCTAAGGGAGAGGCTTTCGTCGCTTCGTGCCCAGGAGCAGGAGCTGACCGGGAGGATGGGAGAATTGAATGCCAGAATGGCCGACTTTGAGGACCGCATTGGTCAGGTTGAGAGTGAGAAGACGCGCTTCATCGTGGATGTGATTCAGGGAGGTGGAGCTGGCACAGTCGAGCTGCAGTATCAGCTTGCAGAGCTGAAGAACGAGCTGGAGACCCTCGAGGCTGACCTGAAGTCTGCTGAGGACAACGTGTCGATCCTCGAAGGCGAGACCGTCCCGCAACTGAAGACGGTCGTCTCGACCAAGAGGAAGGAGGTCAGCGCGGCCGAGTCCAATGTCAAACAGCTTACATCAGAGGTGGCTAAGCTGGACGCCCGCCACTCAGAGCTCGCTGGTAGACTCAAGGAGTTCTTCCGGGCGAGTGAGGAGCTTCGGTCGACCATCGAGAAGAAGGGCAGACAGACCGGGCGTGTCCAGGTGAAACTCGTTGACCTCGGCCAGAAGTTGGGCCAGGTCGATCTTGCGATCAATGCGGCAAGCGCCAGCCTCGGCGTGGAGAAGAAAAGGCTCGAAGAGCTCAAGTTTAGAGTCGACGGCTATTCGGACGTTCTCAGCAAGCTAGAGGCCAACACGAAGAAGCTCTTCGAACTCTATGACGCCTCGACGAAGGAACTGAATCAGATCGACGACAACATCTCGGGTTCCGAAAAGACTAGGGAGAAGCTTGTGTCGTCCATCGAGGCAGCGTCGAAGATCCTTGAAAGGGCAGGGGCCGAGATGTCCAGAGAGGAGGCCTTCCGGCACATGTCCGAGAGTCTCGCCGGGGAGAGGAGCGGGCAGCTCAGGCTTCAGGAGTTCTGCGACAGCGGGGGGCTCCCTGGGTACGTGGGGCGCCTCGGGCAGCTCCTGAGTTACCCGCAGTCGTACTCGAAGGCGGTCAACGCCGTGATTGGCAAGTGGATGGGGGCCTTCATCGTACAGGACCTCAGGTCGATGACGCAGTTGATCAAGGGTGCAAAATCCCTGAAGGCGAAGGCCTTCTCCGTTATCCCGTTGAGCGAGGTGGAAGGTTCGAAGGCGGTTGACGTGGGGAGGTCCGCAGGCGTGATGGGTCCGCTCTCCCGTTTGATCCGGTGCAAACCTGAGTTCGCAGGCCTGGTCAACTTTCTCGCAGGAGACTCTGTTCTCGTGGACACTGAAGCGTTCGCCTATACGATGGCCTCAGAGGGCGTCAGGGCCGTCACCATCAACGGCGAGGTCTTCGAGCCCGGAGGACGCGCGTTCATGTATGGGTACCAGGAAGTCATGGTCAACCTGATGGAGGGCCTCGAGAACATCGAAGGGATGAGTGAAATCGAAGACGCCGTCGGGGCACTGAAAGGAGCGATAGACAGGCGGAGGTCGGAGCTCGATTCGCTCGAATCGGATTCGCGTTCGCTGATGAAGGACCGCGTCAGGAAGATTGTCTCAGCCACCAGCCTCAAGGCTGAGGCGACGACCATCACGAGGATGGCGAACAGGTACAAGAGCATCTTCAGGAATATGAGCGCCGAGTACCAGAGGCAGGCGGGCTCTGTCGAGAGGCTAGAATCGAGGCTGAAGCTCAACACGGACAGGAAGGAGTCCCTCCTGAGGGGTATCACCTCGCTGCAGAACGTGCTCTCGGAGACGCAGGCTCTAGGCCTGGATGCGATGCTAGCCGAGGTCGACGGCACGAGCAGGTCGCTCTCGGGTGACATCGATTCGATCAGAAACAGGATTTCCGACCTGAACCTCATTCTATCAAGGGAGAAGGCCAACCTGGAGAACGTCCTCCTCCGCGCCCTGGAGGAGAACGAGCTGGACCTGGCCCAGGCCACCGAGGACCTCCAGTCCAACAAACAGTTCGCCAGGGAGGCGCCGAGGAGAATCAAGGAGGCCTCGGAGCAGAAACGCGTCTTTGAGGAGAAGGTCCAGAAAGTTCTCGAGTCTTCGAGGAAGAGCCAACCGGTCCTCGATGAGTTCGACAGCAAGGCTAGGCGCCTGAAGGAGGAGAGAGACGCGATTGGGCGTTCGATCGTTGGGAACCAGAAGGACCTGTTCGCGCTGTCTGGCCAGGCGTCGTCCACCCAGGAGAAGGTCGAGGAGGCACTTGGGAGCCTCAGGATGCTTGGCTACAGCGAAGAGCTCGAGCCATTCGAATCGGCCGATTCGTTGCTCGCAGAATTAGAGGCCGAGTACCAGCAGGTGGTCAGCTCAGTCAACAGGAGCGCCGACAGGCAGTACACCGAAATGTACGTCAATTACAAGAGTCTCTCGGTCAGGCACAACGAGCTCGAGAAGGAGAGGAATTCTATCATCACCTTCATCGAGAGCGTCGAATCTGAGAAGAGGAAGGTCTTCATGACTGCTTTCGCCAAGGTCAGCTCGGGCTTCAGCGAGATTTTCGAACGGCTGGCCGGAGGGCGCTCGATGCTGGAGCTCGAGAATCCTGACGACATCTTCAGCGGAGGCATAATCCTGAGGGCCGACTTCGGGAACGGGCTCCGGGAGTCGTCACAGCACAGTGGAGGTCAGAGGGCGGTCACGGGCGTCTCCATGATCCTGGCGATGCAGGCCGTCCAGTCACACCCGTTCTACCTCTTTGACGAGATAGACGCCGCGCTCGACGCGGTCAACTCAAGCAGTCTCGCCCGATTCTTCAAGGACAGGTCCCTGGAAGCCCAGATCATAGCGATAACCCTTAGAGACGTCTTTGTGGCCGAGAGCAACATCACCTACGGTGTGTACTCGGCGGGCGGGGTATCACGGGTCGTACACTATAAGCCGGCCGAGGTGCCCCAGCGTGGCTGACCCGGCCCTTCTCTCAAAGCCGCCGCTGAACGTCCTCATCGACCCTTCGCTGGCCAGGCGCAAGAGCCCCTGGGAAATCGACATCTCCCAGCTCCTTGAACTCTTCTTGCGGACGATCTCGCAGTCCGACACCATCGACATGAGGGCGGCAGGGACCGCGGCACTCTCGTCTGCGACAATCTACAGGTTGAAGGTCGAGACGCTCTTCCTCTTCGAGAGGCTCAGAGCAAAGAGAAGTCTCGTGGATGACTCAGAGCCTCCCCAGATCATAGTCATGCCCTTCAGGTACGAGGTCTACTCCACTAATGTCGACGAGCTCTTCGAGGAGCTCTCCAGAATCCTTCAGGGCATCATTTCTGATGAGCAGGGCCGGACGGAGCAGAGTCTGGTGTCCGTCGCGGAGCTCCCGGCACCGAATTTGGAGGAATACGTTATCTCGATTCAGGCCGTCCTGTCGGAGTACCGCAAGATTCTGGTCGAGCGGCTCAGGGCGACAGGGAAAGTGTTGCTCTCGGAGTTGGTCAAGGGCCTTGACCCCATCGGCGCCGCTCGCGTCTTCATCCTCATCCTCTTCTCAGCCAACAGCGGGGAGGTAGTAGTGGAACAAGAGGAGTCCGACGAGGACGCGCTAGTGGTCTCGGTGGGACAGCTTGAGTGAGACAACGAAAGAGCTCCCAGCAAAGGAGGCGCTCGCGAAGGTGGAGGCAGCCCTCTACGCCGCGGGCAGGCCCCTTGACGTCGGCGAAGTCGCGAAGGTGGCCGGGACCACGTCCGAGAGGAAGGCAGCAACGATCGCCCGCGAAATCGCCCGAGTGGTCAACTCCTCGATGCAGGCCGTTGAGGTTGTAGAGTATTCGGGCCCCAGGTTTGCTATGCAACTTAAGGCCCAGTACACCCAAGTCGCCCGAAAGTTTGCTACGCGTCCGCTTCTCTCGAGGGCTGCCCTGAGGACACTCTCCTTCATCGCCTACTTTCAGCCGCTATCAGCGGGCGAGTTAGTCCTCCGGAGGAGTTCGGCGGCCTACCAGCATCTGAAGGAGCTCGAGGAGGTCGGCTTCGTGGTCAGCGTGAGGCAGGGGCGGAGCAGGGTCTACAGGACCACAGGGAGGTTCTCTGAGTACTTCGGACTAAGCGGCGAAGTGGCCCTGATGAAGAAGCAACTCGAGGGACGGAATCTGTCGCTTCGGTAACAGGTTTGGTCCATTCGACCCTAATGGGGTGTCGATCAATGCCACTGATTTCGTGAGATGGTCAGTAGGCGGGGTGGACACATTGGATACCTGTTTCTTCTGCGCAGTGGCCTTGTCCCTCACGGTGGTGAGTCCCTTCCTGCTTCTCCCCAGGAAGGTAAGCGTCAGGGTTTGAGAGTCGTATCTGTGCGGCTGGAGGTCGTTGTGCTGTTCCTGACGATCCCGATGGTCCCAGCACTGCTTGCGTTCTGTCCTCAGAAGCCATCTCCTCCCGTGTTCAAGGCGGCATTACGAACATCCAACTGGTGCAGACTCTGCAGATACCGGAATCCTGCTGACAAAACGCTTAACATCTGGCAGCCGACGGCGTTCCTCTAACAAGGTCCAACCCGATGACTCGTCCATTAGAGAACCTGACCAAGAGAAAAGCGACAGGAGGCAGGTCCCGTCCTTTCAGAGGAAGAAGGGCGTACGAGCGTGACGGCTACGCCATCGAGCCGCTCGTGGGCGAGACCACCAGAAGGTTTTCCAGGCGAAGGGGCGGAAGTGTGTCTGCGGGTGTCGTTTTCTCTGATGTGGCGAACGTCTCAGACTCCAAAGGCAAGGCGACGAAGTCTAAGATACTCCGGGTAAAGAAGAGCCCGGCCAACAGAGATTACGAGCGGAGAGGTGTCATAACCAAAGGCGCGGTCATCGAAACCGAGGCCGGCGAGGCTGTCGTCACTTCGCGCCCGACCGATGATGGGGTCGTCAACGCAGTCCTGACGAAGTCGAAGTAAATGAAGGAATACGAGAAGTACGTAATCTGGTTAGATTACTTCAACTCTGAGCTCAAGAGGAGTGAGGGAAGGCGTGTCCCGCTGAGTACAGCTACGCGGGCTCCCACGATTCAGGAGCTGACGGAGGCCTGTCGTAGGCTCAATATTCAGCCCGTCGCACAGGTTGCGCGGTATCCATCGTCTCCCTTGAGAGAGTCAGGATACGTCTCGGTGATGAAGACAAAGCCCAAGCACGCGCTAGTGATGAAGGTCGCGAAGGAGCTCTCCGTCGTCCGAGGGATCGCCCAGAAGAAACAGGGTTCAGCCCAGACGGCCCGGAAGAAGTGACCCGCCTGCGAAAGTTTAAAGGCATGAAATACCTCAAGTGGATTTCTTGTTACAAGTCGGCATCTTGTTCCATCAAGCCAAGAGCGGCCGGCTAATCGTGCGTCTCACTAGAGAGGTCAGGTCTGGCGTCCCCATGCTCGACGACAAGGGGAGGAGGCTGGGGAAGGTGGTCGAGCTCATCGGGCCTGTCAGGGCTCCTTACGCCTCCGTTGCGGTCACGAGCAGCAGAATCGGAAAGCCGGGCGACGCGGTCTACACAGAAGGGTGAATGGGCTGACTCTTTGGAACGTGAGGGGGGACGATGTCTTCAGGACCTCGTGCCCTGTGTGCGGAAACATACTGATCGGGGACTCCGAGAAGGGGGAACAGGTCTGTCCCAAATGCGGGTATGTTACCTACGCTCCTGCAGACGCTGGTCCTGAATGGAAGGCGATGGACCTTGCTGAGAAGAACAAGCGGGTCCGCGTCGGATCACCTACGACCCTCGCGCTCCACGACATGGGCCTTACGACCGAGATCAGCCGGACGAATCGCGATTCCCACGGCAAGTCCCTTGACCCCACGATGCGAGCAACGGTCGAAAAGATGCGGAAGTGGCAGAGCCGCTCCAGAACGATCAACAGCGAGGAGAGGGGGCTCTCAATCGTTCTTGCGAGGATCAGTGAACTTTGTCAGTCTCTCAACCTGCCAGACAACGTGGCCGAAACCGCCGCGCAGATCTACCGGACCTCGGCGAGGATGAAGGTCGCCAAGAGCAAGTCGATACTCGGGATGACGGCCGCGACCGTCTATCTTGCGTGCCGGAAGTGTGGTGTCTCAAGGACTTTGAAGGAGGTGGCCCGCGCCGCCGGAATGGACAAGGGAAGTGTGGCGAGGTACTTCAGGCTCGTCCTGAGGGAGGTGGAGAAGGAGTACGTCCCTCCCCCGTCGGTTGACAAGTACATCTCGAAGCTAATCAACATGGCGAAGATCCACCCCAAGGTCGAGCTGCGGGCGTTGGAACTATCGCGGAAGACCAGCGACTCGAAGATTTCGAGCGGTAAGGCTCCTGCAGGGCTCGCGGCCGCTTACGTTTACCTCTCATCTGTTCTCGAAATGGAGCACCTGCCCCAGAGAGAGGTGGCGGAGTTCGCCGAGGTCACCGAAGTGACAGTGAGGAACCGGGTCAGGGAAATACTGGACAACTACGTGATCAGGCAGGAGTTCGGTCCGTCAAGATGACCAAAGCAAAACCAAAGAAGGCAAAACCGAAGGCGAGACCGAAGGTAAAGCAGGAGGCACCAGTCAAGCCAAAGAGCCAACCAAGGGGGGAGCCGAAGGTCAAGAAGCAGGAGGAACTCCTTCGCCCGGTGGAAAGATCGGAGGAGGAGTTGGTCGACCTGACTTCAAGGGTCTACAAATTGGTGGTCGAGAAGGGAAGGGACGGCGTCTTGCAGAGCGAGATTTGGAAGGAACTTGGACTGACGAGCAGGGACGGCTCCAGGCTCGCGATAAGGCTGGAGAGGCGGGGCCTGATCGGGCGAGTCAAGGTCTTGGAGGAAGGGCGCTGGACCTACAAACTGACTCCGCTGAGATTCCCCACAGACATGACCTCGATTGAGAAGGCTCCCTGCATAGTCTGCCAGTTCGAGTCGAAGTGCACTTTCGACGGCCAGATCAGCCCGTACGTGTGCCCGCTGCTTGGCCCGTGGGTCATCGGCGAAGCGAAGCTCACGAGTGGTCAGGCCATGTCGACGACGGTCCCAGCAGGGTAGCGTCCTCCAGCGTGAGGACAGAATGAGACTCCACGAGGCCAGGCGTGACCTCTACAGGAGGCTCGCCAAGGAGCAGGGGTACAAAAGCCGAGCAGCTTTCAAGCTGATTCAGGTGATCGAGAAGTACCACTTCATTAGACCGGGCGACAAGGTGGTCGACTTTGGGGCTGCCCCTGGAGGATGGATGCAGGTGACTTCTCAGCTACTCGGCGACACTGGTGCCGTGGTCGGGGTTGACCTGCACGAGGTTAGGCTCAGGGGGAAGAATCTGAAAGCCATCGAGATGGACGTGCACGACCCCAAAATCAAGCAGAAGGTCTTGGATGCCCTTGGAGGGATGGCCGATGTCATCCTTTCAGACCTGGCTCCGTCCGTCTCCGGGGTCTGGGAGCTCGACCAAGGCAGGCAAGTGGACCTCACCCTGAGAGTCCTCGAACTGTCGGAGTCAATCCTGAAGATGAACGGTTCAGGGTTCTTCAAGCTCTTCGAAGGTGAACGCTCCCAGGAGGTCCGCGACGAGTTTCGGAAGTGCTTCAGGGTGGTGCACACCGTCAAACCGTTGGCCAGCAGGAACGTCAGCTCCGAGCTGTACTACTATTGCGAGGGATGGAAGCCGGGCCAGCGCGCCCCTTCAGCGAAAGAAGCCTCCATGCCTTGAAGGACCTCCGGCTTCTCTACTTCCGACCCCGGGCTGCAGCTTCGCGGACCGCTTCCGCGACTGCGGGGAACCGGGCGTCGGTCTTGAGTCCGGTCTTCTCGAGGGGCTGCCTTAGTGTCCTGTACCCCTGGCTCCTCAGCAGCTTCGCGACTGTCGAGTCCGAGACTGAGGCAATGCGCAGGGCCGAGCAGATGCCCTCGATGCTGAAGCTCCAGGGCGGGAATTCGTCCACGCCCAGGAGGGAAGACAGGACCCTCGTCGCTTCGGGAAGCCCGAGCCTCTCGGATGCGGCGACCGCGTCGCGCAGCGTCTTCGTCTCGGTCAAGTCCCCCAGCCAGAGTGGTCCAGCAACCTTCAGCCGAGCCCCGCACTCCTCGCACGAGCCCCTCGGCGCCGATCCCTCTGCCAGACAGCCACACGCCCTGCACGATAGCACATAGCCTTCGTTCTCCCGGGTCGCTTCCGCTTTTGACGGGCCGACATCGACCCTGACGAAGACTCTGATGTAGTGCCTGGTGCTGTGGACCGCGACAGGCCTAACCCCGAGGTCGAGCGACGCCGCTTCCCTCCTCACGGCGTTGAGTAGAAGCCTGATCCCCGTCTCGTGGTGGAAGTGGTTGTTGACCGGCGTCCCTCCGTACCGCCTTTCAGCCACTCTGGTATGCACCCCACAGAGGACCGCGGTGTCGGTGGCCGTGAAGGACGCTATGCCATTGTCCTTCGTGGCGCGCAGAGCAGCCTGGAGGTAGGGCACGGGGGTCCCGAAAGGGTCGACGTCGACATAACTTACCTTCTCGTCCTTCCCGTATCTCGAGTAAAGGTACGAATTTGCTTCGCCTGGGATGAACTCGCACCGCCCCTGGACTCCGTTGAGCCTCGCGTTCCTCCGCGCGAGCTTGATCGAATCCCTGTTTATGTCGACCAAGGTCACGCTCAGACTCCTCCTAACCTCCGCGGCCACCCTCAGACCCCGCGCGCCGACCCCGGCGAGAGCGTCACAGAAGGTGAGCCCTTCGGTCGCCTCCACTATCGCGACCGAGACCGAGCGGTTGATGGACGCCGCGGGGTTGTAGAAGACCGGGGTGGTCGGAGGCACTGACGCAAGGCTCTCTCTGGGGACCAGCAGGACGGTCTTCCCTTCGCTCGTCCGGACGAGCTTCAATACGTTCATGACGTTGGTCCCTGCGCTGTTAAGCGAATCGGGTCAGCGTCCTTCCGTTGCAATCTGGCAAAGCACCGACGCGACTCGCTCGCTAACCTGACCGCGGCCAGGGCCGCGTGAGCCGCGGCAAATGCCTCCGCAAATCTGTCTGCCTGCGCTGGCGCCAAGGGCCAGTGGGAATGTGCTTCGCCACACAGAATGATTCTTGAAACAATGCCAGAACCCCATCCATGGGGAAGAACCGCGAGAGCGGCCCCGGTGATTCCCTTAGGTTTCACGCCTGACACCTACTGCCGATCTCCTGTGCGCCAGCTCGAGGACGAATAGCCCGGATGCGATCACTAAGACGAACCAGTTGGTCAGAATCTTCTCCAAGGCGGTCCCGATGAGGAAGTTCGTGACGCGACTCGACATCGTGGTAGGGATGAAGATTAGCAAGACGAATTCAAAGGCCACTATCACTGGAGCGGCGAATAAGGTGACAGTTCTTGTTAACGCGGTCAGCAGGTCCTCTTTGCCGTTGAGCCGATAGACGAACACGCAGAGAGTAGCGGCGGTGAGAAGCACAAACCCTGCTTCCCCGAATGTCAAGGGGACGACGGGATGAGGTGGTCCTTCGTGGGCAAAGAAGGCGGTTGTCATGTAGACGTAATAATGGTTGAGACACACGGCATTGGGACAACAGACTGATGCGGGCCCCGGACATTCGTTCGGGCCGAGCACGAGTAAGGGGTTAGGACGGTCGTTTGGGCTCGTCGACGCGATGTCGTAGAGGACGAAGATGGAGAAGAATATGAAAACCCCTGCCACTGCTCCCAGAAGAGTTGTGTCTCTGACGGCCCTATGTATTGAGGGCTTCGGCCCCTTGGGCATCTTGGGACCAGCGACCTCGACTATGACCACTAAATCAGCCAGAGCCGCGAATCCAATTGCCAGAGGTCCATAACCTCGAAAAAGGAGTAGCAGGAAGCTGTACACATACACTTCATGGTAGTAATCCCGCAGCATCTCAGGAGTAGGATGCCCCTGAATACCTGGATGGATGGGAGCAGGGACGAGCAGCGCCAGTAGCGCGAACACCGCAACCACACCCAGCAGCACCACGACGACCAGCCGCAAAGTCGCGATCTTCAACGCCTGACGCATGTCCTCTTAGAGAGTAGAAGGGCGTAGGCCAGCAGGGTGAGAGACAGGGCCACGATAAGGACGAACCAGTTGCTCACGAGGCAGATGCCATCCAACGACCAAGGAACGAATTTGGTGGCATAGAGATTTATCTCGCGCGAGTCGAATACGAGGATCCCAACCTCCAGTGCGGTTATGGCTGGGAGCGTGAATGTCCTGAGCGCCCACTTGAGAGCATAAGACAATCCCCTTTCGAGGCGGTAGATGGTGAACCCGAGCGTCGTGACGACGGCGACAGGGAAGGCCACCTCGCTCAGGTAGATGCCATGGAGGTCTATGTAGTGGAAGAGTATCCACTTCGAGGTGGCGGCAAGGGACGGGATATTGTAGCCTACATCTATGGCGGCCATTGCCAAGAATGCTATAGCTCCTGCTACGGAGAACAGCAGAGTGGTAATCCTGATGCGATGCGATAGGACTACCTGGTGTGCTGAAAGGCGTGCGACAGATGGCAAGGCTCTCGACAGACGGTCCTTCAACTGAAACAGGAGCGACAAGGCCGCCACCACCGCGAAGCCCTCCGCTATCTCGACATAGGACTGATAGTTCCGAATAGAGGTGAAAAAGGACATCGGATTGCCTGTCGCCTCTGCATTAGCGCAGAAGAGATATTGGCTCTTTTGAAGCCCGCAATAGTAAGAGCAGCTGGCGTTCTGTGCACACCAATCGGAAGCAGACTTCACTGGCGAAAAGAATGCTAGTAGGGCGAACGCCACCGAGGCCGTAAGGAACAGCGCCACGACCAGAAGCCTCGACCTCCTACCCTTCAGGAGTGGCAACCGTCTCACGCTACGGTCATTCAGAATGTCTCAGTTAAGGAATGTGCAAGAGCCTCTGCGCTTCAAGGCTCCAGGCGTACAGGTTCTTCTACCACCAGCTCTGATGGCGACACCCATGAGCAGCATTTGGCTCTTGACAGGCCCACCTGGGGTTGGGAAGTCGACTGTAGTGTCGAAGGTAGTGCTGAGGCTGAAGAGCGCCGGGGTGATCGTGGGGGGCTGCTCTACCACAGAAAGGAAGGTCAAGGGGGTTAGGGTCGGGTTCGAGGTGCTCAACCTCACCGATGGGACGCGAGGGGAACTCGCCTCCATCTCGGCCAACCTCGGTCCGAGGGTGGGCCGGTATCGCGTCAACCTCGCAAACCTTTCGGCGGTCGGGGCCGCCGGCCTGTCGAAGGCGGCGACATCTTCCGAGGTGATAGTGATTGACGAAGTGGGGCCGATGGAGTTGGTCAGCCCCGAGTTCAGGAAGGGTGTCAGGGCCAGCCTCGACTCCGGGAAGCCGATCCTCGCTGTCGTCCATGAAAGGCTGGAGGACGACTTGCTCGCCGAGCTACGGGAAAAGGCGAAGGAAACGATAACCGTCACAGTCGAGAACCGCGACCAGGCGGCCGACGGGCTGGCTAGTTCGCTCCTCGAAGCCGCGGGCGGCCCGAAAACAAGTTAGCGGCCGTGGATAACCAAATCCCATCTTTTAAGAACCGAATGACAGCCGACAGAAAGGCAGAGAACAGTCTCCGCCTATTCCTTGAGGAGTTGGGGCCGTCTAAGAGCGTCGAAACATTCCTGCGAAATTATGGGAATGTTCGGACCCGCTGCGCGTACGCCGGCGAGCTATGCCTGTATTTCCGCTGGCTGCGCGGGAAGGGCATCGCCATGACCCCGGATCAATTGATTCAGGACAACCTCCGGGCGGTATTCGAATCACGCCCTACGGACGTAGTGGCCAAGAGAAAGCACACCGACCTGCTCGGCGACTATGTCAACGCGTATCTGATCGTCCAGCAATTGGGCGGCTTCCTTAAGTAAGCTTGGATGGCTCCTTCGGCCGGCGCACCCCTGTTGAGAATGAAAGCTAGTTACTTTTCGTTGGTGGCCGGACTACTGGCAGTCGCAAGCCTCGCCCTTCCGTGGTGGGTGCTCGACGTGACCCCTCCCGATTTGTTCGGAACCGGGTCGATCCGATTCTACCTGTGGGGGCCTCAGGGTGGTGCCCCTGCCGGACAACATGGATATGCCTTCCTCACGTATGCTTCGCTCATCCTGATCCTCATCGCGGCTGCTCTGGGGTTTTGGGGAGTGTTGCGCTCAAGAAGGGGCAGCGCGACTCCATTGCTCCGCGGCTCTGCCTCCGCCCTTCTCTCTGTCGGCATTTTCGCATTGGCCATTCAGCTCTGGGTTAATGACACCTTCACCAATGTCAATTCCATCTTCTACTCAGGGGCCTACGCCGACTATGGGGATTATCATGCGACTGCCTACCTCAGCTACGGTTTCTACATCGCCCTCGTCGCAGGCATCTTGTTCCTCATCGGATACTTGATGCATCGGAGGACTGGGCAGAGCGAGGAACCACGCGCCCAAGCATGATTTGATTTCCATCAATCGAAAGCGGTTTCTTGGGATCGAGTAACATGGTCTGCTCCAATTGTGGGATTGCCCGAGGTCGCCCTCTCAGGCCTGTGGTGGTTGCGCTTCTCCTGCTCACGGCTGTTGTCATCTCGTCGGCACCTCTCTCGCCGCCAGCGCATGCCCAGGCCGTGGTCGCGACAGTAAGCGTGGGGTCCGCACCCGATGCCGCCGCCTACGACTCCTCCAAGGGCGAGGTCTTCGTGGCCAATGGAGGCGACGACACTGTCTCCGTGGTTTCTGACGCTACCAACCACGTAGTCACCACAGTGAACGTGGGACCTACTCCGGACGCTGTCGCCTACGACTCCTCCAAGGGCGAGGTCTTCGTGGTAAATGGAGGCGGCACGACCTCGGTCATCTCGGACGCTACCAACGAGGTGGTCGCGACAATGCACGTCGGAGGCGACGCCGTCGCCTACGACTCCTCCAAGGGCGAGGTCTTCGTGGTCAATCAAGGCGCGGACACTGTTTCCGTGATTTCTGACGCTACCAACCATATAGTCACCACACTGAACGTGGGACCTGATCCCTACGGTGTCGCTTATGACTCTGCCAAGGGTGAGATCTTCGTGGCCAATTCTGGGGACGACACCGTCTCGATCATCTCCGACGCCACTAACCAGGTGGTCGCAAATGTGAGCGTAATGTCTTATCCCTGGTATGTTGCTTACGACTCCTCCAGGGGTGAGGTTTTCGTTGCCAATTCCTTTAACGACACCGTCTCGATCATCTCCGACGCCACTAACCAGGTGGTCGCCACAGTGGGCGTAGGGTCTGAACCCTGCGTTCTCGCCTACGACTCCTCCAAGGGTGAGACCTTCGTTACCAATAGAGGCGACGACACCGTCTCGGCCATCTCTGACACCACCAACACCGTGATCGCGACAATCCCCGTGGGGTCCGCACCCGATGCCGCCGCCTACGACTCATCCAAGCGTGAGGTCTTCGTGGCCAATGGAGGCGACAACACGGTCTCGGTAGTGTCGGACACTATTTTCTCTGTGGTCGCCATCGTCACAGTGGGCGCAGGTACGTATCCCATCAGCGTCGCCTACGACTCCTCCAAGGGCGAGGTCTTCGTGGCCAACTGGGACAACAACACCGTCTCGGTCGTCACTGACTCCACGAACGAGGTGGTCGCCACAGTCCCTGTGGGTTATACTCCCAGCAGCGTGGCCTACGACTCATCCAAGCGTGAGGTCTTCGTGGCCAACTTAGGTGAGAACACCGTCTCGGTCATCTCCGACGCCACTAACCAGGTGGTCGCCACAGTGGGCGTAGGGTCTGAACCCCGCGCTGTCGCCTACGACTCCTCCAAGGGCGAGGTCTTCGTGGCCGATCAGAGCACAAGCAATGTATCAGTCATCTCCGACGCCAGCAACCAGGTGGTCGCCACAGTGGGCGTAGGATATGGACCCTACGCCGTTGCCTACGACTCCTCCAAGCGTGAGGTCTTCGTGGCCAATTACTGGGGCAAGACCGTCTCGGTGGTCTCGGACGCTACCAACAAGGTGGTCGCCACAGTGAACGTGGGGTCTTTTCCCGACGGCGTCGCTTACGACTCATCCAAGCGTGAGGTCTTCGTGGCCAATTCCTACGACAATACCGTCTCTGTCATCTCTGACGCTACGAACAAGGTGGTCGCGACAATCCAAGTGGGGTCTAATCCCCTCGCCCTCGCTTACGACTCAACCCAGGGCGAGGTCTTCGTGGCCAATTCTTACACAGTCTCGGCGGTCTCGGACACTACCAACAAGGTGGTCGCGACAATCCCCGTCGAAGGCAACGCCATCGCCTACGACTCTTCCGAGGGTGAAGTCTTCTTGACCACCGGTGGTTACAACGGCATCGTCTCGGTAGTATCCGTTGGCGCTCCCGCCACGACTACATCCACTTCTAAGAGTTCGACAACCACGCCTCAAACTACCTCCACCGCCAGTTCTTCGACCACTTCCACTTCCATCAAAAGTACGAGCCCAACGACCACATCCACCGCTACAACGAGCTCTACCACATCTTCAGGAGGGAGCAGTATCCCCGAGTTCCCCGTGCAGATTGGCTTCACTTTTCTGGCTACGGCTGTCGTCGTGACATCCTACGTCTTCGCCAGACGTGTGGTGTTTCCACGGCTCTGATCTGCTCGAACCCCTGACGCACGCGAAAAGCCGGAATCAACCGTCAGCCTGACAGAACTCAGACCGACCCACACCGTTTATATCATGCTTCAGGACTTCTCTTGTGATATGTCTTTCTTAGGCAGATTGATTGGGACGCCAATCGAATTGTACCAGGGAATGGTCGATGTCTACACGGCAGGAGGGTTGAATGCCCAGCTGCTCCAGAAGGACAGCCCCGAGGCACTTGATGGTGGACCCACAATCAAGGTCGCGGGTCGGAATGTTGAGTTCGTGACCATACGGTTCAAGTCCGGAAGCATGAACAAGGGTAAAGGACTGGATATCGGCCCGAGCATCTCGGGGGGGAAGGAGTTGAGCAAGCCAAAGTTCGGCTTCCATCACATAGTCCGGGGACTCGCCGGCAGAAGTCCCGACGACCTGAAGGCCGAGCTGAAGGCCTCAACGAGGGGTTTGATCAAGAAGGAAGTTGTTGACCTCACGTGGGAAGGGGGACGCCTCGCAGCCGCTCTCGCAGCGGACACGGACCTGAAGAGGAGACTGATGGAGCTCCGGGCTTCGGAAGTCAACGTGAGCGCCGACGAAAAGAACAACTGCATCAGAATAGAGTATCCTGCCAAGGTTAGAGACGTGGTTGAGAAGAAAGGGTTCATCGTAAAGCAGACGACCACCAAATTCGAAGAACTCCCGCCCATGGGAGTCTTCGAGATATGCGACTCCATAGCAGCCAAGGCCAAATCACTGTAGCGTAGCATACCAAAGGTCCAAGCGCGTGCATGCTAAATGAGCCGGGGCAGAAGTCTCTGACCTGAGTGAGACAATCGAAGCAGGGCCTTCGTAGCTTAGCCGGGCTATTGATTCTTGGCACACAACCCGTAAAACAACCATTAACTAGCGGCCCGAAAACAAGTTAAGTCCGACGTGCGGCCCACGTCGCGAAATGGTTTCTCTGCAAGGAGGCGCGGACGAAGCGGGGAGAGGCTGTGTCGTGGGTCCACTCGTCGTCGCAGGGGTTTCTGCGACCCGCTCCGGGATCAGGGAGCTGAAGGAGCTGGGCGTCAGGGACTCGAAGACGCTCTCACCGCGTCGGCGAGAGGCCCTCTATCCGGAGATCCTCAAGGTCTGCAGTCGAGTGCACTGGGCACACATAGAGCCCGCGGAGATTGACGCGGTCGTGAGGACGGGCAAGAAGTTCAGGAAGCTGAACTACCTCGAAGCTCTCTACTTCGCGAAGGTCATCGACCAGCTGGATGCCC
>JBEKJV010000022.1:0-38747 GCA_050011055.1 Nitrososphaerales archaeon | reverse complement strand
GTTCTCGCGTCGATTATCAACAGAGCCGTTTCCGAGAACTGGGCCTTTGGCTTCTTGAATTCGACATCAATCTTCCAGAATCCCTGCAGCTCCTCCAACTTCGCTGATTTTATGTCGAACTCGTCGGCGTCTACGGCAACCTTGAGATGCGCGGCGACCCTAGACTTGATCTCGGCGAAAGTGAGAGCAGGCAACTTAGTTCCGCAAATCGCTTTCCTGAATCCTATCGATATAAGGTTGAGGTGGTGAGAGGTTGAGGTCTCTTGACCCCCCCGAGATACGACGGTTGAGGACCTGACCTCTCACTGATGACTCGTCTTTGGGAGCAGCTTCAGGATGGCCAGGGTCGTGAAGGCCTCGCCGATCAGGCCTAGAGTCACTGGCAGGTAGTACCCGTAGGAGTTGAAGAGGTAACTGCCTATGATTGGGGCCGGGGATGCAATCAGGCCCCGGACGGCCGCCAGCTTCCCGCCCACACTCCCCCTCTCCTCTGGGGGCGCATTGGTCATAAGGAAAGACTGCAGAGCGGGAACCCATGTGGCTACTGAGGCTCCAAACACGACAGAGAGGAGTATGAAGGCAGACAGGGAGCCCGTGGTCACCCAGCCCAGCATCACCACCACAGTTAGGAACTCGGAGAAGGCCAGGCATCTTCTGGTTCCGGCCATGCGAAGGAACTTGGTAGCGGGATACTGGCACACAACGATGGAGATGGAGAGGGTGCCCACGATTACGCCTATGTCTCCGCTGCTGTACCCAAACTGCCTAACCCACATGCCATAGATGATCGATCCGGCTATGCCGTATGAGAACGCGTCCATCGCGAACGGTGCGAAGAAACGGAGGAATCCGGGGGACAATCGGACGACCTGCCTGATCGAGAAAGGAATTCTTCTTGAGTCTTTTCCGGAGTTGAGGTCTTTTCCGGTCTCCTTCAGGAATGAGATCAGGCAGACCAGATTTGCGGATTCCAGGATGACCGCAGTCCCGAAGATGACGTAGTAGCCGAAGGCGTCTGCGATGAAACCGCCTGCGAAGGCAACAAAGGCACCGGGAACCTGCGTGAAGAAGAAGATGACGCTGAACGCGACGTCGAACTTGGCCGGGTCCATGGAGACTGATTCCGCCACCATCGCTTGAGAGGCAGGACTGCTCATCAGGGAAAGCCCGAACAGGATGTAGGCGAGAGCTAGGACAGGCAGGCTGTGTGTGATGGTGACCGTGAAGGAGGCCATCGAAGAGACCGCAACCGCGCTTCCAATCACGACCAGCTGTTTCCTTCCGACCAAGTCGGCGAAGTCCCCCGAAGGGCTGCACGATAGAGCTGGCCGGCCCGCTCGGCCTGCTCCCGACTGACTGTAGAATCCCTAGCATGGAGAGGCCGAAGCCCGTGACAACGAACGGCTGGAGGACAGTGTTCAGCATGCTGACGTAGAGACCTGTCAACATGCTAGTGAAAGCGAGGACCCTGATATTCCCGTGAAGCAGGAGCCCCTCGGAAAGCGTGGAGAGGCCCGCGCCCCATCTGCTCAATTAGCGCAGCACCACGGGCCGCGGCGATCGTGTGGGGCTAAAGAATCTCGCTCCTGTGCCTGGTCCCCACCAGATACCCGGCAGCGAGACCGGAGACCGCCCCGCCAAGATGTGCCAACCAATCGACGTAAGACAGGGCGAAACTGCTGAAGAGGAATACAGCAAGAAACCAGACCAGCAGGTTGTAGTCAACCCGCCGTTCGACTGTAAAGTTCTGGGCAACGGCCCCGGCCAGCAGCCCGAAGATTCCTCCGGAGGCGCCGTAACTTGCCACATTCGGACCGTTGAGGAGGCTGGCTACGTTTCCAGCCAGCCCGGAAAGGATGAACACGGCATAGTAGTCCCACTCGCGAAAGGCGTGCGACAGCAACCCGTCCAACCAGACGACCGCGACTGTGTTGAACAAGACGTCCAAGACCCCTAGGGGAGCCGGGATGACGACGAATAGAGAGGTGAGAAGCTGCCAATACAGGCCCGCGTAGACAGCTTTGTTGAACTGGACAAAGAAGATAGTCAGTGGAATCCCGTCGATGCTCACCTCCCATGCGGCAAGGCCGAAGACTAGCCCACCCACGATGGCGAATGAGAGATTCCTTCCCTGCTTTGATATCAAACCAAGATCTCCCAACGCAGAACTATTGGGCGCATGGATACTCCGTCAGGGTTGCCGGAATGCGTGACTCGTGGCGTGCAGACAGCTACTTGGGCGCCGGTTTGCTTCCAATCTCCACTAGCTGAAAATTCACTTGGTATCTCTTGCCTTTGAATTCCAGCTTGGCCGAAGCGTAGTATCCACGGGAGCCTGTAGAGAAGGTCTTCTCGTTGAGGGAGACTTCGCCTAGCTTGTCCGAACCTTCGAAGATTTCAGCGCGCATGATTCGTCGGACCACTCCTGTGATATTTAAGCTGGGAAAGGAGAGACTTGGTTCATCTCTCGCAAACTGTAAAAACCGACTTCGTCAACGAGTGCGGTTCGTCTTGGCAAAGAACCCCGTAATCGGCGAAATTCTTGAGAAGTACAGGGTCGTCTGGGCTCTGAACCATTCGATGGCTGTCCTCGGATGGGATATGGAGACGCATATGCCGGAGAGAGGCGCCGGCTCGCGGGGAGCAGCCTCGGGTCAGCTGGCCATGATGGTCCAGAAGGCCACGGTCGACATGGGAGACCTCGTGGGCAAGGCCGAGAAGCTGAGCGGCCTCGACGATGAGGAGAAGGGAATCGTCAGGATCCTCAGGAGAGACTTGGACTTCTTCACGAAGATCCCAGCTGAGCTGCTTGAGGAGAGGGAGCGGGTCACGGCCGAGGCGACTGTCATCTGGCGGAAGGCACGGAAGAACTCCGAGTTCAAGCTGTTCCAGCCTCACTTGGAGAAAATCCTGGAGCTGACTAGGAAGATCGCTGACTGTCTCGGGTATACGAAACACCCGTACAACGCGCTGTTGGACTTCTACGAGGAAGGGTTCACCGTGCGCGAAGCCGACGCAGTCTTCTCGCGGCTGGTGCCAGGCACGAAGAGAATTCGCGAGAAGGTCATGTCTGCCGGGGTCTATCCTCCCAAGCATCCGCTGGAGTCCGTCAAGTACGACACCGACGCGATGGTCCGCGTGAACGAGGGAGTCCTCCAAATGCTGGAGATGCCGAAGGACAGGTTCAGGATGGACGTCTCCACGCACCCGTTCACCATCGGGATGGCGCCCGACGATGTGAGGATCACCACCAGGTACGAGGGGGTCAATTTCAAGTCGACTCTCTTTTCAACCATCCACGAGTCCGGGCACGCGCTATACGAACTGCAGCTAGGCGACACCCTCAGGTTCACTCCTGTGGCCCGCGGAGCGTCTCTCGGACTCCACGAGTCGCAGTCGAGGTTCTGGGAGAACGTCGTGGGAAGGAGCAGGGAGTTCACCAAGCTCGTCAACCCACTACTGAAGAAGAACCTCCCGTTCGTAGCCCGCTACAGTCCTGAACAGCTCTACCTCTACTTCAACACCGTAAGGGCGAGCCCGATAAGAGTCGACGCTGACGAGCTGACATACAACCTCCACATCGCGCTCAGGTACGAGATTGAGAAGAAGATGATTAGCGGAGACGTCTCAGTTTCGGAGTTGCCCGAAGTCTGGAACGACACGTTCGAAGACTACCTCGGCATGAGGCCGAAGAACGATGCAGAAGGGGTCTTGCAGGACGTCCACTGGAGCGGAGGGATGCTGGGCTACTTCCCGACTTACTCTCTGGGGAACGTAGTCCTAGGCATGATCTGGCACAAGATGGGAAACGGTGAGGTGGTCAGGAAGTCGGTCGGGAAGGGAGACTTGATGCATCTGAGGAAGTGGCTGCAAACCAATATCCACAAGTGGGGCGCTGTCTACTCCCCCAAAGACCTCCAGATGAAGATCTTCGGTGAGGCCTACAACCCTGATAGGCTCATGAAGTACTACGAGACTAAGTTCCTCGCATAAGTCGGAGTAGTGCCGACCCAAGAGGGCCAGGACGGTAGGGAGTTACGCCATCCACTTGATGCTGCATCCGAACGGCCTAGTGTCCGGAACTCTGACATCCCTTCCTGCAGTCAGGTCGTCGAGCGCATTGCGAAGGTCAGGCGACTTCACATTCAGAGGGTCACGGGAGTCATCGATCCTGCCCCTGTACCTCAATCTCCTCTGGTTGTCAAACACGAAGACGTGAGGTGTGCAGACCGCCCCGTAGTGCTCCACGGCACTCTGGGCCTGGTCCCTCAGATAGGAGAAGTTGAAGCCCTTCTCCTTTGCCCTTACGACCATCTGGGCTAAGCTGTCTTCCGGATAGGACTTCTCGTCGTTGGAGTTGATGGCCACGAGCTGGACACCCCTGGAGGCATAGTCCCGCTGGATAGCTACCATTCTGTCTTCGTAGTCCTTGACGTACGGGCAGTGGTTACACGAGAAGATCACGACCAGAACCGGCTTCGCGGAGAAGGACGCGAGTGCGTGCATCTTCCCGTCCACCCCGAGCAGGTCGAAATCGGGTGCCGTCGAGCCCAGAGCGAGCATTTGGGGAATCATCTGTCCCGCACCCGGCAGGACCCAGACTAAAATCCATCGGTGGACTCGCTTTGGGTTGAGAGCATGTGAAACTCACACAGGGGAAAGGTCACGCTAGAACTGGGGCATTTGACGCTGAGATGGGTACGCCAACAGGGTAGTGAAAAACGCGAGACTATCGAACCGAAGCCATTTCCCGCCTGCGGCGAGTCATTCGAGAACCATGCGGTCGTAAGGCACGATCTGTGCGAGTTCTCTTTCCCTTCTCCTGAAATCGGGGCAGACGGACGCAAGTCTCTTCTTGAACGCGGGAGAGTGGTTGAACTCGACGAGGTGCGTGAGCTCATGGAGAACCACGTACTCCCTAAGTCTCTCTGGCAGGGCGATGAGCTGCCAGCTGAAGGATAGCCTGCCTCCTCGCGTGCAGTACCCCCACTTACTAATCTCCCTGACGTCAACGCGGCTGGGCTTGACCCCTAGCAAGGGGGAGGACTCGCGGACCTTCCTGACCACATAGGTCGAGGTCTCTTTGAGGAACCAGCGCCGTACCAGTTCCCTGACTCGCCGCCTGTCGCTGGTCCTGATTGCGACTTCGCCCGACGTCAGGCTCGGCACCAGCTCATCCCTTGCATCTTCGATGTAGGCGATCCGCAGGTACTGGCCTCCGAACATCACTCGGTCTGAGCCAAGGATCCTCATGGCGTTCGCCGCCCGTGCGTACTCGTGGTCTATCCAGGAGAGCCGCTCCTTGATCATCGCTTCGACGTCGACCTTTCTCCCACGTGGCACTGAGACCTCAAGGGTCATGTCTGGTCTGAACCTGAAGTAGGTGTACCGCTTGCTCGCCCCTCTGACTACCGAGTACTCTATTCTGCGGGTCCCCAGGTCAAGATGGGTCAACCGATTTGGCTTGGGGACCTGCGTAGATTAGTCTTGGCTGGGTCAGGCGGAGGAGTGGTTGAGAAAATGTATTACTTGATGATGTTAAGGTGGCCTCCGGATGGCGAAGTGCTATTGCGGGTTCGCATGCGCTACGGAGGACGAACTCAAGACGCATGTAATCATGGTCCACGGAGCAAGAGACGGCGACTGGAAGGGGTGGGTGAGCAAGTGACAGAGCTTGTCCTGGCGGTAGCCACTCACCTCGCATTCGGCAGAGCATGTCCCGCGACCATCCAGTCCATGCAAACGATCCTCCGCAGGTCCCTTTGATCGCTGACTTCTCTGGAAGGTTTAACCGAAGACCGTGCTCTCAGTCCAGGCATGAAGTACACCACGCTTGGGACGACGGGCCTGAACGTCTCAAGGCTGTGCATCGGGTGCATGAGTTTCGGCGGACCGACATCGAAGGGGTACGAATGGTCCCTTGACTACGAAGACTCGAAGAGGGTAATCGACAGGGCAACGGACCTCGGTGTCAACTTCTTCGACACCGCCGACGTGTACTCCAGCGGAAGGTCCGAGGAGATTCTGGGGAGAGCACTCGAGGGGAGGAGGAATGACGTGGTGTTAGCCACGAAAGTCGGCCTTCCCACGGGCACGGGGCCAGGAGAACGTGGGCTGGGCAGAAAGCACTTGCTACATAGCCTGAAAATGTCACTTCAACATCTAAGGACAGACCACATAGATCTGTACCAAATCCACCGCTGGGATTACGAGATGTCCATCGAAGAGGTGCTTGGCACACTCACAAAAGCTGTGAGAAAGGAAGGAGTGGTCGGCCACGTCGGGGCGTCGAGCATGTGGGCGTGGCAGCTGGCGAAAGCGCTCTGCGTCAGCGATAGATTACACCTGGTGAGGTTTGAGACGATGCAGAACCATTACAATCTGGTCTACAGGGAGGAAGAGAGGGAGATGATCCCCCTCTGCAGAGAGGAAGGGATAGCGGTGATGCCTTGGAGTCCGCTGGCCAGGGGGTTCCTAACTGGGAAGTACAAGAGGAACAGTCGCCCGACGAGCCTGCGGTACAAAAAGGACAGTTTGATCCAACAGAGGTTCTTCAGACCCGAAGACTTCGACGTCTTGGAAAGGCTGGAGGAAATCGCGAAGGAGCGCGGAGCCAAACCGGCGCAGATTGCCTTGGCCTGGCTCCTCGGGAAGAAAGACGTCAAGACTCCGATAGTCGGTCCGACGCGCGTCGGGCAGTTAGAGGAATTGGTGGAAGCCGTGGACATGAAACTGACGCAAGACCAGGTGGAAAGGCTCGAGGAGCCATACAAGCCTCATCCAGTGCTCGGGCATCATTAGACAGCAATGAGCCAGGCCACCTGAAGTCCTGATTGCAGCCGTGAGGGAAATAGGGCCGTGGAATTCTCGGATGGCGAGCCCGTCATGCACCGCCCTGAGTGTTTCTCGCCAAAGCTTAAGTCGCGTCGATGCGAGCGCGGGTCGGTCTTGCCCCAGGACTTCATCCGGTACACTGTTTCAATGGCTCGAGCGAACGCGCACTACTTTGATGTCATGATTGAAATCCCAATCCCGCCAGGCAGGCACACAAGCGAGCTCCGGCTGGCGATGCCCGTCTGGACACCCGGACACTACTTGGTGGAAGACTTCGCGCGTCACGTCACAGAAGTGAAAGCCTTCGACGCGAACAGCGGCAGGGAGCTCAGGGTGACGAAGCTCGAGAAGGACCTGTGGTCGGTCGCACTGGAGGGCTCCGAGAAGCTCCGCGTCGAGTACCCCGTCTACGTTTTTGCCTATAATGTCGCAAACAGCTACGTCGATAACCTGCACGCATTGATCAACGGCGCCAGCGTGTTCCTCTACCCCGAAGGCATGCAGGGTATGCCAGTTAGACTCGCGTTGGTTCCTCGACCCGAATGGAAGGTGGTCTCGACTGGCCTCCAGCGGGTCTCGGAATGGGAGTTTGAGGCGCCGAACTACGATGTGCTTGTTGATTCGCCACTCGAGGTCGGGAACCAGGAGGTGCGCTCGTTCGAGGTTGCAGGCGTCAGGTACGACGTTTCTATTTTCGGGTCAGCCCCGATTGATCTGGAGAAGTTCGTTGGCGATGTCAAAGGGATCGTAGGGCAGACCACGCCAATCTTCGGCCACGTGCCGTACGAAAGGTACGTCTTCCTGGTCAATTTCACAGACACGACAGGAGGAGGGCTGGAGCACCTGAACAGCACGATGTGCTTCTCGCCTCGCCTGAGGATGGTCCCCAAGGAGGAGTACGACCAGGCGATGGGGCTCTTCTCGCACGAGTTCTTTCACGCTTGGAACGTAAAGAGGTTGAGGCCGGCAGGGCTCGGGCCGTTCGATTACTCTGTGGAGACCTATACGAAATCACTTTGGATAGCGGAAGGCATCACCAGCTATTACGATGACCTGATCTTGAGACGCTCGGGCCTCTACTCGGTAGAGGAGTATCTTGACGCCTTCGTCACAAACGTCAGCATTTTGAAGTCCATGCCAGGCAGCAGGTACCAGAGCGCCGAGGAGGCGAGCTTCGACACGTGGACGAAGTTCTACAAACCGGACGAGAACTCACCCAACGTCACTTCGTCATACTACACGCAGGGCGCAGTCATAGGATGGTTGCTGGATATGGCGATAAGGAGGACGAGCCGTGGCGGCAGGAGCCTCGACGATGTGATGAGGAAGCTCTACAACGACGTCTTTCTTAGGGGGAACCGGAGCTACACCGACAGGGAGTTCGAAGTGGCTTGCATCGAGTTAGGTGGTGCCCAAGTCGAAGAGATATTCGACGGCAGGGTCAGAGGAAGGAAGGACATCGACTACGACCAGTATCTGGGATACGTTGGTCTCAGACTGACTAGTAAGGAGGAGCGCGTGGAGGAGAAAGGCTTCCTCGGCGTGAGACTGAAATCCGAGGGCGCCAAGACGACGGTCGCAACAGAATTAGCCGGATCTCCTGCAGAGACTATGGGGCTCGCCGTCGGTGACGAGGTCTTGGCAATTGGGGGATTCAGGATGGGCTCAGACAAGCTCTCCTTCTACATCGAGACGATGAAGCCAGGAAGAAGCCTGAGCCTCACCATCGCGAGGAATGGGAAGTTGATGGAGCTGAACGGACAGGCCGGAAAGAGGCCTGTCTTCGAGTACAGGATCCGACCCGTCGAGAACGCGACCGACGATCAGAAGACCCTCTTCAAGGGCTGGATGCTCGCGGATTGGAAGGCTGGACTCAAGTATCCGGAGTTTCCGAAGTCGCCTGACAGGAAACCGATGTTCGACTATGTGTAACCTTGTCCTGAGCCAAGGCTCATCACTCCTCTAGCACTCGACCCGACGATGAAGAGGGTCTGCACCGGTGTCTCCCTGTGATCTTCAGGAAGGGAGGTGGTCGGAGCAGCCTGATTCCCGAGAAGGATGACTCAGGCGCTCGTTCAATGGAAGTGAGAGCAAGTGTTGTCACAGGAACGAATTCCGGGATTGGGGAGGGGGTTTGCGGAACGCGGCATCGATGGACGCCAGGGGGACATATCGAGGAGTCAGTCGGAAGTATCATGCTGAATTTGATAACCGGTGCATGTGTGGTTCGTTAAGCAGAAGGGCGACCAGAACTAGACGTCGTGTGTTGGATTTTCAGCATCATACGCTTGCTTCGCAGGGAATAGACGTATTATGTGACCCTGTGCTACGTGTTTGGTATGTCCGTGCAGGAGAGCATACCATGGCTGAAGGATTACCTGGATGCAGTAAACTCGCAAATTGAGGAGTTGTACCCTCCTCCTCACTCGACCGCGATTGAGAGCGCCGCAGCCGACGCACTATCTGGCAGCGGCAAGAGGGTGAGAGCCACCCTGGCATTGCTGTGGTGCGAAGTGTTCTCTGGGAATTACAGACCTGCAATTCCGCTAGCGGTCGCATACGAGCTGGCTCATGCAAGCGCCCTTGTGCAGGACGATATCATAGATCACTCTGACATGAGGAGGGGAACAGAATCCATAGTAGCCAAGCACGGCCTCTCAAATGCAATACTCGCATCAAACCTTCTGCTGTTCAATGTTCCCAAAATGATCGCAAGGTACAGCAACCTGGAGAGCGGCAGGCTAGCAAAGATCTTCGACTTGGTCGGTGAAGCGTGCAGGGCGACTACTTGGGGAGAGTTCCTCGACCTTGAAATGACCAAGAGAGCTGAGGTTACAGAGCAGGACTACGAGGAAATGATCAGGCTGAAGACCTCGACTCTGCTCAGCGCACCATGCGCGAGCGGGGCAATGATCGGAGGCGCTTCCGACGAACAGTCGTCGTTGGCCAGCAGGTTCGGCGAAGCTCTCGGCATGGCATACCAAGTCCAAGATGATACGCTCGACCTAATCGGGAGTGAATTGGCACTTGGCAAACCCGTCTTCACAGATTTGAGGGGAGGGAAGAAAAGCATCGTTCTGATTCACTGCGCAAGCCACTGCTCGAGTGATGATAGGAGATTCATCTTGAGCCTCCTAAATCGATCGGGTCCGTACAGTAGCGATGAAAAATCAAAGTTGAAGGAATTGCTAGAGAAGAGCGGCTCCGTGGATTACGCCCGCGAGAGAGTGCTGCGCTACACAAGGGCGGCCAAGGACGCTCTCGGTTCGGTTCCCGAGAGCAGGGCGAAGTCTCTCCTTTTGGAACTGACAGACTACCTTGCCGCAAGGTACTACTGAGAATGAATCAGGAAACGCTCACGTCTCTTCTGGACGCATATCCTATAGCTGGCGAACGACTCGGGTCAGCATCGCCCTAGGCGACGTGACCGACCAGGAAGTCGACGCCGTAGTCAATGCAGCGAATTCGAGCCTAATGGGAGGAGGCGGAGTCGGCGGGGCCATTCACAGGTGGGGCGGGCCGCAGATCCTCAAACAGTGCAAGGTGCAGCGACTTCAACTCGGCCTCTACTCGACTAGTCTCCAGTGTAGTTCTTCTCCCCCCCGATTCTGAACTTCAAATTCTCAAAGTGTTCCTCCGTCCATCCGTGTCCACAGTGCTGGCATCTGAAGGAGTACTGAAAGGTCTCTGAACCTGCAACGGTTTGGTCCCCCTCAGCTCCGAGTGGACCGGCAACGCCTGATTCATCACGTCGGCTCGTCGCAATGGATTTGATATTCAAGACCGCATGATGGAACTCTGCAGGAACGCCAGGCCGAATCTCTTCTCCGACTAGCTCTTCTCCGACTAGCTTTTCGCCGACAACCTTCACATGGAATCTCTTTCCGCAAGAAGGACAATGCCGGAAGAACGTTCCAACCCCGGGCATAGTATTCAGAGTGTTCCTCCACTATATCAAGCTGAATTCTCATTTCGCCCTGAGCAGGAACTGAGAAACGGTCAGCGTTCTATCGTTTGACATGCCTGCCAGTCTTCGCGAACAGCGGGCCGTTTAGTAGGTCGTTGACAGCCCTTCTTGTCAAGTCTACGCCTTCAGAGCGTCCAGTGAGAACATGACGCATTTTCCCCCCACTCATCTCTACGAAGACTTGAGGTATCAAGTAGTCTTCCGACCAGTCACCAAACTCGCGGACGAGTTCATCAGCCTTCTTTTCCTGTTCTGGAACGTCGATATCATACGAGAAGAACGGTATCCCAAGTTCCTCCGAGGCTTTCTGTATGGGTTCGACCGTTGTCGGGCGGCAATGTGGGCACCAGGTTGCATGAACCACGTGCACCGCTTTGATTTCAACCAAGTGTCAAATCAACTCCCTATCCCATCGAAGACTCGTAGCAACTTCTTCCCTATAGGAGTTGGCTTGGAGACGCAACCATTTCTCAGACTCTGAGGAACTCGACCCGTAGACGGTGCGTTCATGAACGAACACGCTAAGGTCTTGATTCTTGATGGGCCATGAGAGCCATAAAAATCTGTGTGGTAGGATTAGAATCAAGATGACAACTAGGACCCGAAATCTTTCTTTTTTCGACGGCCGAGGTTACCAACAACGCATGTGAGAGCAGGTGAGATTCTTCCTTTCGCCAAGAACGATGGTTCGACACCAGAGGGTTGCCTTGCCCTGATGTGGTTGAGATGTGATCAGACCTCTTCTCTTCCAACCTCCTGACTGGGCAAAGGATTTTGCAGGCGCCTTCAGAGTAGGGCAGATATACGCGGGCCAAATCAATGATCCACTATGGCAAACAAGAGGCAGGCGATAATCGCAGACTTGACCATCTTCCCCGTTGGTGAAGGCACGAGCGTTGGAGACTTTGTCAAGAAAGCGTTCGAAGCGATGTCAGAAGTAAAGGGCGTGAAAATCCAACCGACGGCGATGTCTACCATAATCGAGACGGACGACCTAGGCAAGGTAATCACAACTCTTGAAAGGGCGCACGATGCAATCTTGAGTATGGGGGCAAAGCGCATTTACATCGCGTTGAGGGTCGATAACAGGCTTGACAATCCTCATGACGCGGAATACAAGGTAGGTAGAATGACAGGCAGGATACGGAATCGGTCGAGTTCCGGTAGAAGCTGAACTTGGGCCTGCTTACGCAGCGCAGGTGCTGCACGAGTTGAACCGGTCGCCCGAAAGCTTCCAGCGTGACCGCAATCAGAGGAAAGAGAGAAAAGAAAAGCTTCTACGGGATAGATGATAGGGGAATCTTGAGCGAAGAGCAATTCCGCGAGTGGGTCAACAGGAGGTCGCACCTGCCCCTGGCAGTCAAGGGACACACTTTCCAGCTGAGAGACGATAACGTCATCGCAGTCGACGGGGGGAAGTTCGTCTATGAGGAGGCATTGGAGCTCGTGAAACTGCTCAACTCAAGGAGTCCATTCGCGCAGATGAATGCGACATTCATGATTCTGGAGCGAAATGGGGCGCTCCGGCTAATCGTCATCGGGCTGATAGCGGTCATCCTTGTGTTCGTCATCCTCCTCGCCAGTCGTTAGTATTCGACCGATCACGGTTTGATTGTAACGTAGTACAGATACGTAACTCCTGAGGTGGGGACGCTGAGCAACCCGAAGTTGACGTTGCCTGAGCTGTCGGTCCAGGCGTAGACAGTATGGTCGACGCTCCTGGGTCCGTAGGTCTGGAGCAGGCTGGCCACCTGAGCTTTAGTGTCAATCGCCCCAGCTGCACTGAGAGACACGCTACCTACACTCACGTATACTGTGGGATTGACGGACGTCGCGTTGACCAAGTTGTAGCCCTCTTTGGTGAACGAGGAGTCTATCTGATGGATCAGGGCGTCTCTGGTTATTGTCGTTGTGTTCATGGAGTTGCTCCCTCCGAGGTCCTCAAAGGCCGCCGCGGCGTTGAGGCCCACCCCGACGGCAGTCGTGGATGGGTTGACCGCCGTCATGAAAGGCAGCTTAGTGACTACGCCGGTGGCACCGGGGTTGATGTACACGGCTACAAAATAGGTGAGCTGCCCTCCGACGGAATAGAGCAGGTAGGAACCGAACCTATACGTGGGGAGTAGAGTCAGTTGCGTCCTCACCTGCTGGTTGGTGGTGAGGGCGTTCTCTGCGGCAGTGGGGCCAATAATCAGCGCCGACGCCGAGGGGTTCTGATAGAGGTCGATCTGCCCCAATCTGTCCCCGCCGTAGGCTATGTAGAGCGCCCCGAGGTTCTTGCTGACGATGCCCTGGTACTGGGCTAGCTGCATGCCGACGAAGTACGTCTCGTCCCCGACGGCGAAGGGGATGTACTGCACGGTGCCATTCCCAACCCGCTCGTAGAACTGGGTACCGCCCCTGAAGACGAACGGATCGCTCACGTGGTAGACGAAATCGTAGTCCAGCTGGCCGGGGACGGTGGGCGTGCCGAGCAGCTGCTCTGGATACCTGAGCTGGGGGACCAGCCAGGCAGGAGGAGCGGACCAGCTGCTGTAATAGTTCTGGTAGAATTGCGTGATGAAGTCAGAGGAATTGGTCCCCAGCAGGTTAGAGACCGTGTAGCCCTGCATCGTGCCGTCCTGGATGTTCACCAGGACCACGCCGAAGAACCTCAGGTAGGGGCTCGCTGAAAAGCCCGACTGCAGGGGATAGTTGATGTAGACCTGCACCGCGTAGTAGAGGTTCTTCCCGTCAGACACTACGTACGCCGAGGGGTCCATGGTGAGGCCGGGAATCAGCACGTCTCCGACCCTGGTGAAGATGTTCCTGTTCCACAGCATGTCTATCGACTTGCCGGAGAAGGCGAAACCGAGCTGCCCCTCGGCGAATGTGAACCACATCGACTTCTGCCAGCCGCTCAGCACGTAGTCCGGCGCGCCGCTGTACGAAACGTTTTGGACTTCGTCGTATCCCGGTATGTGGACGTACACACTCTGGTTGAAGCCGTTCCCTTCGCCGTAGTAGATGAGGGGTTCGGAGGCAATCCCGAAGGCACTGGTCACGGGTATCACGGACCCGTTGTGGGTGTTGATTACAAGGACCTTCGCAGCATGGGTGTAGATGAGGTGCTCGCTGATCCAGTCGGTCGACGGGAAGGTGGGGGTCGTAGGTGAGACCCAGTATTCGGTGCCGTTGTAGAAGACAATCTCGGAGCTGGCCAGACCCATCCAGTTGTAGGCGCCAATCTCCTTCGTGTTGGTGACCTTTGCGGCCTGCTGGTCCCATTGCCGGACCAGGCTGAGGGTCGTCGTCGGGTTGCTCGTCGGGAGGCTGGTGATGTTGTTGACTTGGATGTCACCCAGACCAGCGGACCATCTTGTCACGGTGATCTGCTTCTGGGTCTGGGGATGCCACGAATATGTAAGGTAGTTGTTGTTCCAGTTGAAGAAGTAGAAGGCACCGGCGGCCACCTGAACGATAAACAGCACCGCGAACACGACCGCGACCACCTTGAGGAGCTTCAGTCTCGGTGCCTGTGCATTCCTCCTCGAGAAGAAGACGATTCCCACAGTAGTGAGAAGGAGGGCGGCCCAGACAATCCCGTAGACGTAGGGAGTGGCTATGTTCATCAGCCAGTAGGGGGCGCCCAATATGGCCTCAAGGAGGATTGCGGCGATCAGGGTGAGCAGGTTCCTGATCCAGATGTCGCTTCTCCTTGTGGCAAGGTTGGCCAGTAGGCGGAGGAGCGTTCGAACGGCGAAGACAAGGAGAAAAGCGGAGAGCGCGTAGGAGATGACGGCGTACTGGATGGACATCGAGGGCATTAGGCTGATGAGCCCGGCTCCGGAGGCCGGGACCAGCGGGAGTACGAAGACCCGTGTGACATCTGCCCAGCTCCCCATGCCCATAGTCATCATCATGATGGGGTTCATCGTCGAACCGAGGAGCGGGAAGCCGCCAGAAGCCACGAAGGCGTAGAAGGCTATCGCCCACTTGAGCGTCTGCCACAGGGCCCAGAGCCAGATGTTCATCTTCTCGCTGACCCGCATCCCTCCCTGTTCGGCCTCGTAGGGCCTCATGTACCTAGAGAGCACGGTTCCGAGTTTCCAGAGGTCGCTCCCCCCAGGTTTGGGGTACACGAGTAGCAGCGCGAAGAGGCCCGCCGCTACGAATGTGTAATCGTGGTAGAAAGCAATCCCGAACCAGTTGAGGCCGGCCTTGGCAGAGTATACCGACTCGGCGATGGACCACTGGAGTATCACCCAAGCGAGGGCGAGAACGGCGATTACAGCGATGATGGCGAGCATAAGTACAGTGAGCCACTTGTAAAGTCTGGCACGGCCTTCTCCAGCGTCGTCGGAGTTCATTCGTTCGAAAGAGCACAAGGTGGTTGTTATTTAGGGTGATTGGGAGGTACAGATGAAGGGCGGGAACACGACAAAGGCCGAGGACAAAGGAGAGACGACAATCGCCTACGTGCGTGAGGAGTGGCCAAGATTAAGTGATCAATTGAAAAGAGACATTTCTGTGATGAACGCCGTAGTTGCAGAGATTGAGCTCCGAATCGCTGAGATTATGGCGCACTTCAAGGAGCAGGGAGCGAGCCCCTTTGTCGAACCTACCAGGGACCAAGGCGATCTGATTTCTTGGTGGGGTGAGATGCATCACCAACAGACGAGACTGATTACCGCGCAACAGAGATTGAATTCACTTCTTCTGGAATCTCTGGAAGAGTCTGTGTCGAAATTGGATTCGAGTGTCCAAACCCTTAACGAGTTTTCGAAATCGAAACGAAGAACGAAATCCACTTCGAAGAGCCGACACTCAACGGGGAGGAAACGAGCTGACGATTGAACAGAGCCCCCCGCAACCCAAGGCAAGAGTGTGTCAGAGCCGGAAATCAGGAAACCGTCAAGGTGAGATACGGCCAGATACCGACTACTTCCGGCTCGGAATGCCGTGCTGACGCCCGTCAGTAACGTTCTTCTGCCACTCGTCCCCAGTCGGACTTCGGAAGTAACCCATTGCCAACCTTGGTTTTGAAGGGGAGGGCGTTCGACGGAAGGGAACTGCACCGAGCCGCGGTCCTGACCATCGATACGGACGCTGGCGTCATCACCGGGTTCGGCGAGAGAGGCTCTGTCGAAGAAGGGCGTAATGCGAAGGTGATCAAACGTGAGAACACGACCATCCTTCCCGGACTCATCGACGCTCACTTGCATTTCTACTCATCGCAGGGAGAGGGGGTGACATCTTGGGCAAGCGTCCCCGACACCTTGGCCGTTCTCAGAGCCGCGCATGATCTTAGAACGCTCCTGCGGGCGGGTTTCACGACAGTCCGTGAGCTCGGCTCAAAGGGTGGCGTGCACCTTGCGCAGGCGGTCGAGGAAAGGGCTATCGACGGTCCGACGATAGTCTCGTGCTCGAGGGCACTCTCGCAGACAGGCGGTGACGACGACCCTCCAGGTTTTCCGCTCGGAATAGCTCAGCGACTCGCTTCGTACACCTACTTCTGCGATGGACCCTGGGACTGCCGCAGGGCGGTCAGAAAGGTCGTCAGAGACGGAGGCAACGTCGTTAAGCTCTACGCATCAGGGGCATTCTCCCGCGGCGCCAAGGTCAGGCAGAACTTCACGCTGGACGAGGTCCAGGCGATCGTCGACGAATCTCACAGGGCAGGACTGAAGGTCGCCGCCCATGCGTACGGAGAAGACGCCCTGCTCACGGTCATAGAGGCGGGCGTCGATTCGATAGAACACGGTCTCGGACTGACGCCCCGCACAGTGAAGGCGATAGCGGCGAAGGGCATCTACTACGTCCCGACCTTGACCACATACATGGCTGCGTACATGGGCCAATCTCATTCCAGCAGGGCGAGGGAGGAGATGGTGAAGCGGCACTTCACGTACGACATGGTGGCCGTGAAAGAGCACAGGGTGAAGGTCGTGACGGGTTCCGACATAGTCGGAGACTCAAAGAGGCCTCACGGGCGCAACTACCTTGAAATCGTCGAAGAAGCGAAGTATCTCGGCAACAGAGAGACGCTTGAGGCCGCGACATCGAGAGCGGCGGCATGTCTTGATCTTCCTGACCGAGGGTCGCTACGGAAGGGATGCCGAGCGGACGTGATAGTCGTGAAGGGCAATCCGGTCATCGACCTCGAAGCCCTAGCACCAAATAACGTCCTCCATGTGATCAAGTCAGGAAGGCTCTTGTATGACTCGCGCGCTTAGCAACCAGCACGTAGCAGATCCAGCGAAGCATTACTTCGTGGTGGGCAATAGCGAGCTTCATGTCAGCGCCTGAGCCAGCGTGACTAGTGTCGAACCAGACCACCTTCACGTTCTTTCCTAGGGAACGGGCCTTGGCCTCATGCGGGTCGACCTGACGCGGCGGGTCACGCACATCGTTCCTCCCTTGTATGATCAGCAGCGGAGCCGAGAGCCTGTCTACTCGCGGTTTCGGGCGCCGCTGGATCTCTTGTAGTCTTTCTCGAGGAACTTGGCGAAGGTGGACCAGTTCCGCCTGGCTACCTTCGTCCAATCAGCCGGGCTTTCGACTTGGCTCGGGTCATCATAGGTCACCCTGAACACCATTTCGAGTCTGGTCTTCCCGTTCTTGAGCTCGGTCAGGCTGTAGTCGCCCACCTCCCTTCCGTCTCCGCAGGTGTCGAAGTGCCATGAATTCGGAGGCTTGAGCCAGACTGCCCTGACCCCTTCCAGCGACCGCCGGCCGTCCTTGTAGTTCACGACCCAGATTATTCTGTCCTTTGTCCGCTCCAGGAATCGCCTTCTCGCGGCTGAGCCGGTCATCTTGTAGTCGTCCTCCCTGAAGTCCGTGCACCAGTTGAAGACGAAGTCCTTCGGCGCGTTGAATGTCTGAGAAACTTTGAACGTCTTGGTGATTGGGCCTTTCAAGGCAAACCCTTCCGTTCGACAAATCCGTTTAAGGCTTTCATCCGAAGAGATTCCCAAGGCAACCGCTGCCGTGCATAGGGTTCATTGCGCCTCCGCCGGGAATCACTCATCCTGCGTTGAGAGGTAGTTAGTCCGCCAGCTGAACAAGTCGCTCTTGCGAGCTTCTTGCGTACACTGGGACTACTTCAAACCAGTCTTCTACTGGATCTCTCCTCCGTCCTCCCCTCCCCCTTGCGGGGGAAGCTTGGACGAAAGGCTCACTCTTCTCGGGAGTGGCTTCCCGCTTAGATGCTTTCAGCGGTTATCCACGATTGCTTAGCTGCCCGGCTGCGCCCTCTCGGACGACCGGTACGCCAGAGGCAACGCCCCGCTGTTCCTCTCGTACTGGGCAGGGCTTCCCCTCAGTGAGCCACCGCTTCCATCAGGTAGAGGCCGACCTGTCTCACGACGGTCTAAACCCAGCTCACGTTCCCCTTTGATGGGCGAGCAGCCCCACCCTTGGCCCCTGCTGCAGGACCAGGATGGGAAGAGCCGACATCGCAACTTTGCCCGGGCTTACGCCCGGAGTTAGACTATGTCTTCACCCCCGCGCACAACGGGGGGTCGGCGTATGATGACCGGAGTTCTGAGTGGCGCACCCGAGCGTATGTCGCGACACGTCGGAACGTGACGCGTCCCTTGCGGGATACTCGAGCTTGCCCTCCGAGCCATCTCATTACGCACATTTCTTCTGCGCGCTCAGTCGTTACGGGGTCACAACGGTTAGGTCGTTTCCTCACGCTGATTCACTTCTCAGTGGCATCCGGGATGTCTGCAGCGACCAGGATCGACTCTTTCGAGCCAAGTCCTTGCGCTGCTTCCGCCGTATGTCGCTGATGTTCGTTTCTTCCACGATTCGGAGTGCTTCGTCCCGTTGGACTTCCCTCGGCGTTGCCCTCTCCCGCTCTTCCCAAAGCGTCCTTTCGGACGTCCTGGATAAAGGAGGTCGGGTTGCCCCAAGGCCCACAAATGGGCCGAGGTACCAAACCGCGGGGTCGATTGGAGCTCTCGCCCGCGACGAGCCTGTTACCCCTGGGGTAACTTTTCTGTCACATCCAGCCCCCAACAGTGAGGACTTGAATGATCGCTAGGCCAAACTTTCGTTGCAGAAAGTTCTGCGTTTAAACTTCCTGTCAGGCCGGCTTTTCGCCTTGCCGTCAACTCTGGAGTTCTGACCCAGATGAGCCGACCTTAGGGCCCTCTCGATATCTTTTCAAGAGGGTGCCGCCCCAGCCGAACTGCCCACCTGCCGGTGTCCTCCCGTAGGAGTTAGCGACGCAGCCGTGAGAGGCTGGTGTTACATTGTTCCAGCTACACTCTGCAACCACAACCGCATCGCAGCAACAAGCTGCAGTAAAGCTCCACAGGGACTTCTCTCCCCGATGGAAGTTGATGGACTGTTCGTCCACCTTACGTAGGTTCGCCGGGTTGTAGATAGGGACAGCGGGGCCCTCGTTGGTCCATTCATGCACGTCGGAACTCACCCGACAAGGCATTTGGCTACCTTAATACCTTAAGAGAGTCAGAGTTACTCCCGGCGTTTACAGGCCCTTAGCCCAGTTGAACCCGGGTTTTAGGTACCTGCACTGGCCAGGATTCATAAAGCGTACACATCCTTTCGGACTTGCGCTTTACTGTGTTTTTAGTAAACAGTCGGGACCCCCTTGTTATTGCAACCTGCGAACGCCATTTCTCATGACGAACGCAGGCACCACTTCTAGCTAACGTACGTGGCTAAGTTGCCGAGTTCCCTTACCTACGGTTCCCCGAGACGCCTTAGGCTTCTTACCTAGGGACACTTGTGTCGGTTCTTGGTACGGACTTCGACGGACCTGTCCCACTCCGTTTTCACGGTCTCCGGGATTCTGGCGAACCACCCCAACGGGCGGCCATTCTCCACTCGCCGTGGTTCTCGTCATTACGACACTCCCCACGACTAGTTAGATTAGACAGAGCGATAAACTCTGCACGCCATATCTCAAAGCATCGGAGTTGATGTCTCCCCTTGCGGGGAATCGGTCCGTCAAAGGCACTGGAATTTTGACCAGTTTCCCTGGTTCGTGTCTCCCTGTTGAGGATACACTTAGGATCGGCTAACCCCTGGCTGACGACGCATTGCCAGGGAACCCGTGCCCATGCGGCGATCAGGATTCTCACCCGACTAAGCTGCTACTACTACCAGGATCTGCACTAGAAATCGGTCCACCGGACCTCACGGCCCGGCTTCCGCCCAATCTCTACGCCCACCTACCACAAACTTGCCTCAGGCAAGTTGTCCGGAGTATCGGCAGAAGGCTTTAGTCCCGTCCATTTTCGGGGCCCCTAAGCTCGGCAGGTGAGCTGTTACGCTATCTTTGAAGGGTGGCTGCTTCTAAGCCTACCTCCCTGCTGTCTGAGCTCAAGGACACCCTTTAGCTTGACACTTAGCCTCCATTTGGGGGCCTTAACTCCAGTCTGGGTTAATCCCCTCTCGGTTATGAGGCTTACCCCACATAAACCCGCTTCCCCGCTTCTCTTGCGCTGACACCTTCGGAGTTTGAAAAAGAAGTGGACCCTTTCGAATCCTTGTTTCTTCATCAGTGCTCTACAGCGTCAGCAACATCCACGGAGACAGGACTGGGATCCGCTTCGGTGGGAACTAGCAATCACCGAGTTAGATAGGCTTTTGGCCCCTTGCCCCCGATCAGGGGACTAAGTTGCACGTTAAGACCCTTTCAGGCCTCCACCAGGCTTTCGCCCGGCTTCACCTTGTCGAGGGCACGATCACTCGGTTTCTAGTCTAAACCGCCATGACTCAAAGGCACTTTCACACCTCCTCCCTGGAGCCTTACGGCTTTGCGGAGAATCGCTTTCGCTTCGCCTCCGGGCTTCTAACCCTTAGGCTCGCCATGACAGTTAACTCCCTGGCCCGTGTTTCTAGACGGAATGCACGACCCTGGGGCGCTTACCCTCAATTGAACTCCCTTGCGGGAACTCGCTCGAGGATCGCACCCCTTTCAGGCCGCGCACGTCTGTAACCGTATGGTTTCAGGCTCTTTTCACACCCCTTTCGGGGCACTTTGCAACTTTCCCTCGCGGTACTAGTTTTCTATCGGTCTTGGGTAGTGTTTAGCCTTGGAGGCTGCTTTCCCCCAATCTTCCCTAGCCACTGCCAAGGCCAGGTACTCTGTCTTCAACACGACCTCGGTCCCGCACAGCCTACGTGGGTCTCACACTCTGTTCCCTGCCTTTCCAGACAAGTTCGGCCAGACGGTTCCAGGGTCGCATTCGCTGAAGGCGAACCCCACATCTCCATCGCCTTTCGGCGACGGATTCGGTTTGGGCTCTCCCGTTTTCGCTCGCCGCTACTAACGGGATCTCAATTGATTTCTCTTCCTGCTGGTACTCAGATGTTTCCTTCCCCAGCGTTCGCGATCCTTGCGGATCGCCGGGACGCCTTGCGGCAATCCCGGCAGGTTCTAACCCATTCGGAAATCCCCGGATCAATGGCTGCATGCTCCTCCCCGGGGCTTATCGCAGCTTGCCACGTCCTTCATCGCCACCCAAGCCAAGTCATCCACCATACGGCGTCGGTGCGTACGGATGAGTATAACATCCCGGCGGATGCTTGCGCGAACCCTATGCACGGCTTAATCGCGGGACCACCGAACAGATGGCCCGCTGGCCCTTCACATCCAATCCGAAGACCGGATGTTGCATCTTTCATAGGTCGTGCTTTACTAGATACTACCTCTTTGCAGCGCGCAGTCGTACTCCCCGAGTTCGTTAACTAAGGAGGTGATCCGGCTGCAGGTTCCCCTACAGCCACCTTGTTACGACTTCTCCCCCCTTGCCGAACTTAGGTTCGATCGGCCCAATTAGAGCCGGCCTCGCCCAAACCCAACTCGGGTGAAGCGACGGGCGGTGTGTGCAAGGAGCAGGGACGTATTCACCGCGCGGTGATGACACGCGGTTACTAGGGATTCCATATTCATGAGGGCGGGTTTCAGCCCTCAATCACAACTGGGGTAGGGTTTGAGGATTGCCTTCCTCTTTCGAGGTCGGGACCCATTGTCCCTACCATTGCAGCCCGCGTGTGGCCCAGGAGTTTCGGGGCATACTGACCTGCCGTGGCCCTCTCCTTCCTCCGCTTTAGCAGCGGCAGTCCCGATAACTAGCCTCCGCGATATTGCTATCGCGGCTAGCAATTATCGGCAAGGGTCTCGCTCGTTGCCTGACTTAACAGGACGCCTCACGGCACGAGCTGGCGACGGCCATGCACCTCCTCTCAGCTCGTCAGGTAAAGTCTTCAGCCTGACCCTCATCCTGCTGTCGCTCCTGGTAAGTTTCCTGGCGTTGACTCCAATTGAACCGCAGGCTTCACCCCTTGTGGTGCTCCCCCGCCAATTCCTTTAAGTGAACTGTGCCGACGAAAGAAATCGCCGACAATTCAGCCTTGCGACCGTACTCCCCAGGCGGCGAGCTTAACGGCTTCCCTGCGACACTTCGATTGCGAACTGCAATCGAATCATCTAGCTCGCATCGTTTACGGCTGGGACTACCCGGGTATCTAATCCGGTTCGCTCCCCCAGCTTTCACCCCTCACCGTCGAGCGCGTTCTGGCGGACCGCCTTCGCCACTGGTGGTCTTCCGCGGATCAAAGGATTTTACCCCTACACGCGGAGTACCGTCCGCCTCTCCCGCCTCCTAGTCCAACAGTATCCTCTGCGTGCCAACCGTTGAGCGATTGGATTTAACAGAGGACTTACTGAACAGGCTACGGGTGCTTTAGGCCCAATAATCGTCCCGACCACTCGAGGAGCTGGTATTACCGCGGCGGCTGACACCAGACTTGCCCTCCCCTTATTCCCCGGCCTATTTACAGCCGAGAAAAGCCCTCCTCAGCGGAAGGCACTCGGACTAGCCTCGTCACGCTTTCGCGCATTGCGAAGTTTTCGCGCCTGATGCGCCCCGTAGGGCCTGGACCCTTGTCTCAGTGTCCATCTCCGGGCTCCTTCTCTCAAAGCCCGTACCGGTTACAGGTTTGGTGGGCCATTACCCCGCCAACAGCCTGATCGGCCGCAGTCCCATCCTAGAGCGGAAAACGCGAAGCATACTCGCGCCGCCTTTTGGACGACCTCTCCTTCCAGATGAGGTCATCTATCGTGGATCAGCCCCAGTTTCCCGGGTTTGTCCACGTCTCCAGGGCAGGTTGACTACGTGTTACTGAGCCGTGCGCTGCGTCCCCTGTAGCCAAGGAACGCTCAACTAACATGGCTAAATCCCAATCCGATAGCAGTCGGGTCCGGCAGGATCAACCGGAGTCAATTATCGAGGAGTACGACCACGCATTTCTGCGAGGTGTAAAGCACAACCCATGTCAGATCTAACCAATCAAGTCAGATCTCCACTTTTGTACGCGCATCTGGAGGTCGTGCATTCTCATTGCGTTGGGGCTATGCCCTTTTGCTCAAGGCAGACGCCGCCAATTAATGCGCAAACTGACGTGCGGTCCTGGGTTCATATATATGCGTTCTCGTGTCAAATCGGCGTCCTTCATGCAAGGGCCTCACAGGAGGTCTGCGGAGATTCTCAGGAAACCAGCAACTGGAGGACGCGACCATGCGCGGGCGGCATAGGGGAGGGCGACGGTCGAATCCTCCCTCGCGCCGAAAAGACGGGGAAAGCGATGTCGTTTAGGGTCTAGGAATTTCCTAGCCCGTGGACCTGATCCTATCAGACCCGCATGTCTTCGAGTAGCTTGTCGATATTCGCAAGCGGCGTTCCGTCAGCGTGCGCGATCTCTTGATCCGCAGGCGGGTTGGTCTTGTAGGAGGGCATTCTGGCTGTGAGTCGTTCCTCGAATGTAGATATGAACTCGTTCTGGTAGAAGACCCCGATTGGTGTGTGGTCCCCGAACTCAAATGATTTCATGATTGCCTGCTGGACCTTCCTCTCCATCTCTTCCTCGTCTGCTTTGTGGACGACGCCGTCGTAGCCGGTCTCCTCCAGCCTGTAGGTTCTGGGCTGGGGCTTGCCGCTGGCGTCGAGGTTCCCCTCCCCCGCCCAGTACTCCTTGGTCTGGATGTCGTTGTAGGTAGGACAAGGCTGCAGGACGTCCAGGAACGCGAAGCCTCTGTGGCGGATGCCCTTGATAATCAGGTCCTTCAGGTGGCGGACGTCGTACGAGTAGCCCCTAGCCACGAAGGTGTAGCCCGAGGCGATTGCCAGCATTATGGGGTTGATCCCCTGGTTGATGTTGGGCAGCGGGAGGGACTTCGTCTTCATCCCGAGCGTCATGGTAGGGGCTGCCTGGCCCTTCGTGAGGCCATAGACTTCGTTGTCGTGGACAATGTACAACATGTCCAGATTGCGTCTGCCGGCGTTGACGAAGTGCCCGGCTCCAATTCCCAGGCCGTCGCCGTCGCCTCCCTCGATGACAACCTCTAGGTTGGGGTTGGCCAGCTTGATGCCGGCAGCGAATGGGAGCGCCCTGCCGTGGAGAGTGTGGACGCCATAGGTCTTGATGAAATGAGGAGCCTTCGACGAACAGCCGACACCTGAGACGACCACCGTGCGGGAGGGGTCGACGTTCATCTCTGTCAGGGCCATCTGGACTGCGTTGAGAATTCCGAAGTCCCCGCACCCGGGGCACCAGTCGTTATGCGCCGTCGTCTTCAAGTCAGAGAGCTTAAGTGCCATGTTTCAACACCAGTTTCTTGGGGGCCTTCCCCTCCGCGATCAGCTTGATCGCGTCGTAGACCTCTTCACACGACATCGGCCTTCCGTTGTACTTTACGATCAGCTGCCCGACCGGGATGCACGTCCTCTCGCGCAGTATCCCAATCAACTGTCCAGAATAATTCATTTCGATGCCCACCACCTTCTTCGCCTTCGAAAGGACCTTGGCTACGTACTCGGTGGGGAATGGGTTGATCAGTCTGATCTGGAGGAAGTTGACCGTCATTCCGTCTTCCTTGAGCCACTCCATCGCATCGAGGATTGCGCCCTTCGTCGAGCCCCAACTGACGACTGTGATGTCAGCGTCCTCTGGGCCGAAGAAGTTCACCCTCTCCTCTAGGGGAATCTCCCTGTCGGCTAGGTCGATCTTGCCCATCCTCTTCTCCATCATCATGTCACGGGTGGTGGGGTCCTCGGTGATGTGTCCCAGCGCGTTGTGCTCGTCTCCCGTGTTCCAGTAGACTCCCCCTCTCGTTCCCACCGGCGCGCGCGGAGAAATCCCACTAGGCGTCGGCTGGAACCGTCTGATTTCTCCGTTGATGGCGTCGGTGACCGGCCCCTTGACAAGAAGGCCCCTGTCAATCTTGACCCTGTTAACGTCGAACTTGGCTACAGTGGCGTCGGAATTTGTTAGCGCCTTGTCGACCAGGTGGATGACCGGCGTCTGGTATCTCTCTGAGTAGTTGAAGGCCCTGACGGTGTCGTAGAACGATTCTTCAAGGTCGCCGCTCGCTAGGACCAGCCTCGGGAACTCGCCGTGCCCTGCATGGAGGGCGAACCTCAGGTCGCCCTGTTCGTGGCGCGTGGGAAGCCCGGTGCTCGGGCCGCCCCTGGAGTAAAGAGTTACTACCACCGGGACTTCGTTCATCCCGGCATATCCCAGACCCTCGGCCATGAGGGAGAATCCTGGGCCGGAAGTGGAAGTCGACGACCTGGCGCCTGCTAGCCCGCCGCCGATCGCCATCGTGATTGCCGCAATCTCGTCCTCCGACTGGACAACTGTGATGCCGACCTTGTTCTTCAGGGCTGCGACTTCGGCTGCCTGCGGGTTCTCCTGGACTGCTGAGCCGTCTAGCTGTATCTCGGCGTGGGACTCGAGGAACTCGCTCTCGTCGCTGGCCGGCGTGATTGGATAGTAGGTCTGGAGCCTGCAACCCGCGAGCTCCTTGGCCATGGCGACCGTGGAGGTGCCCCTGACGAAGAGCATGTCCTCACTGGTCTTCACGGGCTCCAGCTTGTAGGCGAAGCTCCCCGCGAACTTCTGGTTCATGTATTCGTACGCAGCGCCGACGGCCGCGACGTTCATCTCGACAACTTTGGGCTTTGACCGGAATTGTTTCTTGAGCGCACCCTTTACGAGGTTCTCGTCGTAGGACACCAGCGCGAAGGACGCAGCCACTGCCATCACGTTGAGCATTCGCTGAAGAGTGCTAAGAGAGGTCTCACCGAACTTGGCGCCGACTGCCCTCAACAACTGGGCGTACGGTATTGGATAGATGTGGACACCCCTCCTCCTGGCCAGCTCAAGAATGCCCTTGACATCGGCGGACAGGCCGGCCTTGGCGAGCTCATCAATCAGCATAGTCTTCACGTTGGCTTCAATCGTGGGCACCTGGTCCAGTCTCTTCGAGTCCTGATCTGGGTCGTAGATTATCGCCCCCTCTCTCCTCACTTCCAGCGCGTGCCTGAAAACTGCCTCCTCTTCGAATGTCGTCAGCATGTCGACGGTGTAGACGTGGGACCTGATCGGACTCTTCGAGACTCTGACCTGGAAGTAGCTGTGCTCGCCCTTGATGTTAGAGTAGTATTCCCTATTCCCGAATACGAAGAGGCCACCCATGGCCGCAGCTCGGGCGAAAATGTTCGCGGAGGTGTCGACCCCGCTGCCCTGGACTCCCCCTATCATCCATGAGAAGTCGTGTCTCTTCATACAGTATCTCGGCCTAGCAGATTGGCCGATTGGGCCGCTGTTTAAAAGTATAGCATATATAGTGAGTAGTAGTATATAGAAAGCCATGGACGAATCGAGGAAGGTGCAAAAGGTCGGATATTCGACCCTGGCCGTCTCGATACCCAAGAAGTTTGCAAAGGAGATCGGCCTTTCCGAAGGAGACAGCGTTCTTTTCAGAGAAGACGCTGACGGCACGCTGAGGTTGATTCCGGCGACGAAGGTGAGAAAGTCCAGCAAGGCCACAATAAAGGCCGACCTGATCGAGAACGACGAGATGTTGATGAGGCTCATCGTCGGGTCCTACGCCCTGGGTTATGATACCGTAGAGGTCTCCAGTAGGGAGCCTCTGGACAAGGTGAGGATGGACATGGTGATCGAGACCGTCAAGAGTCTCCGAGGGCTGGAGGTAGTTGAGTCGGACTCGAGGCACATCGTCGCCCAGAGCTTCATGGATCCCACGAAGTTCCCGGTCGACTCTCTGATCAAGAGACTCCAGATCCTCGTCGCGAAGAGCCTCGACGACGTCATGGAGACGTTCGACGCCAGCAAGACGGGAAGCCTGAACGAGGTAAGAAGAGTCCAGGACGAGATAGACGAGCTCTACTGGTTGATAGTGAGGCAGCTGTTAGTCGCGCTGAACAGGAGGGAGCTCGCAGCGGACATCGGCATTGAAGCTCCTTTGCATGCTTCTGGGGACAGGATCTGTGCGAAGACTCTTGACGAGATAGGGAGCGTCATATTGGACATCGCCGAGGAGCTAATCAGGCTCAAGGAACAGGGGACTGAGATGGACCCGCGGGTGGTCGAAGACATCAGGAGGCTCGGCGATAAGGCGGGGGAGGCGTTCAACACGGCGGTCGAGAGTCTGCTCACCTCTGACCTCAGACTGATCGAAAGATCTGCTGCCCTAGTCGCCGAGACGCTGAAGATGGAGAAGGAGATTACTCACGAGATGTTCGAGTCAGGCGAACATGGGTACGCCAGGGTCCTCGCGTCACAGTTCGCGCAGTTGGCGCGTTATTGCAACATCATAATCGAGATAGCGTCGCACAGGCTGCTGAGAAAGAGCAGCAAAGTGGCGACAATCCAGAGGTAGGGCGCGATGCGGATTAGTCAGCAGCTGTGGTGAATTCCAGCATCTCATCTACCGGAAACTGTGCCGCTCCGGCGAAGAGCCCATGCAACTTGTGACCTTGCAGGTCGCTCGAGGGCACGGTCAGCCTGCACGTCTCGCAGAACACGAACTCGGTGTTGACGAGGGATCTCTGCTCGAAGCAGTCGCTAGAAATCCTGTCCCAGAAGATAGGCCTGCCGTAATTGGGGCTCCCCGAGGTGTGGCACTCTCCTAGGCGGGGCTGCACGTCGAGGGGATACCAACCTTGGCAGTTGCTGCAAATTCTCTCTACCTGGAAGTCCCTTGCAAACGCTTCGCAGGATTCACTGGAGGCTGGTACTCCCCTGTTGTGATACCTGCCACCCGGATAATCGCACGTACCGAGACGGTTTAGTTGAGGATACGGTCGCCAGTGTAGGCAGTCCGAGCAACGTCTCACACCGGAGCGCTGCACAGAATCTGAAGGCGAAAAGTCGCTATTGAACGTTCGCTATTGTCGCCCGAGGCCAATATTCGAAGCAACTTCGCCCGGCCCCCGGTGGACAGGGAACTCGATGTCGTACCAGTCCTCGAGCTTCCGAAGAACATTCACCACATTCTTCTCGCTCATAATGATGTCCATGTTGTGAATCAGAGTCAACGCTTCGAGGACCTTCCTAATCACCTTGGGGCCGAAAGGCGCTGACTTCATCGCATTGTAGGAGCTGGTCCGCTCCTCTTCGGTGAGTTCCTTTTGGTAGTAGCGTTTGAGCATCTGTTCGAGATCCCTGAAGGCGTCGTCGAAGCACTTCTCCGCGCTCGAGTAGCCATAGAAGCAGTTGCGGCAGTCGGAACCAAGCAGCTCCCTCATGGGTCCCCTCTCATTCACCCGGAAGTGTCTGAGTGCTTGGACGTAGCCGTCGCGCTTGAGTTCCTCCGAGACCTTGTACACGGCACCGATAGTCAGTTCACGCGGAAACGCCCGGTTGTAGATGTCGTTTACCGATGAGCCCATCCCCGAGCAGAGCGACTCCATCACGAGCTCCTCGGTCTGCGTCGGAGTATCCTCGAGGTGGCTTTCGAGCTTCACCTTCAGGCCCGCGCCGTTCACCACATACTCCCCAAAGGATCCTCCCCGCGACGGAGAGTCGTCGGTGCCGCGCAGGCCATTCATGACCTCGGAGACGAGCTTCGGGCCGCAGCTGGTCATGCTGGCGATCGACTGAACGGAGACGGGCGGGTGGGTTCGGTCCAAGTCTTCGAGGACGTGGGCGAGAGCCCACAGGATGGCGAGCTCCCTGTCACGCCAGCTCCTCCTGACATACCAGTTGAACATCCGGAGAGCCCTGATCGTATCCGCCCTGCTGGTCAGGTAGCAGAGCTGGCCGTTCCTCGTCTTCTTCAGGCCCAGTGCGGGGCTGACCAGGTCGAGAACGCGCTCGGCCTCGAGAGATGTGGGTATGATCATGACCGTACCGTCGATGTCCTCCGTGACGAATGGAGGTGTCTTGATGTATGCGTCCTCGCTCCACTGGTCCGGAGAGAAGGACTCGAGAAGGGTCAATGAACCCCGGAGTGCCCGGCGTTGCATGGGGACAGAAGTGGGCTAGTCCGCATATAGAGATGACCCCTAATTGATTATTCGAGCGAATCGAATAGTGGCTCAGGGCCCTGATGCATTGATGATTTGAACGAGCCTGGCCGCAACCTCATGGGGCGTCCCTGTCACGGCCTCGCCCTTCCTCGTTGGCGAAGCCATCTTCCTCAACTCTTCTACCGAGGTCAGCGACCCCTGTAGGCCGACCTCGTCTGGGCTGAACCCGAGATCGGTCATGCCCCAGACCGTGGACTTGTACTCCTTCTCAGCCCACCTCTTCCTTCGGAAGTCGGGGAACCTAGGGGCGTTGCACCCCAGCTCGACGCTGACCAGTGCAGGCAGCCCAGTCTCGACGACCTCGTAACCGCCTTCGATGCTCCTCTTCGAGACGAGCTTCGAGTCTTTGACCTCGATTTCGATTGCGTAAGTCACCCGGGGGATACCGAGCCACTCGGCGATGCTCGCCGGGACCTGCTCGGTGCTGCCGTCGGACGACGCCTCGCCACATAGGACGAGGTCGTACTCCTGGAGTTTCTTCAGCGCCGCAGCAAGGACGCGGGAGGTCGCGTAAGTGTCTGCCATGGCGAAGCCCCTGTCGCTCAGGAGAATCGCCTCGTTCGCTCCCATGGCGACGGCGAGCTTCAGGAACGGGTCGAATGAGGGCGGCCCCATCGTCATGACAGTCACGGAGCCTCCGTACTTGTCCTTCAGGAGGAGCGCCGCCTCAAGCGCGTTCTTGTCAGCGTCGTTGATCTCGTTCTCGACCCCTTCCCGGGCGACGGCCTTAGTCACCTCGTCGAACCTGATCTGCTCGACCTTGGGCGTGACCTTCAGACAGACCACGTATTTCATCTGTCATTCCCCTTCGATGCCTGAAGGGCCGAGATCAGCTCAGGCATGATTTCGAATAGGTTGCCTGTCACGCAGTAGTCCGCGTGTTTGAAGATCTGGGCGTTCGGGTCAGAGTTGATCGCAATCACAGTCTTGGCGTCCCTTATCCCCGAGACGAAATGGGCCGCCCCGCTGACCCCTGCCACGATGGCGAGCTCAGCATTCACTCCGTAACCTGTGGCACCGACAACCCTCTCCCGCGGTGCCAATCGCTTGTCGGCCAAGGGCCTTGAGACTCCGAGGCTCGCCCCAAGAGCCTGCGCCAGCTTCTGCGGCAGGACTAGGTCTCCTTTTGTCCCCAGTCCAGCGATAACAATCCGTTCGGCCCGACTGATATCCTCGGTCTTTGTGACCGACCTTTCGAGGACCCGGCATTTCACATCGACCTCCGTGATGTTGACCTCGACCGGCTCCACTCTACCGATGTGCGAGTCTCTGGGCGGGAGTGGCTTGAACACCCCTGGCCTGACTGTGGCCATCTGCGGCCACTTCTTGCACTTGCAGACAGCGACGATGCTTCCTCCAAAGCCAGGGACGGAACCGAAGAGGGTCCCTGTCTCCTTGTCGACGTTCAGGTCCACCACGTGAGCCATCAAACCGGCTCCAAGACGCACTGCGAGGCTGGCGGCAAGGCTGGTGCCGTTGTGGGTCCCCCCGATGAGGACGATCGCTGGGTTCCTTTCGATGATAAGTGGGAGCAACATCTTCAGGTAGGCCTCGACGGTGCAATCCTTGAGCAGGGGCGAATCTGCGAGAAGTACGACGTCGGCGCCCCTCTTGGCAGCCTCGTCGGCGATTCCTGATACGTCGTGTCCTAGCACGAGGGCGACAACGGAGACCCCGAGCCTGTCAGCAATCTCCCTCGCCTTGCCCAGGACCTCCAGCGAGACTTCTTCTAGTGCCCCGCCGGTCTGTTCCATGAAGACCAAGATGTCCTTTCTCTTCTCAGGCGGCTGTACTTGGACTGCCAACCTACACTCCGCCTGCGTCTAGCCCCAGTGCGCGGGCGATCACTTCTGACACGTCCACCACCTCCATGTTAACGCCGGCCGTCTTGGCGCTGTCCTCGAAGTTCTGTATGCAGTACGGGCACGACGTCACCAGCTGCGACGCGCCCGTGTCTGCTGCCTGCTTCACCCGGCGCATGCTGGGCCGCTCACCCTCCTGGTCGACCCACATCCCCCCTCCTCCGCCTCCGCAGCACAGTGCGTTCGCCTTGCTGTCGCCCATCTCAGAGAGTTTGACTCCTGGGATGCTCTCCAATAGCTTCCTCGGTTCCTCATAGATACCATGGTACCGGCCGAGATAGCAGGGGTCGTGGTACGTGACGGCGGCACCACCATTCAGGCGGCCTGGGCTGAGCGACCCCTTGTCGAGGAGCCCGGCCAGGAACTCTGTGTAGTGGAGGGTGGCTGGCACACTGCCGTACTTCGGGTAGACCGACCTGAACATGTTGAAGCAGTGGGGGGAGATGGTGATAATGGCCTCAGCACCAGACTTCGTGAAACTCTGGATGTTCGCCTGCACAAGTTCTTCGAGGAAGGCCTCCTCACCCATCTGGTAGACGACGTCCCCGCAACAGCTTTCACCTCCAAGGACCGAGAAGTCGACGCCGGCCTTGCCGAGGATCGAGGCTAGGGACCGGGTGATGTGTTGGAGCCTTGGGTCGAACGAGGTTGCGCAGCCGACGTAGAGGAGGTACTTCGCGGGCTTGTCCGTGTTGATGTTCAGCCCCGCGGCCCACTTGCCTCTGTCAGCCTTCTTCCCGCCCCAGGGATTCGCGTCCTCGTAGACGCCCCAGAGCGCGCTCTCCAGCTTCTGCGGGACCTTCTTGCCTTCGTATGCGGCGACCCTAAGAGCATGGATGGTGTCTGTGATCTTCACGCCACGAGGACACCCGACCTCGCAGAGTTTGCAGGTGGCGCAGTACCAGAGCCGCTGATCGCCGATGACGAATTCCCTCACGCCGAGTTGCGAGCCGCGGATCAGGCTCCTGACGGGAACGCCTGCCGGGCAGACTGCAGTACAGGTCCCACACTGGTAGCAGAGCGAGAGCTTGTCGTCCGACACACTCTCGACTCTCTGGGTGAAGGCTGGTTCCAGTTTCATGGCGGCCTCACCGTCATCCTGATCTTCGTCGTTGTGGACGAGAGTTCCTCTGATGGGAGGGCTTGGATTATGCGGTCCATCTCCTTGACTTTGTCGGCGAAACGCTTCGGCTCTGCCGCGCTCACCCACCAGAGCTGGAGTCTTTCTGGGTCGACGCCTCGCGCTTTGAGCATGACCTTCCACCTGGTTACCCTCTTCTCTGTCTGAGAGTTCGCGCTGATGTAGTGGCAGTCTCCCGGATGGCACCCTGTCACGAGGACGGCTCCAGCGCCCTTCGAGAAGGCGTAGAGGACGAGTCTCTGAGAGACCCTCCCGGAACACATGGTCCTGATGACTCGAGAGTTAGACGGATACTGTATCTTCATGATTCCGGCCAAGTCGGCCCCGGCGTAGGAGCACCAGTTGCAGGCGAAAATCAGAACCTTGCTCTGAGGCCCGTCCTCGAGGGCGGCGTCTATCTGCGACATAATCTGGCCATCGGTGAAGTCCTCTTGCCTGAGAGCACCCTCCACCGAGCACTCAGCCACGCAGGTCCCGCACCCCGCACACATCGCGGTGATGAACTCGATGCTCTTGCCCTGCTCTCCTCTTATTGCATTGTAGGGGCAGACGGGGATGCACCGCCCGCACTTCGTGCATCTCGCCGGGTCGACGACTGCGATGTAGGGTTCCCGTTCAATCTCCTTCTTGGAGAGTATCGTCGACGCCTTGGCCGCGGCTGCGAGGGCCTGAATCGAAGATTCTTTGACGCTCTTTGGGTACTGACATGCCCCGGCCAGCACCACACCCTGCACGACGGATTCGGCCGGACCGAGTTTCGGGTGGCTCTCCAGAGCGAAGCCCTGTTGGTCCGTAGGGACCTTTAGCTGGTGCATCACCCCCTCCTCTTCGTTCACAGGAGCCATCCCGACGTTCAGGACCACGAGGTCTGTGGGGAACTCGACTTCTATGCCGAGGAGCTCGTCCTTCATGAGCAGGTTCCCGCCTTCGAACTTAATCGAGTCCTGGGGGCGGAGGTCTTGCGGGTACTGGATGAACGAGACACCTTTGCGGGACGCGACCTCATACTCCTCCTCCCCGAACCTGGCGAAGGTCCTGATGTCCTTGTAGAACACGTTGACGTTGTTTCCTATGTCTTTCAGCCTTATCGCCTGGTTGATCATTGTCTGGCAGCAGTACCGGGAACAGCCCATCTCGCCGTTCCTCGAGCCCACGCATGAGATGATTGAGACGTTCTTCTGTGGTCCGACGCTGTCGATGGACTTCTCGAGCTCCAAGCTGGTCACCACCGATGCGTTTCGTGGATAGCCGAACTCGGTGGGGGTGTACGGCTTGGCCCCCGTGGCAAGCACTACGGTTCCCACGTCTAGGTCGGAGCCGTCTGTCAGATGCGCGTGGTAGTTTCCCACGAAGCCTGTGATGCTTTCTACTCGCGTCGAAGTGTGGACCGAAGCCCCGCTTCTGCGGAGCCTGTCCAAATCGAGCCCGAGAAGCAGTTCGGCCTTCACGCCGCTCGGCGCGACTTCTCCCAGGTCGAGCAGCAGACCTCCCAGCCTATCACCCCTCTCGACGAGGTGCGTCTCGAATCCTTGTTGGGCGAGGTTCGCCGCCGCGGTGATTCCTGCAACGCCTCCGCCCACCACCAGGGCCTTCTGGGTGACCGGGAACTTCATTGGAGTGAGAGGCTTCATTTTAGATGCCTTCAGGACGGCCATCTTCACCATGTCCTTGGCCTTCCGGAGCGCCCCAGCCCTGTCCTCTTTATGGACCCAAGAATCCATGTTCCTTACGTTCGCCATCTCCAGGAGGTACTTGTTCAGGCCGGCCCGATCGAGGGAGCCTTGGAAGGTCGGATAGTGGGTCTTGGGAGAGCAAGCCGCGACCACGACTCTGTTGATCCCCTTGTCCCTGATGACCCCACTGATGTCGTTCAGCGTGTTGGCGGCGCAGGAGTAGGTCTGGTCCTGCGAGTGAACGACGTTCGGCAGCGTCCTTGCATAGCTCACCAGCTCCGGCAGGTCGACGACGCCGGCTATGTTCGAGCCGCAATGGCACGCGAAGACCCCGATTCTGGGCTCGCCTTCGGTGCTAAGCGGGACGACATTCAGGGGCTCGGGCCAGGACCTCGTCTTCAGGTGGGTGAGCGCCTTCGCAACCGCGGCGCCTCCCTCGAGTACGCTATCGGGTATGTCCTTAGGCCCTGTGCTGCAGCCCGCGAGGTAGACGCCCTCTCTTGTGCTGGTGACGTACTCGCCCGACTCCTCCATCGACTCGAAGAAGCCGTCGTCCGCCAGCTCGACGTCTAGGGCTGAGGCGAGGGCAGCGGAGCCCCTCGACGGCACCGCCGCCGTGGCGAGTACCACCATGTCGTACTCCTTCTCGGCATTCAGCTCGCCCGTCTCTGTATTCTCAAATGAGACCTTCAGCGTGGCTCCCGAAGGTCTGACTCTGGCTGGCCTCCCCCGGGTAAAGTTCACCCCGCTGTCGCGGGCCCTGTCGTAGAACTCGTCGAAGCCCTTCCCGAAGGCGCGGATGTCCATGTAGGCCACGTCGACGTTCTCAATCCCGTGATCCTTGAGTTGGTACGATTCCTTGATTGTGTACATGCAGCATATCCTGGAGCAGTACTTCACGAACCTCTGGTCTCTGGAGCCGGCGCAAAGGACGAAGAGAACGCTTCTAGGATGTTTGCCATCGGAGGGGCGGACTATCTCTCCTAGGCTTGGCCCCGAGGCCTGCAGGAGCCTCTCGAGTTCCATTGAGGTCAGGATGTCTGGGTGCTTCCCGTAGCTGAACTCGGTCAGGAGTTCGGGGTTGAGCAGGTCGAAGCCGGTCGCCACGACTACGGCAGCCGCCTTCACTTCATGCGTCCTCGGCATCATGTTGAAGTCGATCGCGTCGGGACCGCAGGCGTCCGTGCAGCGGCTGCAAGGCAGGTAGTTCGGGGGCCTGTTCAGGCAGTGCTCGGCGTCTATCACATACGCTCCGGGGACCGACTGCTCGATGGGGATGTAGATCGCCTTTCTCGCAGACATGCCTACGTCGAACTCGTTCTCGAGGCCGACTGGGCAGACTGGAACGCATTCGGCACACCTCGTGCAGGCATCGGTCACGTACCTTGGGTTCTCTCTCACCCTGACGGTGAAGTCTCCGGCTTTGCCCTTCAAGTCCTGGACCTCAGAGCATGTGAGGAGCTCGATGTTGGGATGGAGCCCGACGTCGCTCATCTTTGGGGACTCGATGCAAATAGAACAGTCCAGTGTAGGGAAGTTCTTGTCGAGGACAGCCATCTTCCCTCCAATCGTCGGCTCCTTCTCGACGAGGACCACCTTCGCGCCGGCATTGGCGGCGTCGAGGGCGGCCTGTATTCCGGCGATTCCGCCCCCTATGATGACGATCGTGTCCTGCTCAGACAACGTGGGGTGCCTCCTCTGAGTGCTTGGCCAGCTCGAAGCCTATGTCAAGAGCCTTCGCGTTCAAATCCTTGGCCTTCGGGAACCTGTCAGCGAGCGCCTTCTTCAGCGCCTCCGGCGAGACCGCCGGAGAGACTGCGGAAAGGCCTCCCAGCATGACCACGTTAGTGAGGATCTTCTTGCCTATCTTCTCGGCTGCCTCCATTGCCGGAATTTCGACGACCCTCCTGGTCGGGCCCGCGCTCTTAGGATGGACGAGCCTCTTCTCGGTCAGGATGACGCCGTCGGGTTTCATGAGCTTGAGGTTCAGGTCGAGGCCCTCTTGGTACATCGTCAGGAGAACGTCGAGCCTGGTGACGAGTGGGAAGTCGACCTGTTCGTCGGAGACTATGACGTCTCCCCTCGACCAACCGCCCGTGATGTAGGGGCTGTAACCCTCGGTGACGACGGCCTCCCTCGAGTCGTACATGACTGCGGCCCTGCCGATTATGTGCGCGATGCTGATCGCTCCCTGTCCGCCGATTCCGGTAATGCGGAACTCCCACCTCACTTCCGAGCCCCTCCTGCGGCCTTCACCTTCAGCTCGCTGAGGAGCTCCTGGTAGGATGCCCTCCTCTTGTCGATGAAATTGCCGACGACCAGACGATCGTCCGGACGCATGGAGATTCCAATCTCCCTCAGGTCGACGTTGTGGTCGACGACCGATCTTTCTCTGAAGTATTTCATCTCGTCGAGCGCGTCAGGGAAGCCGTTGAACTCGCCGAAGGTCGGGGGGCACGGGGAGATGACCTCCAAGAAGGTGAACCCCTCGATCTCCATCATGCGCCTGATCGCCTTGTAGAGCTGGGTCACGTGCAGGGCCGTCCACCGGGCAACGAACGAAGCCCCTGCCGCCGCCATGAGGTACGGCACGTTGAAGGGGGCCTCGACGTTCCCGTAGGGGGAAGTGTGGGTCTTGGCGCCTGTAGGCGTTGTGGCTCCGTGCTGGCCGCCCGTCATTCCATAGTTGAAGTTGTTGACCATGATGACGTTCAGGTCGACGTTCCGCCTGGCCGCGTGAATCAAGTGATTCCCGCCGATTGTGCTGAGGTCGCCGTCGCCTGCAATGACAGTCACCTCGAGGTCGGGCTTGACGACAGCGATTCCTGTGGCAAAGGCTATCGCCCTGCCATGGGTGGTGTGATAGGAATCGAGGTCGAGGTACCCTGCGAACCGGCCGGTGCAGCCTATGCCGGAAACGACGGCGTGCTTGTCCTGGGGGATATTTGACTTCGCGAGGGCGCGCGTGTAGGCGTCGAGAACTATCCCGATACCGCAGCCCGGACACCAGATGTGGGGAAGGCGTTCGACCCGTAGGATTCCGTCTCTCGCGTGGCGCTCGACGTTGATTGCTGGTCCGCCGACCGGCGATCCCTTGGTGGCCATCAGGTCGCCAGCTCCAGCGCGTCTACTATGCTCCTGGGGTCGACGAGCGTTCCTGGCGCGCAGTTGACGCTTGATACCGGGCACTTTGCGCTCTCCCTTACTGGGTGTACTACCTGGCCGTAGTTGACCTCGGGGACGACGAGGGCGTTTACCTTCCTGCTGACGTTCTCGATGACTTCGTCCGGGAAGGGCCACACTGTGATTAGCCTAAGCAGCCCCGCCTTGATGCCCATCGACCGGGCCTTCTTCACGGCGGAAAGGGCAGACCTGGCGGTCGACCCGTAGGCGACGACCGCTACTTCGGCGTCATCGAGGAACGTCTCCTCCCACTTCCAGATCTCACTTGCGTGGTTCCTAATCTTGCCGAGTAGGTGGTCGATCATCTTCTGTGAAACGGAATAGTCAATGCTGGGATATCCCCGGGAGTCGTGGGTGAGACTCTCGATGTTGACTCGGCAGCCCGTGCCCGCAATCTGCATCGGGAGGAAGTCCTTGGAGTAGTCGAACGGAAGGTCGTGGAGGGCCGCGGATCTATCTACTCGGGCTACCTGCCTCTCTACGATTTCCACTTCCTCCAGTGGCGGAACTCGCAGTCGCTCGGACATCATCCCGACGACCTGGTCGGCCATGACGAATACTGGAGTCCGGAACCGCTCGGCCGTGTTGAAGGCTTGAATCGTGAGGTCAAAGAACTCTTGGACGCTACTCGGACAGTATGCTATCGTCTCGAGGTCCCCGTGGGACCCCCACCTGGATTGCATCATGTCGCCCTGCCCTACGAGTGTGGGGATGCCGGTGCTGGGGCCGCCCCTCTGGACGTTCACGATGACGCTGGGGGTCTCGAGAATGAACGCGAGGCCGATGTTCTCCATCATCAGACTGAACCCGGGCCCGGAGGTCGCGGTCATCACCTTCGAGCCGGCATAGGATGCTCCGATGAGCGCGGCCATGCTTCCGAGCTCGTCCTCCATCTCGATGGCGTACCCTCCCAGCTGCGGGAACCTCGTGCAGGCCCTCTCGAAGATCTCTGAAGACGGCGTTATTGGGTAACCGGCGTAGAACCTGCAGCCAGCAACCAGCGCTGCCTCCACGCAGGCGAAATTCCCCATCATGAAGTATGTCCCGGGAGCAAGGGTTCCAGGAGTGTTGCTCATGGTTTTGGAAGCACCTCGACTGTGTAAATCGCGAACTCGGGGCAGATCCAGGTGCACATCCGACAATCCATGCAATCGTTCTCCTTGCCAGGTTTCACCTGAGGATGTCGGTAACCATTCGCATTGGTCTCTGCTGAGAGCTCGAGGACCTCGTTGGGGCAGAAGGTCCAGCAGAAGTTGCATTCCTTGCAACGTTCAGGGATAACGTAGATTCGTGATACTGGCCTTGCGGCGCCAGCTTTGATCGGTTGTCGTATGAAAGAGGTCGCCACGAGATTCCTCTGGGGCTGCGGGACCGTTCCCAGCTGATATCTCAGCCTCTTCAATTGAGAGTCCCCCTAGAATCGAAGGTAATTTTGGTTTATTGGCAGAAAGCGGGAAGCTCTCCTATATTCAATTGAATCGAATAAATGCCGCTTAGGTAATGCGAATGCTGCGGTGCATCAGGCCTGACTTCGAGAGGTAACCTGAGAGAGTTCGGAAACGAAGACATGACGGATGGCGGATAGGTTCTTTATCGCAAGATGCGAACCTAGGGGTTGATGCGGGGGTAACGAAGCCTGGTTAAACGTGCAGGACTCAAGATCCGACAGCGCTTCGGATGGGGCATCCTGTCCCTCAGGGGTTCGTGGGTTCGAATCCCACCCCCCGCACT